>JBEKMT010000261.1:0-5565 GCA_050008355.1 Verrucomicrobiota bacterium
TTTTCGGACATTGCAAATCAATGATACCGTTGCAATCTATGAGATGAGAACCCACCTCAAGAAGATGAGGATATTGTTGCGCCTGGTGCGTTCAAAGACGGGAAAGAAATTTTATCGGGAGGAAAACAGGAGATTGCGACAAATTGCCGGCCAATTCTCCTCGTTGCGCGATTTGAAAGTTAAGCTGAAACTGCTGCATGAACTGGAGCTGGAGATTATCACTCCCCAGACGGGAAGGCAAATCCGCGAACTTCGAATTGCGTTGGAACGAAAACACAAACTTGCCCTTTCGAGGCTTCAATCACATCGAAGGAAAATCAAGCAGGCGATTGTCCGGGCAGGCGATCGGATAAAAAAGTGGCCTTTAAAAGGTTTGGATAAATCTGATTTTAAGTCGGGTTTGGAAAGAGCTTTTCGTCGCCATGCCCGGGCTCTTCAGCAAGCCAGACGCAACCGAAAGGATACTCATCTGCACAAATGGCGCAAACGGGCAAAAGACATCGGACATATGCTCACAGTTTTAGGAGGCATCCTGCCACATAGGCATAAACAGGAGATTTTTGTAAGGCTTGGCCGCTATTTAGGGGAGGACCATGATGTTGCCATATTGCTGGACACCATGCGTCGGCACCAACAAAAGCCACTCCAGCCAGCCGAAATTCTTTCCAGGCGCCGGGCAGCATTTCAAAAGTCCGCATTTGATCTGGTTGCCACTATTGGTGGTCAATAGGCAGCCCATTGGAGCATTTCCAACCAAGAACCAGGGCCCAGTTAAGAAGGCAAAACCGCCTGATCAATAACTAAGTCTTCGTTTCACCGTTGGGGCCATCCGGATTAGCGCCATCTCAAGGACTGATAAATCCATGTCTCATGTTTGCCTCCGCAATATCTTTATCCCATCTGATTAAAGCGGCATTGTAAAGCGGCATTCTAACCGGAAAAGTTTAAGCCGAAACCTTTCTCCTCGGCCAGCGCTCTGCCCCAGTTCAGTACCATTGGTGACAAGCTGATTGCGGTCTTTGTAACCTTTGATTTGCGGCTCAATCTGCCGGACAGTGTAACTCGCCTTATGAAATTGGAATAACTATATTTCATTATTACACCAGGTAACCCGCCAGTTCTACCCATCGTATACTTCTGCAATACCCTTAAAATATCTCCAAATAGCATTTGTACCCGCTCCGTATCCGATGTAGTAAAGTAGTGTAATTGCGGAAATGACCTGCAATTCCTGGAAGTAAATGTCCCGGCTGATCATGATTGAATACCTCCACAATAATCCCGACCGGCATTTTTACCTCAACAATCAGAACGATGCCGAGGCCCGACTGCTGTTGGAGGAGCTGGGCATGCTTGAGCGATTCCAGGCAAAAAGCAACGACGCCCCATCCCCCGACCAGGTCGCCATTGGAGAATGCCCGAGCCATTATATCATCGCCATCCTTTTCACTGACGATCCTGATCCGGACAAAAATGGCATTCTCATTTTCGCATTTGCCAAAAATCAAATCTCGCCGGACCACATGCGGGGGCTATTGAGAGGAATCATCATTGATTTTAGAATTCCAAATTTTGAAGTGACGGATAACATGTTTTCCTGATCCAGGAGGCTCGGGTCCTCGAACGGATCACCAGCCGGAATATCGGCCAATTTTCCAACCGCATGCACCCAATCTGGGATAGTTCATCCGGGGAGGCGACAGTCGAAATCCAGTAGGAAAGCAGCTCGGCACAACTGTGCACCATGGTTCCGGTAATTGCCCTAACCGGGACAGAGTCATGAAGGTCCAGGTTGATTCCACCCTCAAAATTCCAGCTTCTAACTTCTGATGTCAATCAACGGCTAAAAATCCAATCGGGTGTTCCGAATTTTTTGCAGTCATTCAAAATCCCCACGGCGCGTTCCGTCGCATCCGCATTTTTTATGCATCCAAAATACTCGTTGGTTCGTAATTAGTGATTGAACAATGATAAAAGCCACTTCGGCTATTATCAGCAAAAAGTAAACAACTAACCAAAGGTCTCATATGAAAAAATCACCTGCCGGATTTAACCGCCGTTCATTTCTCGCCCGCGCCTCCCTGGTCGGCGGCGCTGTATTATTGCCGCAAATCGTCATGCCTCGGATTAGCAAGGCGGCTGATGCGGACGAAAGGCACGACAAGAACCACTTGTGCGATGAAGACAAAAAAATCATCGTCGCGGCCGAGATCGCTGAGGCACTGGCCGTGACCACCTATACAAACATCATCAATACCTCGCCATTTTTCGGCGGGTTATCGATAAATGATCAGTTATATCTCACGGCAGCGTTGCAGGAAGAAATGTCACATTACGCCCTGCTGGAATCGGTCAGCAACAGCCCAACCCCCTACACCGAGTTTTATTATCCAGCCGAAATGTTTCAGGATCCCCAAACCACCGCAAATATTCTTGTCACCCTTGAAGACGCCTTCATCGCCGCCTATCTCGTTGGCGTTCGGAATTTTACCGACAGCGATTTGCGGGTCACAGCAGCACGCATTATGGGCATCGAAAGCGACCACCGGAGTCTCGCCCGCGTGATTGCTTCCGACCTCGGCCTTTCGACCGTCACGGGAGCCCAGGGTGTGGCGGAAAACGTCAACCCGGCCAACGACAACGGCTACGAACGCACCCTGGCCTGGACCAAAATCGACCAGGCGGTAACGGCTTTGACCCCGTTCGTGGACGCCAAAGCTGCGGCAAGTGCCGGCTTCGATGCCAGCATAAGTTACCCGTTCGTTCCCTTCACGCCGACACTCCCCAACCCATTGGGCGACTTTATTTCTTTTGGCGGCTGAAGTTGCCGAGACCTCAAATCAAAAGTTGCAACGCCCTCCTGATCAGAGGGCGTTCTTCAACGTTGGTACGCGAGCGGGAGCGGATCCAGCCTCAATTCCAGCCAAACCTTTCAGAGATACTTCCGGAGTAGGGGACTGGATTCGGTGCTGTAACCGTCATCTTTGCTCAGAACCTTCTGCACGGTGTCAAGCAATTCTTCTGGTGTAAAGGGCCGCTGCAGAACCGAGTCGGGAGTCAGCCACGGCTTGCGGACAAATTCATAGGTTGGTAAGGAACCTGTGGCCATGATGACCGGGAGCTCGATGCGGGCGGAGCGCAGCTTCTCTAACATTTCGATACCGGTCATCCGGGGCATTTTATTGTCCGTGACGATGAGGTCGTAACTATCAGCCTGAAGTGCTTCCCAGCCGTCCGCGCCATCTTTGGCGACCCCGACTTCATAACCGAAATCAATCAGGACATCCACACTCAGTTGCCGGACATCGTCGTCATCATCCACCACCAATATCCGATGGGGCGGATTATTTTGCTCCAGCTTCGCTTCGTTGGGCGAATCCTGTACAGAAATGACACCGGTTTTTTTCATAATATCTTGAAAATCATAACCAAAAATCGTGACAGCGCCATGGGGTGTTTACCCCATAGCTTAAACCGGGCCACCTACTTAAAATCAGTATCCAATTCCACGAAGGTTTTAGAATTCTGGTTTTCCAAGTCCAAACCCAATAACGGAGACAGGATTATGAAGAGCAATCAGAACGAGAATGCAAAGCATGACAAAGCACAAACCGAGAAGACACTCCGCGCCTCGGAGTTAAGTTATCGCCGTCTGTTTGAAGCGGCGAAGGATGGCATCCTGATCCTGGACGTTGGCACGGGTTGCATCAACGATGTAAATCCTTTCCTCTTTAATTTGCTGGGTTTTTCCCGCAGCGAAATGATCGGTAAAGCTGTTGGCGAATTAAGTCCGTTCAAGGACATCGAATCGAACCGGATCATGCTGGAGCGGTTGCAAAAAGAGGGGTACGTCCGTTATGAGGACCTCCCCTTGGAAACGCAGAACGGTCGGAAAATTGCCGTGGAATTTGTCTGCAATGTATATCAAGCAGGTGAATCCAAGGTGATTCAATGTAATATCCGGGATATCACCGAACGGAAGGCAGCGGAGAAGGAAAGGTTGAGATTGGCGGCGATCATTGAATATTCAGAAGATGCAGTCGTAAGCAAAACCGCGAATGGTATCATCATCGGTTGGAATCATGGAGCCGAACGACTCTACGGCTATTCCGCTGAAGAAATAATCGGACGATCAGTTTCCATTTTGTTTCCCCCGGACCGGTATCAGGAATACTTGGGTATCATGAAGGAGGTCAGGAATGGCAAGCCGGTGCCCCCGTTTGACACCGTGCGACGCCGCAAAGACGGGGCGCTTATCAATGTTACGGTGGGTCTCACACCAATCGAAACTATTGATAGCGAGATCATTGGCGCCACGAAAAACAGTCATGATATTACCCGGATCAAAAACCTGGAAGCCCAGTTCATCGAGGCGCAGAAAATGGAAGTGGTCGGTCATCTCGCGAGCGGCATCGCCCATGATTTCAACAACATTCTCGCCGTCATTTTGGGTTATAGCGACATGATCTTAGCCAGGCTTGGCGCCGAAAGCCCGCTGCGGGAGTACGCCGAAGAAATCAAGCATGCATCGGAGCGGGCCACCGGCCTGACCCGGCAGTTGCTCGTCTTCAGTCGTAAACAGAAGGTGCAACCGGTCGTGCTTGATCTGAATGGTGTGATGAAGGACATGGAAAAAATGCTGCGACCGCTCATTGGTGAGAACATCGAAATGACCATGGTGCTCGAAAAACACATCTGGCATGTCAAAGCTGATCCAGGCTACATCGGACAAGTGCTGATGAATCTGGCTATCAATGCCCGCGATGCCATGCCCGATGGCGGCAAACTGACCATCGAAACGAGCAATGTGACGCTTGATGCCGCTCACGCGCTCCACCAGTCGGACGCAGCTTTCGGCGAATACGTAATGTTGAGTGTTAAGGACACCGGTGTCGGCATGACCCACGGAGTCAAAGCGCATTTATTTGAGGCGTTTTTCACGACCAAGGCGCTCGGTAGAGGCACCGGTTTGGGTTTGGCGACCTGCCGAACCATCATCGAGGAGTGCAAAGGACACATCGAATATTTCAGTGAGGTTGGCGAAGGCACGACTTTTAAGATTTATTTTCCAGGCGTCAATCAACCGTTGGATGCCGCGGTTACTCAAATTTCATCAGGGCCGTTGCCGCGTGGAACGGAAACTTTGCTGGTCGTGGAAGATGAGCCGTCGGTGAGATGTTTGGCCCGTGACATCCTGAAGGCTCAGGGTTATGAGGTACTATCAGCTTCAAACGGCCAGGAAGGGTTGCATGCGGCCTTCAAACACAAGGGAACGCCGATTCGTTTGGTGATCACCGACGTCATCATGCCGGTGCTCGGCGGCAAAGCGATGGCGGAGTGGCTAAAAACATCCTATCCCGACCTCAAAATCTTGTTCACATCCGGTTACCCGGATGACGTGATGACCCACCATGGCGCGCTTGACGTTGATGTTGAATATCTGGGCAAACCTTATTCCCCCGCCACGCTCGTTCGAAAAGTGCGTGAATTGCTGGATCAGAAGACTGGCAGCGCCAATCTGCGGAAACACGAGATGACCTCCAACCACTTGGCTCCTGGCTCCAC
>JBEKMT010000262.1:0-5562 GCA_050008355.1 Verrucomicrobiota bacterium
AGCGATGCATCATGCCCGTGGTGGCACATCGAGGTTTTTCGCCGGCAGCTTGCCGACCTTGGTCACGACCCAGACAAGATTATTGAGAGAGCGATTCGTGAAAGATTCAAACCATGAAACCTAATGACTTTACGGGGTCAACCGCAGTTGGCGCATCCGTTTCCCAAAAGGTCGGGATTCCCGCCCCGGGTCGCCGCCGGCCCAGCCTTCGTCACGCCACGCCCGCCGCCCATTGATTCAAGCAAGTTTCAACGCCCACGAAACACTTGTGCGAAGCGGTTGGCAGCGCTAAGGTCAATTGAATCAACGAACAGGTAATCATATAATGAAAGGCGGCTACAAATTTATGAAACACACACCCACACTCGTACTCTCAGGCTTACTCCTTTCTGGCTGTTGCACACAGCAACAAGCGTCACAACCAGCTCCGGCGACTGACCGCGTACTAAGCGGAACAGACACGGCATGGGACCATGGGATTTATGTCTTGCACGTCACGAAGCGACAGGGTGATGCACTCGAGGGCGTTCAAATTATTAGCAAGACTTCGGATGGGGTTGAGACGATTATTTCTGCAGACACCGGTACAATCGCTCCAGGGCCGAGTTGTCTTGATAGCGTAAAAGACGACGGCTCCGTGGCGATTACGCTAAATAATCCACAGGTTCAGACCGGCTCAACACGGACGAGAGAGACTATTATAATGCAGGTGTTGCATAGGGGATAAAGGACCATTGCTCCGCTTCGGGTCTGGTATCGCTGGCTGGTGAAGCCGATCGGCTCAACATGCTGCGGCGACCATAGCCTCAGATCGAAGCCAGATGGCGCATCCGCTTGCCAAGTCGGGATTCCCGCCCCGAACCGCCGCCGGCCCAGCCTTCGTCACGCTGCGCCCGTCCCTCATTGATTCAAGCGAGTTTCAACGCCCATGAAAAACTTGTGCAAAGCCGTTGGCAGCGCTAAGGTCAATTGAATCAACGAGCCAGTGATCATTGAATAGACGTTAGGTGTCATGGCATTATGCGCATCCTTCGTAAATCTGCTTTGAGAAAACGGAACGCAACGTCTCGGAAAATTCGAGCGTTCACCTTGATGGAGTTACTGGTCGTCATCGCCGTTATTGCAATCCTCGCGGCGTTGTTGTTGCCGGCGCTTTCCCGGGCCAAAGCGAAGGCGCAGCAGATTAGATGTGTCAGCAATTTGCACCAACTGGGCATAGGCCTGCAAATCTTCGTGGCAAACAACCACGCCTATCCTTCGTTCATTGGGGGTACCAACAGCGACAATCCCGACTGGTGGATTAACCAAATTTCAAGCGGAGGCTTCGGCATCTCAAAGCCCGCTACCAACCTTATCAACGGGGGCGTGTGGCTCTGCCCATCCGCCCCGCGCTACGAGCAGTTCCCATACGAGAACGTGGTTGCCTGCAGCTATGCCTATAATGTGTGGGGCGTTTTTCCGCAAGGAAGATATTTTCCGAACGGCGACAGCTTTGCTAACGCCCTTGGCCTCTGCGGCCAGCTTGTTCCAGGAGCCACCTTTATTCCAGGGCATCCTGGTTTTGCGCCGGTCAATGAATCCGAAGTGGCCATTCCCGCCGACATGATGGCGATTGGCGACAGTATGATGGGCTCAATTCGTTTCGATCGTGTTGACATGTTGACACCAACACGAATCGGACGCGCAATGGCACGGCATCAGGGCAGAATCAATGTTTTGTTTTGCGATGGCCATGTCGAATCCCCAACGCTGCAATATGTTTTTGAAGAAACCAACGATACCGCATTGATTCGCTGGAATCGCGACCACCAGCCGCATCGAGACAGACTATGACACCTAGGTCGCCAGCCCAAACAATCGTTGGCTCGTCATTTTTCCAAGCCGGGATTCCCGCCCCGAGTCGCCGCCGGCTCAGCCTTCGTTACGCACCTATAGCCCCCCATTGATTTGGGAAATTCCTAATTTTGACGTATTGCTTGCGCAATACTCTTTAGATCACTATTTTGAAACAGCGGCCCACATCACATGTTCAGCGAGAAGAACATTATTATTGCTTTGTTGGCTGTGGCTTGGGTGACGTTCTCGACTACCTGGCACTGGTTCCGCTCGAGATTTCTCTTGAGCCGGTGGGCGAGAGCAAACGGATTTGAATTGGTGCGGGTGAAAATTCCATGGTTTAAGTTCAGCCCATTTCTTTTTGCCTCGAAGTACCAGGAAGTTTACGAGATACGAGTCCGTGACCACAGAGGTCGAGAGCGTCGTGGATGGGCAAAATGCGGCGGCTTTTTTGTTGGCTTCCTCGTGGACAATGTCGAAGTAAAATGGGACTGACTCGCGTGACAAGCCTGTGACGCATCAATTCGCCGAGAACAACCGTAGGCGCGTCCGTTTCCGAAGCCGGGATTCCCGCCCCGAATCGCAGCCGGCTCAGCCCGCGGGGTCACGTTCCCCGCAAAACTTTGAACGCCCGCCGCGCCTTGATTCTGGCGGGTATCGTGATTTATGGAGGGCTTGCGCAATTTTTGCGGGAACGCTATGTTCAAACGATTCAACGAACCAATGATCGTTTAATAAAAGTGAGGTGGCAGTGAAATGGATCCTTAAATTTTTCGGGTTACCCGCCTTGTCTTTTCGACTTCTGCTTCTTTCTTCCTTCGCGACAACGCCTCAACCATCGGTCTTTGTTCCCGCACCGGTGTTACCGGCTGAGGTGACCATCAACAAAGATGCGGGGCACGGAAACTGGTTGTTCATAAACCTAAGCATGGAAAGCGGCGAAGAATTGCCATTTTTCATAGACACCGGCGCGTCGGGCAGTTGTTTTGACAAAAAATTGGAACCGCAACTGGGAAAACGCCTCGGTCATTTCACAATCAGGACGCTGGATGACGGTCAGCAGGAATCTTTCGCCCACGCTGAGCCGAAGCTGTATTCAGGCGACACACTATTGATGACCGGCAGCAATATCGGCACCTATGATTTCAAGCGGTTATCAGTCCGGGCGGGCCGACCCATCATGGGGGTACTGGGCATGGACTGCCTGGGGCACTATTGCATCCAACTTGATTTTGGCGCGAGGAAGATGAAGTTCCTGGAGCCCGGCCAAATCGATACAGCAACACTTGGCAAATCCTATCCGCTGCTACTCAAAGGCCATCGCCCATTTATCCGGCAGGTCGGACTTACCGGAGGCAGCGAAACCAACTTGCTGATTGATACCGGCTGCGTTTCGGACGGCTACGTCGAAAAGACCACCGTGGACGGAAACGGTTCCGGATTGGTGAAAGTCCCGGAATGTATTTGGGACGGCAATACCTACACCAACCTACTGGTCGGACGCGGGGATCATATCATTGGATTGAAGTTTTTGGCGCGTCATCTCGTGACCTTGGATTTTCCAAGCCAAACGATGTATCTTAAGCCAATTGAGGCTTTGCCTCCTGGGAAGTAAAACGCAAAAACATGGCTCCGTCGACCGGCGGAAAAATCTGCAACTTCCACTAACAGAATAGAGAGTAATAAATCCTGCTAAAGTTTGAGAAACACGACCAGCCATCAGGGCCCAGTTTGGGCACGATAGAAGACGAAACGGTTGGTGGTGTTTACGGAATCAGTGACCTGGACAACACCGGTGGTGTTGGTGGTGGTGAGCAAGGTCTGCCATGCGCTGGTGAAAGGAGGCGGGCTGGTGTTGTATTGAATGATCAGGCTCTGGCCAATGGCCGACGTGACTTTGAAGTTGATGGCATGCCCGCTCCAGGACGCATTGGTGAGGACCAATGGAGTCGTGACCGCGGCCGCGGTGGTGAGATTGAATTCGGTGGAGCTATAGCGATAGGCCACTCCGAGGTATCCGGCGTCCAGGTTGCTGCTCAGCAGGAATTGGTAAAAACTGATGAATGAGTCGTAACTGGTGCCAGGCTTGAGGGTATTCGCCGGGATCACCACGGAGGTGGATGTGCCGCCGAGCGCATTGAGATCAAATGGCTGGGGCGTGCTGAAAGCATTGCCGATGGTCACATAGACGCTATCCGTAGCCGTCCCGCCGACAAAAGATTCCCAATTCAAAGTGAAGGCCTGCGCTGCATTCACGGATTGGGCGGCCGTATAATTGCTGATTAGCGGCGCCGCGGGTTGAGGGAGGCTGGCGGGCAGATCGATGGTCACCTGCTCATTCGAACTGGCCGCGGTGACTGTGAAAAGATAGCTCCCGTCACCAAAGGTGCTGTCCAAGGTCGTTTGGTCCGTATTAGCTCCGGACAGCAGAAATTGCCCGGGCTCGGTGGTGGTGTTCATCCCCTGGACAACCGCGCTCGGCAACTCGAGGCTGGCAGAGAGGGCGGATTGATTGGAGGACAATGTGACGTCGGCATAAAAGAGATAAGGGCCAAATTCCGTGGAAAGAGTTGGGGTGCCGGTACTGGTTTGGGAATAATAGATCGCCTTGCCAACCCCGAATTCCGTATAGCGATTGGTACCGGTAATGCCGCCGCCACCGCCGCCACCGGACGTGCCCGTGGTGAAAAATCCCGCGGGAGTTCCGCCCAAGGCATTGCCTTCCGGATCCTGACCGTTAACCTCCCATAAGATTTCAGTGCTGACCGGGAACGCCGGGCTGGGAGTGCACGTCAACACGGTATTGTTGTCGCTCCAAACCTCCGTCGTCGTCAGCACGGCAAAAGTGCTTTCATCGAAGAACATTGCTGCGGTGGAGGTGGTATCCATGGACTCGCTAAAGGTGAACACCACCGCCGCAGTGGTCGAAACGCCGGTAGCTTCAAATGCGGGAACGGTCGAGACGATGGTGGGTTGGGCCTGGACATGGGTGAAAGCCAGCAGGAAAGTGATCAGCGCCATCCAGCCAACCCAGTGAGCGCCAGGCAGCGAGCGAGGAATAAATTGCAGTTTCATTCAAGGATTAGGATTAGGGTTCATGCCGGCGATACTTTTGCCGGCCGCCGGTCAATACAAGCGTGCAATGGATGCGGGACGGCTTCTGATTTATTGCCACGTCACGCCATTAATTCTTGCAATAAGCGCTTCAAATATCCAAAGAGCCGGACAAATGTCAAGCATGGCGAACTGGTGCCGGTGCGGAAATCTGAATCCAGCGGAACGTAAGAGTGATGCCGCCCAACCAGGCAACCTCGCATTCTTGAAATCGATTCGACCTCTTTGCGCAAGGGATCGGTCCGTGTGGGGCACCGTGTCCCGCGCACCGGCTTCCAGTAGAACCTTGGCCAAACTCAAAAATGGTTTTTGGGCACCAACCGGTTTGCCAGGAAGGTTTCGTAAGCGTCCAGATTTTTCCATTGGGCAGCTACATTGACCATTCTCGCCTGCGGATCGATGACCGTAAAACCGTCGTCGGTCACCCGCAGATGGAGTTGCTCCATCACGAACAAATCCTGATGCATGGCGAGATAGACGGCCACGGGATCGAATAGCGTACTGCTATGCTGGTTGGCCGTGTCCGCTGAGGAGGCGGGGTCGGCGGCCAGCCAGAGACGGTAGTTGGCGATGAGGTCGGCAACGTTGCGATCGGTCGCGTCGCGGACGCGC
>JBEKMT010000263.1:0-5554 GCA_050008355.1 Verrucomicrobiota bacterium
GTCGGTTCGATCGAATAGCCAACAGAACGTGTGTAGTTCGGATTCGCGCTGTCCGTATTGCCTTCATAACCGATGATGTCGTCTTGAACACCCATTTTCCACTGAATGCCATTGCCGACGGGCGTGCTGAGTGCGACATAAGCTTGACGAACGAGAGAATAGCCAAAACCAGGAACACCAACAGCTTCCGTACCCGCGTTCAAGTCAATGTGATACCCCGCCGACCAAGGAGTTGAATCCAAAGGATGATCGATGGCGATATCAACGTCGTTTAGGGCAAAGGAGTCGACTTGAGCCGGAAATGTGCCCGCTGGCACATGGCTTCCTGCCACTCCCGCGGGCCCCACGTTGCCCGGATTATATTGTACAGCCGTGTCCACATAACCACTAAGAGTGGTATTGGAAAGGGTCGTCTGTAACGGGATGATTTTCGCTTCGTCTGCACGAGCCGCCGAGGCGAGACTAACTGCCCCGATTGCTGCAAGACCTAATGTCCATTTATTAAACTTCATCTGTTCCTCCGATGTTGTTTGTTGTTGTTTGTTTACCTTTATCCTGGGACAAAAACAGTTTGTCCCCGCACCATGTCGGTGCATTTGTTGTTAAAACTATGAAAAAATGGGACAAATGACAATAAAATTATTCTGTAATTTTTGGTGTGTAAGTTTTTAATTTAAAGAAGCTTATGGGTATATATTCCAAAATCGGACAATTCAAGTGTCTCATTTCGCCATAAAACAGGGCAGGTTCAGTGTTTTAAAATCATTCATTTCGCGCCCCGCGCGTGCTGGTTGGTGTGCTGGAACAGATTGTGCTTGTTACTTTTTGTAGAAGTGGATGGCCATTGCCAGCCGCTCATCATGAAACGCACACATCCATAAACACAGTATGCCCATCTTTGCTTACACTGCCCGGGAAACGGCTTCTGGCCGCGAAATCCGTAACACGGTCGAGGCGATCACGGAACAGTCCGCTATCGCGGCACTACTCGGCCGCAATCTGCTTGTCGTCGAAATTCGCGAAAAGATCGCGAAGAAAGGCCAGACCAAGGGTGGAAAGGTGTCGCTCGCTGATTTGGTGGTGTTTACGCGCCAGCTCGCCACAATGATTGACGCCGGTATCCCCATTGTGCAGGTGCTCCAGGCTCTCGCGGAACAGACGCCAAACAAAATCATGCGCGATACCGTCCATGATATTTGCACCCGTGTCGAAGGTGGCGAAAGCTTTTCCGAAGCCTTGACCCGCCATCCCAAGGCCTTTAACAAGCTTTATGTCGCAATGGTAGGCGCGGGTGAAAAAGGTGGTTTGTTATCTGAAATCCTGTCCCGTCTGGCCAGTTATCTCGAAAATACAGAACGTCTTCGTAAAAAGGTAAAGACCGCCCTGATGTATCCTACTGTAGTGACCGTGGTGGCGATCGTCATCACCACCTTTTTGCTCGTGCGTGTAATCCCCACCTTCAAGGAAGTGTATTCGGGTTTCGGCGCAAAGCTGCCCGGCCCCACCCAGATCATGATGGATATCAGCGATATCGTGAAGCAATACCTGCTCGGACTGATCGTCTTGGCCGCCGCCGCCATCTGGGGCTGGCTTTATTATATCAAAACCAAGCCGGGCCGGGAATTCTGGGACCGGCAGCGCATTAAATTGCCTGTTTTCGGCCAAATTGCCCATAAGATCTGTCTTGCCCGTTTCACCCGCACGCTCGCCTCGCTGGTCCGCAGCGGTGTGCCCATCCTGGAAGTGCTCCAAATCGTCTCGCAAACCGTTGGTAATGTGGTCATGGAGAAGGCCATCAAGGTAACTGCGTCGGACATCGAACGCGGCGAGAACATCTCCAACGCACTCGCCAAGCATCCCGTTTTTCCTACCATGATCATCCGCATGCTGAGCGCCGGTGAACAAACCGGCAACATCGACAACATGCTCGAACGCGTTGCCGACTTTCTCGATGAAGAAATTGAAACCACCCTTTCCGGCCTGATGTCGCTCATCGAGCCGCTGCTTATCGTTTTCCTCGGGGTCGTCATCGGCGGCATGGTGGTTTGCATGTTCCTGCCCATATTCAACCTCGCGAATATCGTCAACGGTCCGAACCATTGAAAAAGCTTCAAAGTGAAAACCGCCGGGGAAATCGTCCCTGGCGGTTTTTGTTTTCTCAAACGGCTTGCCGTTGGCCAGGCTGAGGCTGGAAGACTTTGATTTTCGGCCAGCGTTCACGGATTTTATCCTCGAACCAGTTGCGCGCGGCGTCATCGCCGTGGCCCAGCAATACCGCCCGGGGCGAAACCTGGCCGACCAATTCCAGCAGTTCGTCGCGGTTGGCGTGTGCCGTCAGGTCAAAATCCTGCACCTCGCAGTTTTTCGTCACTCTCCCTGCGCCTGGGCTAAGCACGAAGGTTTCCCCTGCTTGCGCCGCCTTGAGCCGGCCAGCCGGCGAATCCGGATCTGCGTACCCGACGAAGAAAATACTTTGACGTTCATCACCCAGCATCCGCGCCGCCAAGTCATGCGCAGCCGTGTTTTCGCTCATCATCCCGGCGGTGATCACAAAAATCTTTCCACCGCTCAGCTTGATGTTCTCCGCTGCACCTTTTTCCAGCACGATCAATTCCAACGCCTCGTTTAATTTCAGGTTTGTGTGTTGCCGGTGGGTGCGGTGCGCCTCGATGTCATAAATCTCCGTGAAAACCCGGCCCAGTCCGCCAATATAGACCGGCTGTTTCTTCAGTTTCCCTTCGCGCATCAGCAACGCCAGCATGGCGAGCATTTCCTGGGTTCGGCCCAGCGCGAAGGAGGGGATCAGGATGCTGCCTTTGCGCTTTTGGGCCGTGTGGATTGCCTCAACCAGACGTTCAACCTCTTTCGCGCGCGTGAATTCAGGGGGCACATCGCGATTGCCCCGCGTCGTTTCCATGATCAGCACATCCGCCTTCACGTCATTGAATCGAGCACTTTTCAGCAACGTCTGATCGTGGAAACACACGTCGCCGGTGTAAAACAAAGTTTCGCTCTTGCCGCGCAACAAAACCCCCGCGGATCCAAGCGTGTGGCCGGCATCAAAAAATTCAAGCGTCGGCGAGGGTACCCCGGACCTGGATTTCTTGAACGAGCCCCATTCCACCTCCCGGTTGCATTTGAACCCCTGGAAATATGGCGCGATATCATCGACTTCGTCGTGGGTATAAAGCGGATATTCACGGATGCCCAGTTCGTCGCGCTGGCGCGTCATGACGTTCACCGAATTGTGCAGCACACGTTCCACGAGCAGGTAACTCAACTCCGTCATCAAGACATGCGCTTTCGGGAAATTTCTTACCGCCACCGGCAGCGCGCCGACATGGTCATGATGACAATGGGAAATCGCAATCGCATCCACCTCCGCGCCGTTGGCCTTTCCAAACAGCGGTAACCCGTCGCGACCGTCGCGTTTCGGATGCATGCCCGCATCCAGCAAAATACGGTGTTCCTCCAACTCCACCAGCCACGCGCTTGCTCCAATATCCGTGTCCGGGTTCAAATTCGTGATGTTCACCTGTGAATTTCACCATAAACGGGTCATGACACGAAGCTAAAAGAGGTTTTAACTGCGGAGGGCCGGACGCGCGAAGATGAAAAGGGAGAAAGAGTTAGCAGAGTTTACAATATCAGACCAAGTTTGCCAGACGCCGGTTTTTGATTCGAGTGATCAGGGTAATGCTGTCTCCGACTCGGCGACAGATGCGGTGAATCCGGGTTTCGATAACGCTAGACCCAATCACCCTAAACAGAGTTCACGCCGGGCGTTGTATTATTACTCGAACCAATCACCTCGGCGTCGTCGGTTTCATTCCAGCCGATGGAATGCAAGACGAATTGTCCGTTGGCCTCGCGCCGGTACTTTAAAAGCCTGCCATTCATCACGACAGGAGGAACTTTAGAAATAAATCGTGGCGACAGTTCCTGGAGAGAATCGGGATAGTGCCCGCGGAGAATTTGATACTGCTCCAGTTCGATGGCGACTCGAGCCAGGTCTGCTCAAATCTGCGCATCGGCGCGTTTTTGTGCGGTAATTCCCAAGGCTTGTGTCGGCCTCGTCGCACGAGAAATTCAGGAGAAAGGCGAACGGCGGCTGCGCGTGTCCGCCGGACATTTTGTCTTAACGACGCGCGCGGCAGGCGAATTGGTCCAGTAATTAAAGTGAATTCGATTTTTCCAACTCAATGGTCCACCGCCGGCAAAGCCAGAGTGGAACAAAACCCAGGACTCCGAAGGAGCAGTCAATCAGCCGCCACCACAAGGGAATTCCGCGCCAGGCACCAAAAATCAAGGCAAACGGAACCACCAGAAGGCAGGCAATGAGTCCGAAATCGAACAGCCAGCGATTGCGCACCGGATCGCGCAACGCCCCCACGAAAACTAGTGCGATCATGAAGTGTCCGAAGGCCAGCCAGTCTGTGCCGTAGAACAAAAACGAACGGCGGATTTGCGTTTCATCCAAGGCGTCACGAATTTGAAGGAGCCATCGGGCAAATATCGTCGGGGATTTGAGCGCGCCGATAGCACTGATCAGCCAGTGTACCTCTGCCCGTAACGGAATTGCCGTCACGCCACTGATGAATAACCCGAAGATGAAGAACCAGGTCAAGCGTTGGATCCGGCGGCGAAGAACGAACTCTCGTCGCATGCCAATTCGACTTACGGGTTCAATCATGCGAATTAGTTTTGGAGTCTCCCGAAGATTGTTTCAAGCAATCGAACCAATGACCAAGGAAAAACTGCTTCTGTGTCGGGAAAAAAGTTTCCGATTTTCCGATGATTGGCCGCAGGGCGGTCGTCATCTGGACGGCGACTAGCAGGAAGATGATGATCCAGACATTCAAACCGGCCTGAGATTTGGCGTTCGTATGTGAGAATCCTTGTTTAATAAAGCGCACGGCGAACAATGTGGCCACCCACCAAAAAATCAGATGCAATGTGCCCATCCAGGCGGGTGATTCAGTGGATTGCGAGAAGATCCACGACACCGGCGCAAAACCGACCAGCAAAATGGTCATTAACATTAACAGTCCTGCGAGCAGACCGCAGATTTCCGCCAGGCGGGCTTGTGAGCCGCTCAAACACGCGAAGATGTAAAGGCTTGGCAGGCAAATCGCGGCGGAAATGAGCATTCCTCCAGCGATTTTGATCGGTGCGGCCCAGAGCTGAGTTCCGCCGGTGAAAGTTCCCGCCACCACGCCATAGATCAAGCTGCAAAAAATCGCGACAAACACCATCGCGGCAATCAATTTTCCCGCTCCCGGCTGGCGCAGTTGAAAAAGCAGTCGTCGTGGCTGGCGTAACAGTGCTTCGATGGCGGTGAATGCATGCGGAATCGGCACATGTTCCGCGGGATCATCCCCGAGCAACCTTCGCCCAGGGATGACCGGTGGCGCGCCCGGCATCGGGATTTGAGGTGGAATGGCATTTTGATCATTCATAAGTTTTGTTTGTGAGATGGTGTTTTATTGGTCAAGAATCTGGCGGAGCGAGTGAAAGACAGCCTCGTAAAAATTACCTTGAAAAGCGTTACGCC
>JBEKMT010000264.1:0-5541 GCA_050008355.1 Verrucomicrobiota bacterium
GAATTTTCTTTGTCCGTTTAATCTTTTTATTTCGCACTGCAAGGTGAATGATTGAATTTGCCTATGCCTCAGCCATCCGAACGCGAAATTGAGGTGTTCAATGTTGCGCTTGAATTACGCGCCGAGGAACGAGGCGCGTATCTGAACGATGCGTGTGCCGGCGACCCTGCCTTGCGTCAGCGTGTCGAAGAACTCCTAAGGGCCAGCGGAGAATCCTGTGCCTGCCTCGAAGAACCAGGAGCAGTTTCGTCCGGGGCGGGCGGAGCCGGGCGTCCCACGCCTGTTCCCGCCGAGAAACCGGGCGACCGCATCGGCCGCTACAAATTGCTGCAGCAAATCGGCGAAGGCGGATGTGGGGTAGTGTACATGGCTGAACAGGAGGAACCCGTACACCGCCGGGTTGCCATCAAGGTTATCAAGCTGGGCATGGACACCAAAAACGTCATTGCCCGGTTTGAAGCCGAGCGGCAGGCACTGGCGTTAATGGACCATCCGAATATCGCCAAGGTCCTTGACGCCGGCGCTACCGATACGGGCCGTCCCTATTTCGTCATGGAACTGGTGCGTGGCATCAAAATAACGGATCACTGCGACCAGAACAACCTCTCCACCCGGGAAAGGCTGGATCTTTTCATGCAAGTTTGCCGGGCGATTCAGCACGCGCACCAGAAAGGCATCATTCACCGGGACATTAAACCGTCAAACATCCTGGTCACGATGGACGACCGCGCGCCAGTACCCAAGGTCATTGACTTCGGCATCGCCAAGGCGACGCAGGGCAAATTGACCGACCGGACCTTGTTCACTGCATTCGAGCAATTTATCGGGACGCCGGCCTATATGAGCCCGGAGCAGGCAGAAATGAGGGTGCAGGACATCGACACGCGTAGCGACATCTATTCGCTGGGTGTTTTGCTTTATGAACTGCTGACGGGCCAGACGCCTTTTGATGCTAAAAAACTGCTTCAGGCCGGGCTGGATGAAATCCGCCGTATTATTCGCGAGGAAGAGCCCGCACGTCCTTCCACGCGGCTGAGCACGATGCTGGATGCCGACCTGACGGAAATCGCCAAACGTCGCAAAGCCGAACCGCCAAGGCTGATTCATTTGCTGCGCGGGGACCTGGATTGGATCGTGATGAAAGCCTTGGAGAAAGACAGGGGGCGGCGCTATGAGACGGCCAACGGATTGGCGATGGATATACAGCGCCATATGGAAAACGAGCCGGTTCAGGCCCGGCCGCCGAGCGTCGGCTATCGGCTGCAAAAGAGCTGGCAGCGCAACAAGACTGCTTTCACTGTTGCAATACTTATAGCTGCAGTGCTCGTGGTGGCCACTTGTGTCAGCGCCTGGCAGGCCGTTCGAGCCAATCGCGAGTTCCGGCGGGCCTTGCAGGCGGAATCTCTTGCCAACCAACGCCTCGCTGATTCCGAGGCCATCTCCAAATTTCTGATCGAAGTGTTCAGGAGCCCAAGCCCCCTGCGAGATGGCCGTACCATTACGGTCGCCGAGACGCTTAGTAATGCCACGCAGAGGCTGGCAACAGAGCTCACCAATCAACCCGCGCGCCGGGCCAAGCTCCAGTCCGCCATCGCCCAGTCTTATTGGGACCTGGGGCTTCACCACGAGGCCGTGCCTCTGCAAGAGAAGGTTCGCGATTACTACCTCGCCGCTGCCGGCCCGGAAAGCCCCGACACCCTCGCGGCCGCGAGCGCGCTGGCGACTCTTTACCTCGAGGTCGGCCGCTGGGACGAAGCCCTCAAGCTGTTCGAGCAAGTCCTGCCGCTCGAGGAAAAGGTCAACGGCCCGGAAGACCCCGCCACGCTTCTGACCATGAGTAACCTGGCCTTCATTTATGACGACCTTGGGCGCCAGGCCGAGGCGCTCAAACTGCGCGAGCAAGTGCTGGCGCTTACCCGCAAGAGCAACGGCCCGGGACATCCCGACACCCTTGAGGCGATGCGGAACCTGGCGATTTCTTACTCCGAAGCCGGTCGTCACGACGAGGCGCTCAAACTTTTGGAGCAGGCGGTCGAGCTTTTCAAAAAAGTGCTCGGCGCCGAACATCCAAGCACGCTCAAAACGATGGGAGATCTGGCACTCGTATATTACCAGGTTGGCCGTCCGGACGATGCGCTCAAGCTCGGCGAGGAGGTTTTGGCGCTCAAACGCAAGGTGCTCGGCCCGGAACACCCCGATACGCTTGACTCTACCGCGAACGTGGCATTTTTCACCTACGCGGCTGGCCATCGGGATGAAGCCCTCAAGCTGTTCGAGCAGGCGCTGGCGCTCTACCTCAAAGTGCTGGGTCCCAAACATCCAGACACGCTCCAGCTGACGAGCGACCTTGCCAACATCTACGAAGAGGTTGGCCGTTGGGACGCAGCCCTCAAGCTCTTGGACCAGACTCCCATCCGCCAATGGGTGCAGGCCAAGAACAGTTGGGACGCAGCCCTCAAGCTATTGGACCAGACGCTGACGCAAGATCGCCAGGCACTCGGCTCGCAAGACCCTATAACCCTCCAGACGATGAACGATTTGGCGTGGCTTCAGGCGGCCAGCCCGGCGGCAGAAACTCGCAACGGCACCAACGCGGTGTTGCTTGCCGAAGAAGCCGTCGCCGGCACCCAGCGCAAGAATCCAGGCTTTCTCGACACTTTGGCCGCCGCTTATGCCGAGTCGCAACAATTTGACAAAGCCGTTGCCGTTGAGCAAGAAGCCATTGGCCTCCTCAAAAGCGAGCCGGACAAAAATGACTACTCTTCTCACCTGAAGCTCTATCAAGCTAACCAACCCTGCCGGATCAAACTTGATCCCTGAGTATCTGTGCTGGTTCGAGACGGAAACGGAGTGCACCCGTCCTCAGGCGAAGCCAGCAGAAAAGTTGGAACAGCGCCACTCATTGGTGCTCCCTTCGCGCCGGTTGCCAGACCGCCGTTGCAAAAGTGACTTTCCCAGCACTGACTACTTATTAGCCCTGGCAGCGATTTCGGAGGACAATTCCAAACGACTTTTTCCAATATCCGCGCTTTGGTTTTAGGTTCATTCAGGGTTGAGAAGATTCTGCAAAATAAATTGTTCCTTTGGCCCCGGAATTTCGCACTGGTGAGCGGTAGGCAACTTATCGCCCCCTTAAAAACTAACAAACGGCCCAATGGCCACACGAAAAACAAGCAAATAAGAACAGGAGAAAACTATGAAACAACTATACACACGAGAAATCATCACCCAATCAGGCGCCGGATCCGCGCCGGCAGCCAAAGCCATTGCACCGCCGGTTTGCCAGCGGCGCACTCTCAGTGGAGCATTTTGGCCAATGGCCGGAGTTCTCACCGCGCTGTTGGGGGCGAGTCTACTCAGTGCACATGGAAAACCAACCCAACCGGAATATCAGTTCATTGCAATTACGCTGCCCGGCCCGGGGTTCGCCGTAGGCATCAACGACAGTGGTCTCGTCACAGGATACTACACTGATCCGGTGACGGGTGACTGGTCCAGCTTTTTGATGCAGCGAGGCGTACTGACTACCGGCATCTCTGCCCCTGGAGCCACCGTCACGGCCGTCGGCCCCGCCAACAACTTGGGCGTGGAGGGCGGGAATTATGGCGACGAGACGAATCAGCGACCCGTGTTCCATGACATTCGCCGCGGAACCTTTGATCCACTCCCCGAAATCCCGGGAATGCCCCTCAATTTCGGCGACGGCATCAATGACTTCGGGCACGCCTCCGGTGTCGCATACGCAGGTGGCACTTTCGATACCGGGGGCAGCGGCCTTGGGATGAATTGGACTTGGGATGGCAAGAATTACTCCTTCTTCACTGTCCCGGGTGCGGTCAATGGGGCGTCTGCCGGCGGCATCAACGATTGGGACCAGGTCACCGGCTATTACGTAGACGGCTCCGGCACCCCCCATGGCTTCTTGAAAGATGGCTCGAGGTACACGACCTTGGATGTGCCTGGAGCTCTCGCTACCTTAGCCTACGGCATTAACAATCTCACCGTGGTGACGGGGCTTTATCTCGACGCGAACGACAACCCCCACGGGTACTTCTGGTGCCGCGGCCAATTCGTTACTGTGGATGCATCCATTCCTGGGGCGGTCGGGAGCTTATGGTACGGTTCCAATGACCAGGGAGACCTCGCCGGCTATTTTGAGGACACCAACAACGTGTCACATGCGGTGATTGCCTTGCGTGTGGACAAAGACTGCCAAAAGTAAGCGGCGCTGCGAGCACGCTCAGGCAACCCGAGTTGTGCTGGAGCTATTCAGGCATGGCTCCGTGAAATAGAAACACGGAGCCATGTTTCTTATGTCATTCCACGACAATGGCCATGGTATTGTGTTCCGAACCTGTATCGATGTGGCCTGCAAAGTTTGAATTCGTTCGCTCTTGCGAAGTACCCAATCAACTCTACCGGCTCCTGCACTGAAATTGTCGATGTGAAATTTGGGGCGTCGCGCGCTTGAGCAATCCTCTGGCGCAATCTCGGATAATTTGATAATGGTCGCAGGTTGAGTGACGTCACGCGCATTCTTGAGTCTATCGAGCATGGCGACCCCAAGGCCGCCGACAAACTGCTTCCATTGGTCTATAGCGAACTCCGTAAGCTGGCGGCGGCACGAATGGCGAATGAAGCGCCCAACCAGACGTTGCAACCCACCGCTCTCGTACACGAGGCCTGGCTAAGGTTGGTGGGCAGCGCGAATCCTAACTTCAATGGCCGGGCTCATTTTTTTGGGGCCGCCGCCGAGGCGATGCGCCGGATCCTCATTGAAAAAGCCCGTCGGAAGCGTGCCGTGCGCCACGGCGGCGAGCATCAACGCGTGGAGCTGGAGGATGTGGATTTGTCCGCGCCGGGTGGCGACGACGAACTTCTCGCCGTAAATGATGCCCTCGATAAACTTGCCGGGATCCATGCCGTCCAGGCCGAAGTGGTCAAGCTGCGTTGTTTTGTGGGTATGACCAACGCCGAAACCGCGCAGGCCCTGGATCTCCCCGAGCGCAGCGTCAAGTATTATTGGGCTCACGCCCGCGCATGGCTCATCCGTGAAATTGCCGCCGCTCGAACAATCGGGTAACCTTTCCCGTTATAAGAAACGGATCGGCAGCCTGCGCCCCCAAGAGTCCGAATTAATCGAAAACTGGCCGAAATATCTTTCTGTCGGCAATTTTTGCGCCTGTCCCCAACAGAGTGTTCCCTCGGCCAGACACAACTTTCGGATACCCACTTGGGCAGGGACAATCCAACTGCGTAGCGATGCTGCGCGAGCCATTTGGCAAGTGGCCGCAGAGTTGGGCATCCATGACCGACCGGTCACGCGAGCACAGTGTGCCAGCTCCGTTGCGCCGCAGTACGCATTTCGCGCAAACGTGACGAATACCTACAAAACCATGGTCTGAGCTGACCGGATCCGGAATTGTCCCCGGGGAGTCACACACGGACTGAATCCTGCAAGCAGCCACCTGCGGTCTCCAGCTGGAGACATGAGATGCTCAGCGACAAACCAGGTAGCCGTCCATTTATGGATCCGGTCGC
>JBEKMT010000265.1:0-5512 GCA_050008355.1 Verrucomicrobiota bacterium
TCTACCATTGAACCACACCCGCATTTTGCTCCTCTGGTTTCTATCAAACCATGGCGCGAGTGGCAATCGGTTTGTGGCGTAAGGTATGTCAGGGCGCAGGATCAAACCGGCTGATGGCTTCCACTAGTTTGCTTTGAATGAGTTTTTGCCGCTCTTCAGCAAGAATTTTTCGACCGTCGCGTTCGCGTACGTAAAAGGAGTCAATTGCAGCTCCCCGTTCGGTCAGAATACGCGCGGCATCTATGTCCACGCCAAGTTCGCTGAAAGTTTGCGATATGGCGTAGAGCAGGCCCAAACGGTCCTCGGTTTCAATCTCAATAACGGTGCGGGTCTCGGAAGCCTCATTGTCGAATTGAATTTCCGTCGCCATGCGCTCACCCAGATAGGCCTGGTAAGCCGGCCGGTTGGTGATCTGGCGGGCGGTAAGTGTCCGCAGGTCTACCGCGTCGCCGGCCAGTACTTTTTCGAACAGTTCGGCGAATTTGTCGTGCTGCGCGCGCGCGCCGAGATTGCCGGTACGGGCGTCGTTTACAAAAAATGTGTCGAGGGCAATGCCATCGGTTCGGGTGAAAATCTGCGCACCTAGAATATTCAGGCCGCTGGCGCTCAGGGAACCGGCGATCTTGCTGAACAGTCCGGTCCGGTCCCAGGTGCAAATCCTCACCAGGTTGTAGCCGCGGTCAGGTTCGTCCAGCCAGGCGGTCACGGGCGCGGACGCGCGGTTGTCTTCCATGATGAGTTGACGAAAAAAGCGATGCGTAAGTTCGACGTCGTCCAGAATCTCGCGGGCCGTGCGAATTTCAAAATAACGCGGCGGCAACTTTTCAAAATGGGCATCGAGCTCGTCGTCACTGATTTCCCGGGACGCGAGGTCGAGGACTTCCTTCTCCAGCATTTCGAGTTGTTCCTTGCCGGCCCGGATGAATTCCGAGCCGCCCGTGAGCAGGCTCATGGCCCGAGAATGCAATTGCCACAGCAGCGAATCCTTGAAGCCGTTCCACAGCTTGTCGCTGGTGCCCTGGGAATCGGCGAAAGTCAGGAGCGCGAGCAGGTTCAGATTTTCGGGCGTGCCGATCTGCCGGGCGAAGTGCCGGACCACCGCAGGATCGTCGAGGTCGCGCCGTTGGGAGACGGTGGCCAGGAGCAGGTGGTTTTCCACCAGCATTTTCAGGGTGGTGGCGGCAGTGCCATCGAGTTGCAACCTTCGGGCCGCGCGCGCCGCCATGGCCGCGCTCGCTTCGGCGTGCCGGCCTTGATCATGTGGCGCGGCTTTACCGACATCGTGCAGCAGCAACGCGAGGTATAAGAGACCGGGACGATCCAGACTTTGAAAGAGCGGTGCATAATGCTTGTAGGGTGGTTCTTGCGCCTCCCAGATTTTATCGAGTTGCTCGAGGCACACGAGCGTGTGTTCATCGGCGGCGTACTGGTGATAAAATTCATGTTGTACCAGGCAGGTCAATTTCCCGAACTCGGGAATATATTTGCCCAACAGGTTCACCTCGTGCATGGCGCGCAAGGCCGGGGCCACCTCGCCACGACGTTCGAGGATGGTCAGGAACGTTTCGCGCACGTGTTCATCGCGTAAAAATGACCGGTTGACCAGCGACAGCTGGTTGCGGATGAGTTGCGCCAGATCGGGGTGCAGCCGTAACTGGCGTTGCTGGGCATGCAAAAAAACGCGCATGAGCCGGCGCGGTGAATCGCGGAAAATACGGTTTGAGGCGGCCCGGATTTCGCCGGCCACGAACAGGAAGCCATCCACCGGTTCCGGCGCTTTGCGGCGGCGGCGGAGCAGGCCGCGAATTTTGGCGAGACGGCTTTTCTGCTCCGGCGGCAGCAGCGCCATGCGCTGTTCAAGCGTGCGGGTGATCAGGTAAATGTTGCGCGTGTGGGTGTACAGGTCGCGCATGAATTTCTCAATGCGTTTGCTCGGCGAGCGGTCGCCGTAACCCAGGTTGCTCGCGACCGCAGGCTGCAGGTTCTTCCCCAGGACATCGAGTGGCCGGATGACGTGATAATGCAGTTCAGTGCGTGTGCGCAGGAGAAAATCGTACGCCGCCTCGAGCTGTCTGCGTTCGGCGATGCTGACAAATTCGCGTTCCTGCAGCTCGAGCAGCGAGCGCGTGCGGTACTTGAAGAACGTCATCCACAGCAGATTCTGGAAGTCGCGCAGGCCGCCGCAGCCGTTTTTTAAGTTCGGTTCCTGCATGCAGGCGGAGTCGCCAAATTTTGCGCGACGGGTCGCCTGGTCTTCCAGCCGGGCGGCAATATATTTCTCCTCGAAGCCGACCACGCATTTGCTGACGATGGCCTTTTGGAATTTGAGAAATAATTTCGCATCGCCCGTGATCAGCCGGGCCTCGATCACGGAGGTTTTGGATTGCATGTCGGCATTGGCGACCTGCACGCAGTCTTCAATGCTCCGCACAGCGTGGCCGACCTTCAAGCCGACGTCCCAAAGGGGGTAGAGCACACCGTCGATCAATTTGGAAAGGTGTGGCAGCGGCCTGCCCACCGCCACCTGACCGTCATGCAAAAACATGAAATCAATGTCGCTGTAGGGATTCAGCTCGGCTCGGCCGTAACCGCCGATCGCCACCAGGGCGAGCGGCGGAAATTCCTTCTGCGCCTGCGGCGAGAGGCTGGCCCGTGCCGAATCCCACAAGTGCCGCAGTAAGGCATCGAGCATGGCCGCCCGGCCCTCGCAGATCGGGCGTCCGCCCCCGCCGGCGCGGTGCTCGATCTTCAGCCGGTGCGTCTGCACTTTGAGAAAGCTTTTGTAGCTGGCCAGTTTGTCGGCAACTGTGCTGTTGGGCGGAAGGTTTAAACGCGCTTCGGCGGCGGCTTCGATTTTACTGATTAAGTCCTGCACGGGCGGATAAATTGCAAGCAAAACGGTTCGAAGGCAAGCCGCCGTATTTCGTTCCCGGGCCGGAATTCTGTGCGGCGCCCATTCATATTCTCAGCGAAACCTTGTCGCTTCGACGGCGTTCAATAGACTCTTTCAGACGATGGCCGACCAAACCGACTCCGATGCCGCCTTGATGCTGCGTGTCAAACGCGGCGACCGCGCGGCCTTTACGGAACTGGTCGAGAAATACAAGCAGCCGGTCGTCAATTTCGTCTGCCGTTCATTGCGTGATGAAGCCGAGGCGGAGGATCTGGCGCAAAATGTTTTTTTGCAGGTTTACAAATCTCGCGCACGCTACGAACACACCGCCAAATTTTCCACCTGGCTTTTTACCATCGCGCGCAACTTATGCCTGAACGAAATCCGCCGGCGCTCGCGCCATCCCGCCGAATCGCTCGAAGAATCGCACGCGGATCACGAGGACCAGCCGCAGCGGCAATACGAAGATAAAAAGGTTTTCCTGCCGACCGAAAACCTTTTGCACGGCGAACTCGCCAAAAAAATCGAGGAGGCGCTGTCGGAACTCCCGGAAAACCAGCGCACCGCTATCCTGCTGTGCCGCCAGGATGAATTAAGTTACGAGGAAATCGCCAAAGTCCTGCGCTGCTCGCTTTCCGCCACAAAATCCCTGATCCACCGCGGCCGCGAGACGCTTAAGGAAAAACTCAAGCCATATCTAAAGACAGGTGAGTGGGACCAATAGTCGAGGTCTATTTTTTTTGCCCCCGATTAACCCGTGCCAAACACCGATTTCCCAATATGGATTCGTTTGTCTCCCTGTCGGAAGGTGCCTCTATTGTGCCGCCCTGAAACTGGGCCAGCAGGAATGTTCTAAACCCGCTGTGCGTCGCGCCCCGTCGGCAATATTATGGGCTCAGGCTAGTTGCCATGGCGCACGGTATTCGCGGCCGAGCAATTTGCTGGCTTCCGGGTCATCAATGATTCTTTCGTGTTTCACGTTCCACCTGATTTTTCTCCCGGTGACCATGGAGATATACCCCAGGTGCCCGGGAGTGGCGGAATGGTGCCCGACTTGCACGGGAGTGATCGTGGGTTGCCGTGATTTCACGCATTCCAGGAAATTTTGTTGATGATTCTCCGAGACGTAAAGTTTTATTTTGCGCAATTCCTCGGGCAGGTTCTTTCCGTGTTTCCAGTCGGGATTTGAAGCGTCAAAGCCGCCGCGATCCACCCAGACCCAGCCCTCGGTGCCGATCCATTTTACGCCGCTCCGGATATCATCGTAACCGCCGGCAATGGTCATCGTGATGTCCTGCGGATACTTCAACTCAACCCGGTATTTCGGGCTGGTATTCCACACGGCATCATGCGGCGGAAACTCACCATGACCTTCGATCTCCGATGGGCCCGACAAGTCAAAACCAAGTCCCCAATGCGCAATATCGCAATGGTGGCCGATCCAGTCCATCAACTGGCCGCCGCCTGTGTTGTAATCCCAGCGCCAATTCTTGTGCGAACGCGCCGCAATATACGGCTCCATCGTGGACGGGCCAATCCAGGTATTGTAGTCCAGCTCCGCCGGCGGATCCGTGACGAGCAGGTTCCACGCGGCGGTGTTGGGGGTGACTTGGGTTAGATCGGTGATCTTGTCCGGCAACGAAGAGATTTTATCCAGCGCCTCTTTTCCGGCGCCGGAGAAATCAGCATGGCCGGAGGGCAAACCGACTTCGACGTGCGTGACCGTGCCAATGAGGCCGTTGCGGACGATTTCCGCCGCCTTGTGAAAGGGAGGTACGGAACGCTGCCACGATCCCATCTGCCAGATGATCTTGTTTTTTTCAACGGCGCGAACGATGGCCTGTTGTTCGGCCAAGGTCTTGGCGAGCGGCTTTTCACCGTAAACATCTTTCTTGCGGCGCGCAGCTTCCGTCGCCACCAGCGCGTGCCAGTGGTCGGGCACGGCAATCATCACGGCGTCAATGTCGTCGCGCGCCAGCAATTCGCGGTAATCATGATAACCCTTGCAGTCCTTGTTCTGATAGGAGCCATTGACCATGTCCAGCGCGCTCTGCAAATGGTTCGCGTCAATATCGCAGGCGGCTACGACCCGGCATGCATCGAGCGCCAGGAACGATTGCGTGTTGCCCGGCCCCTGCCAACCCATGCCAATCACGCCAAGATTGATGCGTTTGGAGGGTGCATTTTGACCAAAAATAGAACTGGGCATGATCATCGGCATGACCATGGCTGCCCCGGCAGTAGCGATGAATTGGCGGCGGCTGACCTTGAGTGAGGGATTCTTTTTCATGCAATAGGATTTGTGTGAGGATTGAATATGAAAACATCAGAGCCGTAAGCCAACTAAAAAGTTACGAAAAGATCATCCTCGTTTTCGGGGATGCACAATACTACTTGCGCACGTAACCATGACTGGTTGTCAGCGACTCGTTTGTGGCGAGGGAACGAGTAAGACGCTTTACCAACTCTGAGTTACGGCAAAGTATAGTTTGGTATTCCAGGAGGTAACTTGTTGGGATTATTAAAATTGGGATCAAATCCCCAATTGCGGGTGGGCGGATCCTCATACGCGCCAGGCATTTGGTACTGGTTGGTGGCCATCTGACTGCTGAACAGGCA
>JBEKMT010000266.1:0-5477 GCA_050008355.1 Verrucomicrobiota bacterium
TGTCTGGATGCTTTCTATGGATTGCAGCTAGTTTCCCAAAATCCGCCCGGGGCTGCTTATGCACAGACCGGTTATAATGGCTTGAATAATCCGAATGCCACTACCACATCCCGCTTGCAAAAGGATAGCTATGAATTCCACGGTTCTGTCATGGTTTGGTCCATGGGACCTTACGGGCCGGCGACGCCGAGCGTCTCGTCATTTGATCCCCTCAAGCCGGCGAATAGTGCGGCCAACAAAAACCACATTTTAAGCTGGCAGTAGTAAAGTTGTGAAAACTGTTCGTAGTGCATCCGCGTTTACGCTGATTGAGTTGCTCGTCGTCATTTCGATTCTGGGCATCCTGGCGGCGTTGACGGTTCCCGCACTCAAGAACCTCGGCAAGGGCAACGTCCAAACCAGCGCGTCACGGCAATTGCTCGATGACATCGGCCGCGCGCGTCAGCTCGCCATCAGCGATCACACCACCGTTTACATGGTTTTTGTGAACACCAACTTTTGGGTTAATACCGCCGGCAATTGGTTGAGCACCTTGACCCCCGCTGAAAAGGCCGTGGTGACGAACCTGCTGGATAAACAGATGAGCGGTTACAACTTCATCGCCTATGGCGCGCTGGGCGACCAGCCGGGGCGGCATCAATGGCATTATCTCGATTCATGGCAGTCGTTGCCGGAAGGATTCATGATCGCGCCCTGGAAGTTCGATGCCACCAGCTCCTCACCTCCAGCCTTCCGGTTCCATGATCCCGTCAATAATAATCCCTTTCAAATTTATCCCTTCGATTTTGCCAATAACATTCCGTTCCCGGTGGCCGATACCAACCTGGAGCTGCAGGCGGCCAACCTCGCCACGCCCTATGTCCCTTACATTGCGTTCAATTACCTGGGCCAGTTGATTTCGTCGGCCGTTGACACGGATGTGGCCGGCAGCGGAGCGGACATTCCGCTGGCGCAGGGCAGTGTGACCTATCCGCTGGATCCCGCGACTAAAATACCGCAAATACCCTCGAGTCCGCTGGGCCCGGCTGTGGTGGGGGAGAGTCCGATTGGTAACAGCACGAACATAACTTATAACGTGGTGCACATCGACCCGCTGACCGGCCGGGCGACCTTGGAATACCACCAGGTTCAATGAAACTTTCACCTCCAATTCTCCGGCGGCCGGCCGCGGCCTTCACCATGGTGGAAATCGCCATTTGCCTCGCCATCATCGGGATTGCGCTGGTCGGAATCATCGGCGTCTTGCCGTACGGCATGAATACCCAGCGCGACACGCGCGAGGAAACTATCGTCAACCAGGACGTGGCCATGCTGCTGCCCCAGATCACGCAGGGAATGCGTGGCTCGGATGATCTGACGAACTATGTCTATGCCATTACCAATTACTGGAGCCTCTTCGGGGTCAATGGCCAGTTCTTGAAGTCTGGTGTCAACGGGTATTCCGTTAATGGCTCTTCCGTCCTGGGCGGTTTTTTCCCCAAGGTATGGTTGACCAACGGGATGAATATCATCGGCGTCTTGAGTACTCCGGAATATGTTCTCGGGGCCACCCCCAG
Organism: Verrucomicrobiota bacterium; assembly: GCA_050008355.1. Lineage (GTDB taxonomy): Bacteria > Verrucomicrobiota > Verrucomicrobiia > Limisphaerales > UBA11358 > UBA11358. The sequence goes on from JBEKMT010000266.1 coordinate 1,557, forward strand.
AGGTGTTCCAGCCTATCCGATTGCGCTTCCCGGTATCTATAATGCCAATAATTACGAGGTTTATAGCAACCACATCGTCGCCTACGTCCACGCCATGAGCGGCCTCGCTTCCGAAAAACCGCCCCAGGACAACGAACTCATGGTCAATGACGCATTCACCTACCGGCTGCTGGTGGTCAATGCCCCCGTGGCGATTGACACGAATGCCGTCGACACGCCTTTCAACCATCAGCTCTGGCAAAATCAGCGTGAGTTGCGGTTGATGTTTCTGTCGCCGCAGCAGCCCAACGGCAGTGTGGGAAACAACAAGCTGACTTTCCGTACGACGGTCGCCGGGCAATTGACGCCGTCCTATGTTGACGGCAATTTGCTTTATTTTTACCAGCCGCAGAGTTTCAGGGCGAACACCAACACCTTGTATTGACGTGAGCATTAATCCGCCAGGTCGAGATTGCCAGCCGCCGGGTTCCCGGCGGGGTCCGGCAGGCCGTCTCGCGATCACCCTGAGCCAGGCTTTTTCCCTCGTGGAAGTCCTGCTCGTGGTGTCGCTGCTTTCCTTGATCGTCCTGGTCTTGATGACCGTGTTTAACAGCACGCAATCGGCCTTCCGTTCCGGCGTCACCCAGTCGGACGTGTTGGAGGGCGGGCGGGCGGCGATGGACCTCATCGTGTCGGATTTGAAAACCATGACCGCCTCGGGTTACACCAACAACCTCCAATATCAGGGTTTCACCGATACTCCCCAAAGTAGCGCCAATTTTTTCGCCAACTTCAACTTCAATGATTACCAGCCGCTCTTGCAGAGTTTGCCGGGCAGCATTAACGGTGGGTTGCGCACCAATGTGCTGGAAAATATTTTCATGTTGAGCCGCCAAAATCTTAATGGTCACGATTCCTGGGTCGGCACGGGTTACACTGTCAATTCGACCAATGTATGGCCGGTATATCCCCTGTACCGCTTTGTCACTAATGCTCCGGCCTCTTCCGACCCCTATTACTTATTGAATACCTTCCTCATTGCGGTCGAGGCGAATGCGTTCACCAATATCGGCTGGAGCCATTTGATTGACGGAGTCGTGGATTTCCGCGTGCACGCCTTTGATGTGAATGGTTATCAGATGACCAATTTCGCCCAATACAATTCCGGCCAATATACTACCTACACGAATGTCTGGTTCGGTGCGACCCAATGGGGGGAAACCGGCTTTTCTTTCTTCAGCAATACCATTCCCGCCTCCGTGGAGATCGAGATGGGCAAACTGGAGGACCGCATCTTGCAGCGCGCCGAATCGCTGCCGACGCAAAATGATGTGCAAAGCAATTACCTGTCGCAGCAGGCCGGGCGTGTCCACGTCTTTCGCCAGCGCGTGTTGATCCCCAATGTTGACCCGAACGTCTACCCATGAAAACGAATTGTAACCGGGCCATGCAACGCCGGGCTCCCGACACCGCCGGGCTGGCGGTGAGCTGTTGCGCCGCCTCGGCGCCGCGCCGCGGCATCGCCCTCGTCATCACGCTCATCATGCTCTCGGTGACGCTCGTCATGGCCATCGCGTTTCTGGCCCTGGCCCGCCGCGAACGCCTCTCCGTGAGCACCACCACCGACACGACTAACGCCAAACTTGCTGCCGATTCCGCCCTCGCTGCCGCCCAGGCGCAGATCATGGCCAATATCCTGACTGACAACTCGGCTCGGTATAATTTCGGGCTGCTTATCTCGACAAATTTCATCAACACCAATGGTTTTGACCCCAATGTCGCCGGTTCCAATCCGACGAATGTAAACTATAATCACGTAGTCACTGTTGGTGGCGCTCGAAAAAACCCCCCACCCTTGTCGGCCGCGGATTTCATTCAAAACGTGGCCAATTTGCAGTTTCTCCCGCGCGTTCCGGTGTTTATCCAAACAAATGACGCCGGTTCGAATGATTTTCGTTTCTACCTTGATTTAAACCGTAACGGCCAGTTTGACGATACGGCCTACATTGATAACGCCGAAACCAATGGACCCGTTTCCGAAATCGGCGACCCGCAATGGATTGGCGTGTTGCAACGTCCCGACGCCATGCACTCGGCGGATAATCAATTTGTCTCGCGTTATGCCTTCATCGCCCTGCCGATTGGGAATACCCTGGACATCAATGCAATGTACAATCAAGCCAAAACGGGGGACGTCGATTCCAGTCCAAATGCAGGTGTGGCGGACGGTTTTTTCCGCAACGAGGGTGTAGGTACCTGGGAGCTTAATTTGGCGGCGTTTCTGACTGACTTGAATGTAAACCAATGGAATCGCCAGGGAACCGGCAACGAATATCAATACCTTGAGCCTGGTTTTCCCAATAAAGGAGCCGCTTTTCAGGACGCACTCTCCATTTTAAGTTATCGATACAACTATAGTTACAGTTCGCTCTACCTTCTTGGGGGAAGTTCAGGATTTTTTCCTAATAACTACCAGCAGCTCGAATTTCGGCCGTTCGACGTATTCCCGACCGGGTTGTTGCTGACCAACACGGCATTTCCTTTTTACGCCAATGTTCCCACGGATCCGAGCAAGAGTTTTTGGGCCGGCTCAGTCAATACCAATCACTTTTACAACCTGCCGTCAGAACTATTCAATGGTTTGCAAACATCCCAGGACTTCACCAATCGTCTGATTTCGGCCGGTAATAACATCACGAATTACGACCGCTACACTTTCTACCGGATGCTGTCCCAGTTGGGCACCGACTCCGACCCGGATGACGGGAAGATGAATCTGAACTTTCGGAATGTCACCAATGGCGTTGTGGTGGCCAACATGGAGACCAACCTTTATCCGTGGTCGGCAATTGAATTTTTTACGAATGCCGCCGACCGGATGCTGCGCATGTACACCACGAACTGGTTTGTCGCCAACCCGAATGCCTACCTTCAAACTTTTTACAATCTTTCTCCCGTTAACTATAGCCACTATTATTATGATGTCTCTGGCGACTATGTTACGAACGACCCGTCCGGCTTCGGTTTGACCAACCGAAACCTTAGCCCTTACCTGGCTTGGACAAATCAGGTGCCGGCGTTTGGCATCACCAATATTCCTGTTCTTGTAAACGGCCAGTTCGTTTACTCCCCGGCAGTGAATCGGGTGCTGCAAATGGCTGCAAATCTTTATGACGCCACCAGTACGAATTTCTATCCGTCGGTCTTCCGCCCGATCTTTCGCCACGACCATTTCGGTAACGTGTTTATCGCTGGTTATGTCAATCTTACTTACAATGGCACTCCCAATGGAACTCCTAACGTGGTAAGTGGACCTTCCGATCCGCAATTGTCTCTGCCGCTTGATCCCACGGCTATAACCAGTGCGGGAGTGATGTTGGATGCAATATCCAGTACCATCAATACCAACGTCTATGGCGTACCATGGATCATCGGAGCCAAGAAAAACTTGCCCGCATTCAATCAGTTTTCCATGATGAACCAGTTCCAGGTGCAGCGCTTGCTGCAGATCGGGCGCAAATCGTTGGCGAATGGGGGCTGGGGCCCGGTTCATACTAACCACATGTATATGTTGTCCATCAGCAACCTGCTGAGCGCTTCCTTCTGGAACCCCTATTCCAACAATTATCCTACGAATTACTCGGGTCCGTTGAATTTGTCCGCTTATGTGTACGATGCCGTCGAGATAATGTTGACGAATTCAGATAAACCGGGGCTCCGGCCGGTTAAGCTGTTCACAACTAATTTTGTTTTCAGACCCACGGTCTGGCCGGGGTCGAAATGGTTTCCGTCCGAGAACGACGGGATCCCCGCCGGGGATTCCTTTCTGGCCAACAGTTGGACGAATAGTTACTTTCCAGGGGGAACGGAAATTTACAAGACCGAAGCCCAGCAATTCGTCCAGATTCCCGACCCCACCGGCGATCCGTTCGAATCGAACAA
>JBEKMT010000267.1:0-6656 GCA_050008355.1 Verrucomicrobiota bacterium
AGGATAGGTTTAAAGAGCTGCCCAGCGTTGAATACGGCAGGGATGGAAGCACCACAATTGTCCTAGGTGACAACCCAAAATTTGTTCCAAACGAAGTCAGGGAACAGGCGGCCGTAATGCTCGGCAGACGATCGTTCGTCAATCCAAGCGACATCTTAGGAAAACAACAAGGGCGATTTGCGATGACATTTCAGCAGTTACTGGCTGAACCTTAGGCTCGACGAAACGAGCGACGGTCGTGTTATGAACACAGAAGCATAGGCAAATCTTCATAAAAGGGTCGGTCCTATAATTGTATTTTTCGGCCGGGCAGAATCGTTCGGAGATCATTATGGCTCGACCCTTGCGAATCGAATATGCGGGTGCGGTTTACCACGTCATGGCGCGTGGGAACCAGGGACAGGCGATCTTTCGCGATGACCATGACCGGCAAAGGTTTGTGGACGTATTGGGTGAGGCGTGCGAGAAGACGGGCTGGCGTCTGCATGCCTATGTTCTGATGGGCAATCATTATCATCTGCTGCTGGAAACGCCGGAAGGCAATCTGGTAACGGGGATGAAATGGATGCAAGGAACCTATACGCAGCGATTTAACAGTCGGCACGAGACTTTTGGCCACTTGTTTCAGGGCCGCTACAAGGCGGTGATCATTGATGGCGGAGCTCCAGGATATTTTGAGGTGGCGGGGACGTACATTCATTTGAATCCGGCGCGGGCGGGGCTGATCCGGGCCGGGCGTGAGCCGCTGCGACGGTATCGATGGAGCAGTTATCCCGAGTATCTGCGCCGGGCGGGGCAGAGTCCAGCATGGCTGTGCCGGGAGCGGGTTCTAGCGGCGCAGGGGTTAAAGCCGGGGGAGATCAAACGGTATGAAGCATACATGGAAAGCCGGGTTTTGGAGCTGGCCGATCCGGCGACGCACCCGGAATGGGAAGCGAAGTGGAAGGAACTGCGGCGGGGATGGTATGTGGGAGATCAAGGTTTTCTTGATCAACTGAAGGCTCGATTAGGAAAGTTGGTGGCGGGAAAACGGCGCGAATCGCACGCTGGCGGCGCCCGGCGAGCCCATGGTGAGGCCGGGGCACGTGCCCTTCTAACTGCCGGGTTGGAGGCGCTGGGATTGAGCATGGGTGCCGTGGCGGCCTTATCGAAAGGCGCCCCGGAGAAGACGGTGTTGGCGTGGTGGCTGCGGGAGCGGACGACAGTGTCATTGCGGTGGGTAAGCGAGGAACTTGCGATGGGGCACTACACGCGGGTATCCCAGGCCGTGAGCCGACTTCAACGAAAGCCCGGAAGGAAATTGGAGAAGTTGAAACGACGGCTAGCAGATGGTTGAAAACCAAAAAATGTCACAATTATAGGACCGACCCTTTTGGTTTGCTTTCCGTTGAGGTCGACAGTTTCCGGGACTCAGAAACCCCTCCAGCACTTCCTCCAACCCTCGGTCCAGGAAATTCACGGCTGCATGCTACCCAGCATCCCGTCGGTCGACGACATTGAATGCATCGATTGCTTTCATTGTTAGGCTGCTTTTTTACACGCGGGTTATCACGCATCGCGCAATATTTTTCGCGGTTTAAGAGGGTCTATTCGTGGTTTTGTTCCCGGAGATATTTTTCATTTTACAGGAACAATTACTGCGCTGCCATGCTCTGATTTATGTGGCATGAAAAATAAAACCAAGACCAAACAACATCTTATCCCGATTAAGTGGAGGGACGTCCGATTCGAAGGCATCAAAATCTATCATATGCCACGTCGACTTGGGTCAGGGAATCAAGGAGTTTAAGAGGGCGACGCGTAATGCTTCAGAAAGGACTCATGATCCGCATGCGAAATAGGATGTTGGTCTGGCTTACGAGAAAGGATAAAGGTCCATGATATCACTCATTCTTTATGTTTTGGCGGTTCTTACCCTGGTTGGCTGGATTTTGGCATGGTGTATCCGGCACGCATATCTGGTCTTTAGTCGGCTCATAAAGACCCACGGTCACAAACGACGGAGTTAAGATATTGTGCCGATCATGTTTCCGACAAATTCGGAACCGGTCAGGCCAAGGTTCTTGCGTACTGAATCCTGCTGCCGGCATCCGGCTTAACTGCTTGGTCTTTAGGTAACCGGGCCGAGGTCCAGCGATTTGATAAATCGAAATGGGTTGCAATTTGGTACGCAGCGACGATATTCATAAATTCAGTCTCGAGGGCTCAATTGGCAAATGAATGGACAATCAAAAGAGGAATACCGGCTTTACGTAAAGAGACCCGCCGTCGTCCACCCGTTGCAGAGCTCATGTAAGGATCGCTTATGAAAAGTAAATCTTTGATGTTAATGGCAGCTCGACTTGTTGTGTTCGAGCTGGTTTGGGGATTCCTGGCGTTGCCGGTCCATGCCCAGACCAATCTAGTCGCTAACGGCAGTTTCGAGGATGGCCCGACGGGGGTGGAGCAATTCGGCCCGGGGTGGTTTATCGGTCCGGCGGATAACAACAGCGACTTTGGCGTCGCTGCATCGAGCGTGTATCCGGATGTTGCCGAGGAGGGAAGCAATTATGCTTATTTTCGCGGCCATCCCACCGACGATTCGCAAGATTGCCTTGGCATCGATGTCAACCTGACGGTCGGAGCCCTTTACAACATCAGCTTTTATCTCGGCACGGACGGTCCCACGGTCGGCACTGGCGCGGCCATGTGGGCCGTTATCGGCTCCTCTTTCGGGATCAATTACAATTTGGACACCTCGTTGGTCGCCTATTATCCCAATTCCTCAAGCGCCATTCCTTATCAACTGTTCAGCACGAATTACCTCGCGATCTCGACCCAGCCCATTCTTTCGTTTCACGCAATCAACGGTACCAACGGCGCAACCCCCAATGGGGGCATCCTCCTGGACAATGTCTCGATGGAGTTGATCTATCCACCGTTGTCAATCGAGCTGTCGCCGACCAATACGCTGATACTAACCTGGCCCTCGACGAACAGTCCCTATCGCCTGACGGTGGCCACATCGCTCACCCCCACGAATTGGACCGTCATTAACACGACGCCTGTCAATATTGGCCCAAACAGCCAAGTCAATTTGCCCGCCCCATCCGGCACCCAATTCTACCGCCTGAGATTGCCTTGAGGTGAGGTTGACCCCTTTATGGTACTGGCAGGTGCGCTCAGAATTGCCAACCCGGAAAAAACTGGCGGAAGATTCAAGATTCCACAGAATCAGGAATCAGCTCGAATGCTCGGTTCTGGCGGTTGAAGGTGCTTTCAACCGTGTCCAAGAGATGCTCCTGGCTGAATGGCTTGGAGAGAAAATTCTCGCCTTCGATGAGCGAATGTCCGTTAGCCACTGCTTCGGCGCTATAACCGGACATAAAAATGACCCTAAGGTCCGGCTGGTCACTCATCAGCCTTTTTGCGAGCATGGTGCCACTAATGCCATCGGGCATGACCAAGTCCGTAAGCAACAACCGGACTTTGTTGTTGAGATTCTTCCATTTGATTAGTGCTTCGGCGCCTGAACCGGCCTCAAAGACCCGGTAGCCCTTCTGATTCAGCAGACCGGTCACAAACTCGCGAACGGCGGGCTCGTCTTCCACCACGAAGATGGCCTCGTCGGTGGTTAGTACGGAGGATTCCCTGGGAGCTCTGTTTGCAAGCACAGTTTCGGTCACCGGCAACTCACTGCTGGTTGGCAAGAAAACATGAAAGGAGGTCCCGACTGAAAGTTCGCTGTCCACTTCAATCCAACCCTCGTGTTGTTTGATGATTCCATAGACGCTGGAGAGTCCAAGTCCAGTGCCTTGGCCCAGCGGCTTGGTTGTAAAAAACGGTTCAAAGATGCGACTAAGCGTCTGCTTGTCCATCCCACTGCCGGTGTCCGCCACTGTCAGTACCACAAAGGTCCCTTCCCGCTTTTCCGGGTTTCCGGCGGTTTCGGCGGAAGTTATCCTGGCGAGATCGGTGGAGAGGATCAGTCTGCCTCCCTCTGGCATGGCGTCACGCGCATTCAAGGCGAGATTCATGATCACCTGGTCGAAATCGGCCGCATCCGCGTGGGCGCACGGCAGGTTTGCGGCAAGGCGGCACTCCAGTTGAATGGTCTCACCCAGAGTGCGGGAGAGCATGGTACTGACTTTAGTGATGGCGGCAGCCACATCAAGCGGCTTCCGCCGCACAATATTTTGCCGGCTGAACGCCAGGAGTTGGCGTGTGAGGTCGGCACCCCTCTCGGCCGCCATCTTGATCACGGAAAAGACTTTGCTGAGCTCGGGGTTTAAAGTGGCGGTTGCCAATTGCAGGCTGCTGTGACCCTGAATAATGGTCAGCAAGTTGTTAAAGTCGTGGGCCACGCCCGACGCCAGCAGGCCGATGGCTTCCATCTTTTGGGATTGCCGCAGCTGGCCTTCCAGTTTTTTTTGTTCCGTCACATCCTGAAGAGCGACCAGCAGGCAGGTTTCTGCGCCCAACTGCAACACCTCGAGCGATGTCAGGGCTTGACGCATCCCTCCGTCTTTCCGGCGGATCAAAATCTCCAGGTTGCGGATTTTCTCTCCGCGACGCACCGCGTCGATGTGCCCCCGGTATTGCGCAGGGTCAACGATGAATTGGAGTTCTTCGGGTGTCTTACCGATAATCTCACTTTTGCCATGGCCGCAGAGTTCTACAAAACCGTCGTTTACGTCGAGGTAGCGGGAGGTGTCCAATGAGCGGATGGCCAGTGGCACCGGAACGGTCTCGAATGCGCGGTGAAACCTTTCCTCCGATTCACACAAAGCATCTGCAATCACTGACCGGCGCTGGACTTCCCTTTGAAGTTCATGATTTGCATCCAGGAGTTCCTGCGTACGTCTCTGGACGGTTTCATCCAGATCGGCTAGTCGGGCGTTGGCCTGGCGCGTCACGATCCATTTCTGAGTGAGGGTATGGGCCAGCTGCAGGACCTCGACATTATCAAACGGTTTTTTCAGTATCACCAGACTCTCCGTCTCGCCCAGTTTTTTCAGGATCTGATCCCAGGAGTAATCCGAATAAGCGGTGCAAATAACGATCTGGATGTGGGGATGACCTTTCCAGATATGGGCAATGGTTTCAATTCCGTCCCAGCCGGGCGGCATTCGCACGTCCATAAAGGCGAGCGAATAGGGACGCCCCTCTTTCTCGGCGCGTTGCACCATCGCAAGGGCTTCCTGTCCCTGCAAGGCTGAATCCAGTTCAAAATGTCCACCGGGTTGCTCCTCGCCCACGGTTCCAAAAAGCTCTTCTGCCAGGCTATCGACGGCGGCGCTGCTCTGACTTCGCCGCGGGCAAAGAATTTTGCGGAAATCCTCGTGAATGGACGGGTTGTCGTCCACGACCAGAATCCTGCGAATGATTGGGTCAGGCTTTATTTTCATGATCATCTCGGTTGTCGGGTTTGGGGTTGTCTGAGGCGATGGGCAATTCCAAAATGAAGGCGGCTCCTTTGCCCAGGCCATCACTCTCGGCATATAGAACTCCCCCCATCTCTTTGGCGGCATTGGCACCGCTGTGCAGGCCAAAACCGTGACCGTCTTTCTTGGTGGTGAAACCGTGTGCAAAAATTCGCGTAAGATTCTCGGCGGCGATGCCAATTCCATTGTCGTGGACCATCACCCTCACCCTTCCGCCACCGTTCATACTTACGCCGACGGTCAGAAGTTTGTCACTTCTGCCGGTGGCATCCATGGCATATTTGGCATTGCGGAACAGGTTCACCAGAACCTGGAGAACTTTGTGTTTATCGACCCGGACCAGGGGCACCGGATTGAATTCACGTTTGAGCTGGACCCCGTGGCGGAGGAACGCACCTTCATTCATGCGGATGGCGTCTTCGACCAGGCTGGCAGGCGAGAGATCTTCGTTTATGCCGGCCACCCTGGCATAACTCTGCTGCATGGCGACGATTTCTTTGATGTGTTCAATGTTTTGCTGGACGGTTTGCATTTCATGGACGATTTGAGTGCGTTCTTCCTCCTGGCAGCTGCTCAAGTGTGCGAGGAATTCCGGAATGCGGCGGCCTTTTGAATCCAGGGTGAGAAACTCTCCCAAGTCTTCGCGATGGGCTTCAAGCAGTGAGGAGATTTTGGCGAGATTGGCTGACTGCGATTGGCCAAGGAGTTCGTTAATCACGCTAACCGAGACGTTGACACTGTTTAACACATTCCCCACGTTGTGGAGAACACCCGTCGCGACCTCAGACATTCCCGCCTGGCGCGAAGTTTCCATGAGCTTGCGGTTCAGTTTGTCGAGCTGTTCGGCCGCCGCTTTCTGAGCAGTAATATCAGTAAAAATTCCACGAACCACCGCGGGTTTGTCGTGTTCGACCAGGACAATGCCGCTCTCACGGAGCCAAACCGCCCGTCCGTCGGTGGCGGTGATCCGGTATTCCTGATGATAAGGTTGCCGGCGGTCCACGGCGTCTTTGGCTGTCTGAACGGCCCGCTCTGCGTCATCCGGATGGAGATGTCGGCGCCAAAAATCGGCGCTCGCCAGCCATTGGTCGGGGAGGTAACCAAGCAATGGCTCACTCTGCTGGCTGACGAAGGTGAAACGAAAATCGCCCGGGCTGCGCTCCCAGACAATCCCGTCGATCGAGTTGATGAGAGCTTCCAGCTTGCGCTGCGAAAACGTCAGGGCCTCGTCCT
>JBEKMT010000268.1:0-9731 GCA_050008355.1 Verrucomicrobiota bacterium
AGTAGTTGTCTCGTCATCACTGCCGCCATCTGGGCACATTTCTCAATTTGTTCGGCATTTGTACGGCGTGGATCACCTGCGGGCAGTTGTCCCATCAACATTTCGCTATGACAGGTAATGGCGGTGAGAATATTGTTGAAGTCATGCGCGACACTGGCTGCGAGCCGGCCCACTGCTTCCATTTTTTGAGTTTGTCGCAACTGTTCTTCGCTTTGACGCAAAGCGACTTCGGCAGCCTTGTGGGCCACCCGCGTCTGGGCCTCGCGCAGCTCACGTTCAATCGCCGGCCAGAGTCGCGCCAGTTTGCGTTTCATGATGTAGTCATGCGCGCCCGCCTTCATCGCCGCCACCGCCGTCTCCTCGCTGACCACCGCCGATACGAGAATGAAAGGCAGATCCTGGCCGCTTGCCTGCAATAGTTTCAGCGCCTCAAAACCGCCAAAGCCGGGCATTTCATAGTCCGAGATGACAATATCCCAGGCCTTTTGTTCGAGAGCCGCCTTCATGGCGGGCGCCGACCAGACGCGTTCATAAACCACTTCGTAGCCTGCGTTCTTCAGCCCGCGCAACAGGATCACAACGTCGTTTTCCGAGTCATCCGCGATCAGTGCCCGCAACATTTTGTTTGCGTGGGGCGCCGCGGGTGGATCAGTTTGCTTGGGTAGATTGAGTGTTTCCATTGGATGGTCCGCCTTCTTCCATCAAGGTGAAGCAAAACGTCGCACCGTGATCCACGACGCCTTCAGCCCAGATTTTTCCTCGATGGCGGTGAATGACCCGCTGCACGGTCGCCAATCCGATGCCGGTTCCCTGAAACTCATTTTGGCTGTGCAGGCGCTTGAATGGGGTGAAGAGATCACTCCCGCGCGCCATGTCAAAGCCGGCTCCGTCGTCGCGCACGAAATAGGTCCGGGCACCATTCGATTGAGGCAGCGCACCAAATTCAATCCTCGCTCGCGGACGATTCACCGTGAACTTCCAGGCATTGCCCAACAAGTTCTCCAGCGCCACCCGCAGCAATTGTGCGTCGCCCTCGGCAGTCAACCCCTCGGAGATGACCCAGTCCACCAGACGGTCCGGGTCTTTCCGTTTCAAGTCAGCGGCCACGGCGTGCGCCAGGGCGGAAAGATCGCAGTGCTCCACCACCAGCTCACTCCGCATCATGCTGGACAGCGCGAGCAAGGCAACGATGATATCCTCCATGTGCTGACAGCTCCCCCGCAGTCGTTCCACGTAGTCCAGGCCTCTGGAATCGAGCCGGCTGGCGTAGTCTTCTTTGAGCATCAGACTGAAGCTGTCGATGTTCTGAAGCGGCGAACGCAGATCGTGCGAGACCGAGTAACTGAACGCCTCCAATTCCTTGTTTGCCGTTTCCAATTGCTCGGCGCGGTGCTCCAATTCGTCGTTCAGTTTGCAGATTTGTTGTTCCACATGCTTGCGCTCGGTGATGTCACGAATCGCGCTGGTCACCGCCAGCTCCTTTTCAGCGGCCAGAGGTTTTGTGCTTACTTCGATCGGAAACTCACGGCCATCCTTGTGCAAGCCACAGAGCTCGATGGTGGTTGCGGGAAGTCGGCCGCCGCGCTGGGAGAAATAGCCGGCGTAATATTGTCGTTGGGTTTGCCGAAAGCGTTCCGGCACCAGTAGAGCCATCCGTTCGCCGAGCAATTCCCGATCGCTGTACCCAAAAAGTTTTTCGGTATTGGCGTTGCTGCCGATGATTTTTCCCTCCGCGTTGATGATGACCAGGGCGTCGGGCATTGAGCCCAGCAAGCGGTCCAGCTTTTCCTCCGCCTTTGCGCGTTCTTGCATGACGCGGAGCAGGAAAAGGCCACAAGTCAGAATCAGCGCGCCAGTCAGAGTGCTTTCGAACAGACTGACCAAGGTAACGCGCTCCACCCTGGTTTTCTCCAGCGCTTGTTCCTCGTCCAAATGTGCCCGTTGTTCTTTCTCCAGCGCGCGGAATGCCGTCCGGATCTGTTCCATCAAAGTATTGCCTTCATCACTCAAATCTCGCTGACTGAATCCTCGAAACAGGCTTTTATCACCCAGTTCGACCAGGCTCTTCATGGTCGTGAGATGTTTTTCAATGGTCGGCTCAATTTTGGCAAGGTCCTTGAGTTCGGCGGGGTCATCTTGAAGCAGTAACTTGAGATCATTTATTTGTTGGGGTACGGCTTCGGACGAAGTGTAGAATGGATCCAGATGCGATTGTTTGTCGGAAATGACAAAACTGCGGGCGGAGCTTTCTACTTCACTAATTTCCGCCGAAATTGATTCAAGCTTTTCCAGAATCTCGTGGGTATGCGAGAATGCCAGTGTGGTCTGCTGGAGTTGTACTGCCGACCGACGCGAAATCACAGAGACTTCTGCCAGGGTAAGGACCGCAAGCACGAAGCCGGCTCCCCACAAGGTCCGCTCCAGGGTATACCTTCGTGCCCGCTTTTGGGACGGTGCTTCCGATAATGTCCTAGCAACGGCATATTTTCCGTTATCTGAGCCATTTTTGTATTGTCCGGAAATCACCCACTGAAAAAAGCTATTTTTATGCCATTAGACCCCGTTTCTTTCGATGAGGTCGGATATGCCCTGTTTTGTAACGCGGAACAGGGCTCGTTTTCGATAAATGACTTACGTGGGGCCCGGGCAAGCGCGTGGCGGCGTGTTCCTCCACCGGCTATTTGCTGCCTTGGGCTCGCGCAAGCCGGGAAAATGCCCGGCTTTGAGGTCGGCAAGTTACCATGCTTGTTCCGCTAATTACCACCCACTTGAATGTGAGCTTAAATTTTGCGGTGAATTCCTGGGGATTTGCAGGGCTTTAGCTTCAAAATTCTCTTTTCAGAGCTGGAACTTATTCGGCCTTCTCACAGCGGGTCTACCGGACGCGTTGTTCGCTACGTTAGGCCGCGCCAAGTTCATGGTGGCGGCGGCTGTGAAGGCTTTCTGCACCAAGGTAAAATGCCAGAAAAAGAAAGCCCCGAGGATATCACCAAAGACGTGAGCAACGACCCCATCAAAGTCGCCCGAATATTATGTCTGACGAAATACGCTCCGGCCTGCTTTCCCGCCTCATAGCCATCCTGCGGGTTTGAAGTATTCGCGCCGACAATCACGCCATTGATTGCCGCACCAACAAGGCAAATGCCGAAATACAGCACGACAAAGAAAAAGACAAATAACACAATCGAAGGAGCAACCCATTTCATTAATGTCATAAATTTAATAGTGGTCGAGCGGCGTCCGGCAAAGAGCACAGCTGAGCTACGCCGAACGCAAGAGATCAATTGGGATTAGCCGAATGGCCGTCGCCAAGTTCGGTTGGCCCTGGCGATAAGTTAAGCCACTTTTTCACAGTTGATCATCCACGGGATACCAAATTGGTCGACCAACATACCAAACCGTTCGGCCCAAAAGGTCTGCTGGATCGGCATCACCACCGATCCCTTTTCAATTAACGCATTAAAAATGCGGTCAGCCTCTGCGGCATCTTTCAGGTTGACTGAAATGGAAAATCCTTTTGGCGTCTCATAGCGGTTTGACGGTGCGTCCGAGCCCATCAATACCTGACCATTCACCAATAGTCGGGCGTGCATGATCTTGCCACGCCATTCGGGCGGGGTTTTATCTAACATTGGCGATTCTCCGTAAGTGATCTTGAACACCGTCTTGCCACCAAGGCATTGTTCATAAAATGCAAAAGCGGCCTCGCATTGGCCATTAAACTGAAGATATGGATTCAATTGCATGCTGCCTCCTTAATGTTTCGTGTTTGCATTTGGGTTCTATTTTATGGTTCGTGGCGGATATTTGACGGATGGGCCGGTGCTCCTAAGAAGGACACCCAGCCACCTCCGAAGCGTGTCGTAAACGAGAACAGTGGACCGTTCAGAGGTAAGGTCGGTTGGCTCCTTCGACTGATCGGCAGCGTGATATTCATCGCAGTTCTTTTCTGATGACTAGTTTCAAACCAGACCAGACCTCGCTGACCGCACAGACTTTGATGTCAACGAAACCGAGTGGCAGTGCCAATTCCCGGATGCCATCCTCCGTAATGTCCGTGGGCACTTTCGATGCCTTCTTCGGCCATGACACCCATACGGCGCAGTTGCTTCTAATGATGTTTCGAAGCAACTTCAGGTCTTTATGCAGTTCGGCTTTGCGCGATCTGAATAGGTGAACAATATCGGTCTTTTGAGAAACTTTCGTTTCAAAGGATACATTCTTTGGCAACGGTTCGAGCAACCCGGCATAGTCATCCGGCGGACTCCTGGCGACCACACTGGCACCTTCAATGATGCCCAACTTTTTAGCCAAGGGTGTTCCAGAATAACCGGCCGGTTTAGGTCTCATATGCCGACTTATCGTTGGAGTCAGGTCCTCTGCTTGCCCGGTGCGCGAACCATGACTGGACAATGGCCCGTACCAATGGAAATGGAAAATGCAGCATCGTTTTTTCGATTGTCCGATCGATTTTTTCAATTAACTCACTGGGAGCATTCGCTCTTATCTTGTCAGAAGATGAGTTTGACCAAACTTCAACCCCGATTGGCATGGCTTTTGCAGCTTGCCACGAGCTGGCAGCAAGGCGCAGACTGCGCACAGCCAAGTCGTATTGCCGGTTAATAATCTAATTTATGGAACCCGCTATCGCTCTGGTCGTACTGGTGATTCTTGGAATTCCGATTGCCCTGGCAATCTGGTTAATTGTGCGCGCCGTCGACTCCAAGAATCGCATTGAGACACTTTCCCGCCGGTTTCACGACCTCGAATCGGAAGTTTTTCGGTTGAAACAAGGGCAGGGGTTACCCAAAACTTTCGAACCGGCGTCCGCACCGCAAGCGGAATCTGGGACGGAGCGCCAGTCTCCGGCGCAGCACGTTGTCGAACCCAGCTCTGCGTCGCAACCGAAAATTGTCCCTTCCGCTCCAATCGCGCCACCACTACCGCCAGCCACTCCGCGGCCCGTCATTCCACCGCTGCGTCCGACCGTCGCGGGACCTCCGCCATTTCCTGCGGAGACTGCAGCTCCCAAAGTGCCGCCTGTTTTCGAGCCGCTGCGTCCGCCTGCTCCGAAAATCAACTGGGAGCAATTCATGGGAGTGAAGGGCTTCGCGTGGATTGGGGGACTCGCGCTTTTTCTCGGGGTGGCGTTCTTTGTCAAATACTCGTTCGACAACAATCTGGTCCCGCCTGAATTGCGCGTGGCCACCGGCTTTCTGACGGGCCTCGGCCTGCTCGCCGGCGGTATGGTGATGTCGCGCCGGAATTTCTCCGCGCTCTCACAAACCCTGTGCGCCACCGGCGTGGTCATTCTCTACGCCGTCACGTTCGCCTGCCGTTCGGTTTATCACTTTGAATTCTTCGGGCCGATCCCGACGTTTCTGCTGATGGCACTGATCACGATCGCAGCTTTCCTGGTCGCCGTCCGGCTCAACGCGCTCGTCGTCGCCATTCTGGGAATGCTCGGCGGTTTCCTCACGCCGGTTTTACTTTCGACCGGCCAGGACAATCCGCTGGGACTTTTTGGTTATATTGCCATTCTCGACGTCGGACTCATCATCGTCGCGTTGCACCGCCGATGGTATTTCCTCACGGCGCTTGCCGCGCTGGGCACGGCCTTCATGCAAATCGGCTGGGCGCAAAAGTTTTTTGTCAGCGAGCAATATTTTGAGGGGAACAAAATTCTCGTGGCCCTTGGCGTGCTGCTCGGCTTCAACGCACTCTGGCTCGCGGCGAACTGGTGGGCGAAGCGTCGTGATCAAATCAATCATTGGCTCTCTGGCTCGGCGCTTGGGCTGGTGGCAGTCGCGTTCGTGTTCACGGCGTGGTTTCTCGACTTCGCGCGGCTGGCACAACAGCCATGGCTGATGTTTGGATTTGTTTTTGTCACCGACCTCGTCGCCGTCACCGTGACGTTGCTGGACAAAAAAACTTCGCCGGCCCAGTCGATTTCCGGCTTCGCGGTTTTCGGTCTGCTGGCGTTTTGGACTTCGGAATCCTTGTCGAATGAACTGCTTGACGCCGCGCTCGCTTTCTATTTTATCTTCGCGGTCGTCCATTCGGCATTGCCCGCGTTGCTCGAGCGCCGGTACGGCATAAAAACCCAAAGCTGGGCGACACACCTCTTTCCGATTGTCGCGCTCGCGCTCGTGCTCGTGCCGGTGCTCAAACTCGCGGAAGTCTCGTTTGTGGTCTGGCCGTTTATTTTGCTCGTGGATCTGCTCGCCATCGTGCTTGCTGTGCTCACCGCCACGCTGTTGCCGGTGCTGGCGGTGTTGTTGCTCACGCTCGCCGCCACCGGCGCGTTAATCTTCAAAATCCCTTCCGACCTCACCGGTCTGCCGGTTTCATTTTTCCTGCTGGGCGCCTTTGTGGTTTTCTTCGTCGTTGCCGGCATCTGGCTCGTGAAAAAATTCAAGCCCGGCGCGCTGAAGACCGGAGTCCAGTTTGGCAACGATCTTGCGGCGCCAGGAGATTTGGCCGCGATGCTGCCGGCATGTTCCATTGTGCTGCCATTCCTGTTGCTGATCATGGCCTCGCTGCGACTGCCGTTGATAAATCCGTCCCCGGTTTTCGGTCTCGCGTTGCTGCTGGTTGTACTGTTGTTCGGCGTGACGAAATTATTTTCGCTCGACTGGCTGCCGGCCGTCGGCCTGGCGTGCGTTACCGCGCTCGAATGTGCGTGGCATTTCAATCGTTTCGATCCCGCAAACCCGGACCAACCGATGATTCCGGTCCTGGCGTGGTATCTCATTTTCTTCACCGTATTCGCGCTATTTCCCTTCGTTTTTATGCGACAGTTTGCAAAAAAGGTTGTGCCATGGGCGGCGGCGGCAATGGCCGGGCCGCCGCAGTTTTTCCTCATCCACCGCTTTGTATCCGCCGTCTATCCGAATCAAATCATGGGCTTGCTGCCCGCCGTTTTTGCGATTCCCGGATTGTTGAGCCTTGTCGTCGTCCTGAAAAAAATCCCCGCCGAGAACAAATCCCGGATGACCCAACTCGCATGGTTCGGCGGCGTGGCACTGTTTTTCATCACTTTGATTTTCCCGATCCAGTTCGACCGCCAGTGGATTACCATTGGCTGGGCGCTCGAAGGCGCCGCGTTGCTGTGGCTCTTTCACCGTGTGCCGCATCCGGGCCTGCGGCTCACCGGTGTCGGATTGCTCACTGCCGCGTTCGCCCGGCTCACGTTCAACCCGGCCGTGCTCGAGTACCACCCGCGTGCCGCGCTGCCGATTTTCAATTGGTACCTCTACGCCTACGGCATTGTGACGGTCTGTCTGTTCGCCGGAAGCAGGCTCCTTGCGCCGCCGCGTCATCTCGTTTTGAAATCAAATGTTCCGCCGGTTCTGGCCGCCTTCGGCATCGTATTGTCGTTCCTGCTGTTGAACATCGAGATCGCCGATTACTTCAGCACGCCCGGCGCAACCCTCACGTTTCAATTCAGCGGTAATTTCGCGCGCGATATGACTTACTCCATCGCCTGGGCTCTGTTCGCCCTGGTCCTGCTCGTCTATGGCATCGTCAAGAAAATTCCTGCCGCGCGCTACACCGCCATGGGTTTGTTGTGTGTGACGTTGCTGAAGCTTTTCTTCCACGACCTTGCGCAGCTTGGCCAGTTATATCGCATCGGCGCGTTCATCGGCGTGGCGGTGATTGCGATGCTGGCCTCGTTCGCCTATCAAAAGTTTTTCTCCGCAATCCTCACGGACAAGGAATCAAAAGATGAAACGCCCGTATAACTGGCTCTGGATTTTTGTGCTGGTGGTCTGTATCCCAGCCGCGGCGGCAAATCTACCTTCTGACTGGCGGCACGAGCAATCGTTCGACGTTTCGAACGCTGGACTTGTGAAAATCAGTCTGCCGGTCGAAACCCTCGATGCCGCGCGCCCCGCCCTCGAAGATTTGAGGCTTTACGATGGAGCGGGAACTGAAGTGCCTTATTTAATCGAGCGCCCCGCGCCGGCCGCCAAGGTCGTGCAGGCGGCAAAATCGTTCCAGGTTTCGCTCAACGCAGATACGACCATCATCACGCTCGAAACGGGACTGGCGCAGCCGCTCGACGGTGTCACACTGGAAAGTCCGGCGAGGAATTTCATCAAGGCCGTGCGTGTTGAAAGTTCCGACGACGGCCAGCACTGGCAGATCCTCGCGGAAGGTCAGCCGATTTTCCGCCAGCCTTATGGCGCAAGCCAATTGCACGTCTCATTTCCTGGCGGTAATGCAAAATGGTTGCGGCTGACAGTGGATGACCGGCGTTCGCAGCCGATTCCCTTCACCGGCGCGCTTGTCCATGCGGCCACGGGCGAAGCTGCGCCCGGTGATTTGATTCCCGTGATAATTTCTGAACGCGACCAAAATCCGGGCGAAACGCGGCTCGCGCTGAATCTTGGTGCGGCGAACTTGAGCGTTGTTTCCGTCCGGATAGAAACCGCCGAACCTCTTTTCATGCGCCAGGTTTCAATCGCCGTCCCGCAGATTTCCGAAGACTCAATCCGCGAACAAACCATCGGGCAGGGTGCGGTTTATCGTGTGGCCGTCGGAGGTCAGGCGCCTTCGGAAAATCTTTCCTTGGCGCTGGACAGTCTGGTGCGGTCGCGCGAACTGATTCTGCTTGTCAAGAATGGCGACAGTCCCCCGCTGGCGATTTCCGGTGTGCGCGTGGAACGGCGTCCGGTTTATCTCGTTTTTCTGGCGCCCCGGCCGGGCGCCTATCATTTGCTCACCGGTAATGATCAATGCACCGCGCCGGTTTATGATCTGGCCGCGCTGGGCATGAATCTCCAGGGCGTGGCCGTTTCGTCAATGAAAATTCCGCCCCCGGCAGACAACCCGGATTTTCACGCACCAGAAGTTTTGCCCGGACTCGAATTGACCGGTGCCACACTCGACATTTCCGCGTGGAAATATCGCAAGCCGGTGAACAATTACAGCACCGGTGCGTTGCAAATAGAACTCAGCCTAGACGTGCTCGGGCATGCGCAGCCGGGCTTCGCGGATTTGCGCTTGTTGCATGGCAGCAACCAGGTTCCTTACGTCATCCAGCGGACGTCCATCATCCGCTCGCTCACCGCGGGCTTTACCGCAACAAATGATTCCAGAGACCCCCAGCTGAGCCGCTGGATCATCAAGCTTCCGCAATCCGGTTTGCCAATCACCCGGTTGACCTGTGTTTCGTCGAGCGCACTGTTTGAACGCTCGTTGTCCCTTTACGAAGAGCTTCCCGATGATCGCGGTGACGTCTATCGCCGCGCCTTAGGCGGGGCTATTTGGACCCAGACCCCGGATCACCAATCGAAGGAATTTGCGCTGGCACTGGATAGCGCTCCTCAAAGTGACACATTATTTCTTGAAACCGACAACGGCGACAATCCTCCCATCGGATTACAAAAATTCGCGGTGTTTTATCCGGCCACGAGGATTTTGTTCAAGGCCAGGGCGGACGATAAACTGTTTCTTTACTATGGGAACCCGCACGCTGCGCCTCCGAGTTATGATTTGAGCCTTGTCGCCGGACAACTGCTGGCGGCCAGGAAAGCAACCGCGTCATTATCCACCGAGGAGGAACTCAAAAAATCTTCCTCGCGCGGCAATGAAGTTTTGGGAAAGGCCGGTTTCCTCTTCTGGGGGATTCTGGCGTTGGTCGTCGTGGGGCTGCTCGTTATTATTTCACGCCTCCTGCCGAAACCGCAGCCTCCCCCCGCGTAATGATCTCCTGTCGCCATTAG
>JBEKMT010000269.1:0-5342 GCA_050008355.1 Verrucomicrobiota bacterium
CCGCCGGAATTAATATGGGCGAAACGGTGCGGCTCCTGCCGGTGACAAACCCTAATGAGCGCCTCACGCCCGCTGACGGTCTAACCCGTGGCGAGCTTGTTTCGGTAGCTGATCTGGCCACCTTGTCCCAAGTGCGGATGTCGTTCCGCCGGGAATTTACCGATTTTGACGAACTACCTACGGCGCGCGCGCTGGCGGCCTGGGTCCAGCCTAATTGCCTCCCGGATGTGGCTCTGACGCAATCCACCCGCGAATGGTCCGTTCGCCAGCTAGTCGTTGGTGAATACTACAGCGCCGGACAGATCGTTGCTCCCAAGGGCAGTGTGGTCGACTCCAAAATCAAGGCGGCCCTTGATGGACTGGCCGCAAGCTCCACCACTGCCTTCGCTGCTGTTCCGCCTGCCCGTGACTTAAACGAACCACAACCGTCTTTAGCCATGCCCGCTTTGACCGTTCCGGCTTTGACGGAGGCTAGGCCATCGCCGGAAGACCAGATTAAAAGCCCGAAACAGGGTGGGTTGGTCGTAATTGAATCCAGCAAGTCCGCGCAGGTACTTGCCCAAATGGTCTCGATTCCCCAATCGATCTTCGCGCACGGCTATGCGCAGAAACGAATAGCGCATAAACCCTATATCACCTGGCCGGTGGCCGCCGGCGTGTTTGCGTTGGCCATGCTCGCGATGGTGGTCGGGCAGGTCCGGTTTCAACAGGGCCGCGTTTTGAAAGCCACGCCAGTCAAAACCAAGGACACTGAATTAAAAAATTTGCACCTATTGCAAACGGAGCTGGCTCCGCAACTGGTGCAGATTGTCCGGCAGGCCTTCGTACAGGAGTTGGCTGGTCAACGGCGTGAATTGCTCGTCGCACAACAAACTGCCGCGGCGGAAGTCATTCGGCTGGTGCATCGCATGGATGCCTTGCAGGTGGCAATGCAGGAACGGTTGCGGACTTACGAGGCCCAGATCCAAACCTTGGAGGCGGACCTCACTGCTCGCACCGAAGAAAACCGCCAATTGATCCGACTCAAGATTCAGATGATCCGTCATCAGGTGGACGCAGAAAGCGGTGCCAAACGGATTGAGTTCAACTGAATCTGTGGTAACTGCGGCAGAGGTTTAGATCGTGGAAGACTTTACGGGAAGGAAATAGTTGTCTGTTTTCCGTCCTGATTTCAACTGCCGCCGATATCCGTGCCAGCGATACTTCTCTCATGATCCCGTTTCAATTTCGCCAACGCTCGTTCAATGCATTCAATTTGCTTTGCTGGTCTTAAACTCGGTGACGCGGTGGCAAACCTTATTAAATACTAATAATTTGAAGGCGCTGCCGGGCAACGCCTCTCTGCTGAACATGATTGCCGACCGCTCATTGCTGCGCGGCCGTTTCACCAAAAACTAATCGTCTCTGCTCGTGACTGACTCAATCCTGCTTTGCGATCACCGTCGTCACGAATTGATTAAATTGATCGCTGTGGCTCATCAGCTCGCTCTTTTGTTGTCGGTTGGTTGAATCTTAATCTTTCATAAACATGCGTTCGTGATATTCTGAGATTAGGTTTGGTAAATTTGCGGCTTAATTGACATTATGAAAGCAAGCACCACAAGGACCGGATGGCCGAAAGGGCTATGCCGCTACCTTCTATTGAATGCTGTTCTCGTCATTTCTGGTGCGGGCTGTGCCACTCACGACGAGCGGTCCTATAACCAGGACTTTGGCCAATCGCTTCCGGCAGCACCCAAGTACGTCCTCGAAAATATCGATGAAAGCCATTTTAAACTGGTCCTGCATCAAGGCTTGCCCGACAACGGACCAGGGCGGGTGACCGACATGAAGAATGCTGCTCCGGTCATTGCTGAGACTGAGGCTAAAAGCCGGGGATGGCCAAACTGGCAACTTGATTATATTCAAGAAAAGGATCAAGGCTGGATGCACGTTCTCATCGCGGAAGTCACCCGCAAGAACCCGGCCGAGAAATTGCCCGATCGCTCCTCCGGCAATTAACCTCTCGCTGGCAGTTGGAAAACTGCGAAGATAGTCGAAGCTATGCCGCAAACCCATTTGGAAGCCCCATCGTGCAAAAGCTACAAAGAACAAATAAGGCAGTGCAAAATTAATCCGGGTTCTGGCTGCGGGTCGTAATGCCATTCAAGAAAGCCAAAGCGAAAGACTGGCCCGCGCAGCCCTCAGCATCTCGAAAACACCTCTTTGATGAAGTCTTCATAAACCCAGCCTTAGCGCTCTAGGCACAAAAGCTCAAGCGCTTCCCCGAGCCCAAAAGCTACCACCGCGGACTCTCGGGCTCACAACCGCCTCACAATACCGAAGCACAGATTTTGTTTGAAGTACATCTTCCTTGATGATGCACTTCCCCAAGCCATGAAAGTTCTCCTCCGCTTTTTGCTTCAGGTCTTGTTTCGCTTCCGTGCATACGACGTGGACGTGCTGAAAACACCCGGCCCGGTGCTCCTCATTCCTAATCATCTGTCCTGGATCGACTGGCTGTTTCTCTGGGTGTGCCTGGAGGAGGATTGGAAGTTCGTCACGTCAAGCGTCGCAGCCCAGACAAGTTGGCTGCATCGCAAATTGATGATCAATCACTACACGCTCCCGGTCGATACCAATTCGCCTTATGCAGTAAAGCGCATGGCGGAGTTTCTCAAAGCCGGCGGGCGGCTGGTGCTTTTCGCGGAAGGTCGCCTCTCCCGCACCGGCGCGTTGATGAAGCTGTTCGATGGTACCGGTTTTCTGGTTTTCAAAACGAGGGCGAAAGTCATTACCGCTTACCTGCGCGGTGCCGAATGCCTGCCATATTCTCCCAATCCGGGCTGGAAGAAATGTTTTCCCAAAGTTGCCGTGCATTTCTGCGTCGCCCCTGCCTCGCCCGAGTTGGGGGAAGTCAGCACCGGACGCGCCCGGAGGCTGTTGACCGGCTGGTTGCGCGATCTGATGGTACAGCAACAGTTCCGGGTCGAGATGAGTTTTGGACCGCAGAATGTCCTCTCGGCTGTGGCGGAGTGCGCCCGCAATCATCCAGGCCAAATCATCCTTGAAGACGCGACGCAACAGACCTTGACCTATCGGAAATTGATGGTGGGAGTGGACCTGCTGGCGCATGCCTTGCGGGGCACGATCACCGGCACCGAGCGCGTTGGCCTATTGATGCCCAACGTCAACGCCACACCGCTTTTCATCCTGGCGTTATGGAGTCTGGGCAAGGCGCCCGCCATCCTGAATTTTACCGCGGGCACACCCACCATGCTCGCTTGCACGGAACTGGCTGCACTCAAGCAAGTCGTCACCTCGCGCACTTTTATTGAGCGGGCCAGGCTGGACGTGGAGGGTTTTGCGAAAGCGGGTGTCAGCCTGGTTTACGTTGAGGATGTGCGTGCCGGCATCACCGGCTACCGCAAATTCCTCACGCTGCTCCGTCACGTTCTCATTCCTAAACCCAATATCCAAAGTCCACCGCCCGCCGACTCCACTGCGGTGATTGTCTTCACCAGCGGCTCCGAAGGCGTGCCCAAAGGCGTCGAGCTGACGCACGCCAACATCCTCGCCAACATCTGCCAGATGCTGGCAATCACGGATTTTACCTGCCGTGACCGTCTCTTCAACTGCCTTCCTCTTTTCCACAGCTTCGGACTCACGGCGGGGACGTTTCTGCCACTGGCAAGTGGAATCTCAGTCTTCCTTTATCCTTCACCATTGCATTACCGCATGGTGCCGGCGGTTATCTACGAGCGCGATTGCACTGTGTTTCTCAGCACGAATACTTTCCTGAACGGCTATGCACGCTCGGCGCATCCCTACGACTTTCGCAGCGTGAGGTGCGTTTTTGCCGCCGCCGAGAAGTTGCAGGAAGCCACTGCGCTCGCTTGGTCGCAAAAATACGGCGTGCGCATTCTCGAGGGTTATGGCGCCACGGAATGCGCCCCATGCGTGAGTCTCAACACCCCGCTCGAGCCGCGTTGGGGGTCGGTGGGTCGTTTCTTGCCGGGCATGGAATATAGGCTGGAGCCAGTCGAAGGTGTGACGGAAGGCCAGCGTCTCTTTGTGCGTGGGCCCAATGTGATGAAAGGCTATTTGAACGCGGAGGCGAACGCGAAATTCCAGGCTCTCGGCGGCTGGTATGACACTGGCGATGTCGTGAGCGTGGATGCCGAGGGCTACCTTCACATTCTCGGGCGGATGAAACGCTTCGCCAAGGTGAGCGGCGAAATGGTGAGCCTTACGGCGGTTGAAGACGCGCTGGCAGGGGCGTTTCCGCACTATGGCCTGCGTTGTCAGATCGCCGTCCTCGCCCGTCCCGACGAGAATAAAGGCGAAGCGCTTGTCGTCGTTACCAACGAACCGAAGTTGACCCTGGACGAAATCCGTGACGCCATCAAAGCCAGGGGATTGACGAATCTCTGCGTGCCGCGCGAGATAAAAGTGGTGCCGGAGATTCCGAAACTCGGCACCGGAAAGGTGAATCACCGCGAGCTTGAAGCGCAGTTGTCCGCCGCAAAGTAACCCGGTTATGCCGGCGCGGATTGGGACGTGGGGCCAGGCTTGGTTTTCAGAGCGACCGCCAGCCAAAGCGCAGCCGCCAGGATCAACGCCACGGGTAAAATTAGAACAGCCTTCTGCAGATTTCCTCCGAGAGAATCCGCGAGCCTGCCAACGATCTCAGGCGACCACACGTCGCCGAACAAGTGGATCGTAAAAATTGAAACAGCCATGGCGCTGGCGCGCAGATTCGCCGGTGCACTTTCCAGAATGAGGGTATTGACCGGTCCGGTGGACAGAAATAGGAAGAACATCGCCGCGGCTAACAATGACATAGACGAAAACGTTGAGGCTGCCAGAAACGCGCCGAATGAGAGCGGTACGGCGACCAGCACCGAGAGTCCCAGCGTCCACGCGTAGCCCGAGCGATTGCGCTTCTGCCATTCCGTCGCTGCGAATCCGCCGATCAGAGTGCCTATGAGCCCGGCCACGACGAGTACCGTGCCGAAAAACTCATCCGCCTTGACCACGGCGATGCCGTGAGCGCGATGCAAAAACGTCGGCCCCCAATGTCCGAACGCGCCCAGTGCGAATGTGTAAGCCGTGTAGCCCAACACCACGAGCAAATATTCCGGAGTCCGAAAAAGTTTCACGACGTCGTGGAACGAAGGCCTTTTTGCTGCTTCTTTCGATTTGCCCTCGGCGTGGCCGCGTTTCAATTCGGCAAACGGCAGCATCACAAGCGCAAGGAATAGACCCGGCACGCCCGCCCAGATAAAGGCATGCCGCCAGCCCCATTTCGCGGCGATGAGTCCGCCAATGACCGTGCCCAGCGCTGCGCCGACTGGAATCGC
>JBEKMT010000027.1:0-52892 GCA_050008355.1 Verrucomicrobiota bacterium
TAGCACGCTTTTTGACAGCACGCTTTTTGATAGTTCCAAAACTTGAACTCTTTTGATTTGCGCTGAACGCGAGCGACGACCTGCCGCCGAAACAATTCCGCTTTCCCTCGAGGGAGACTTCGGGGCGCGGGACGAAACCTGAGACAATATTTTTCATTTTGGAACTGGTTGAACGTGTGGCAAGTGTTAAAGTCAAATGGTTCAATGAAGGATCTTTCAAAGCGTCCATTGCCGCGCCGGCGATTGCCCCGTTCGTTCAAGGAGTTGACACCGGCAAAACATTTCAATCCGCGCACTTTCTTCAAGGAATTGATCCTAAAAGGCTGGTTTACCCCGCGTCACGGGCAGCCACGGCGTCCGGTTTTCCCCAAACTACGGTACGGCGAGGTGGCGATTACGTGGATTGGTCATGCATCATTCCTCATCCAGTTCACTGACTTGAACGTATTAATTGATCCAAATTTTGCGAACTGGCTTTTTTTGCTGAAGAGGATCAAGCGTGCCGGTTTGAAGATCAAGGATTTGCCGCCGATTGACCTCGTTCTGCTGACGCACGCCCATTTCGACCACTTCCACAAGCCGACATTGCGCCGATTGCCGCATCCAAAAATCGGTATCATGCCGCGAGGCGTCGGGGACCTGGCGCACAACCTCGGATTCAGCCGGGTGATTGAGCTGGAATGGTGGGAAAGTTTTTCGCAGGGTGATTGGAAGGTGACGTTCACGCCGAGCAAACATTGGGGCGCGCGGACCCTGCACGACCAACATCGCGGCTATGGCGGTTTCATCCTGGAACATCAGGGCCGAAAAATTTATCACGCGGGTGACAGCGCGTATTTCCACGGGTTCAAGGAAATCGGACGGAAGTTTGCGCCGGAAATCGTGCTGCTGCCCATCGGCGCTTACCATCCGGAAACGTTTCGGCGCGTGCACATCGGGCCGGACGACGCAATCAAGGCATTCAAGGATTTGCGGGCGAAATACTTTGTGCCGATGCACTATGGAACGTTCAAACTTTCGTTCGAAGAAATGGATGAACCGCCGCGCTGGCTGATGGAAATCGCCGAAAAGGAAAACCTGACAGAACACATCAAAATTCTTGAGGAGGGTGTGCCGAAGGTGTTTTGAACTGTTTAACCTAAATATTTGTTGGATTTTTGAGGACAAGGATGAGGATGACATTCAAACCCTCACCGCGTCCACCGGCTGTTTAGCGGAGCGCAAGGGCATCACAATGGCGGGCCAGGGCGAAATCTTTTTCGGTCAGACCGCCAGCGTCGTGGGTGGTGAGCGCAAGCGTGACCTTGTTCCAGCGGATGTCGATA
The DNA here is from genome assembly GCA_050008355.1 of Verrucomicrobiota bacterium. Taxonomy (GTDB): domain Bacteria; phylum Verrucomicrobiota; class Verrucomicrobiia; order Limisphaerales; family UBA11358; genus UBA11358. The sequence goes on from JBEKMT010000027.1 coordinate 1,326, forward strand.
TCGGGATGGTGTTGGGCTTCTTCGGCGGCGAGGGCGACGGCGTTCACAAACTCCATGGCGACAGCAAAATCCTTGAACTGAAATGTGCGCGAAATGATTTCGCCATTTCGCTGCCACTGGGAAGTTGTGTCCAGTGCGGATATAACGGGCGGTGCAGAAGATTGCGTCGTCCGGGCGCCGGCGTTTGCACTCTGGACTGAGCCTTGCAGTGCGTTGGCACGATGATAATTGATGCTGGTGACCAGGGCCCAAAGCCACGAAATGCCCATCAAGGTTGCACCGAGCACGCCAATCCAACCGACGGACTGCTGTTTCACATTGTCAAACATCAGGCCATAGTATTGGGCAAGTTCCCGGTACAACCAAACGAACACGGTGGCGGCCCCGATGAGAACAAAGGCAAGTTGACCGACGCCAGCAAACCAGCGACCGGCACGCAAAGAACCGAGTCCGGGTAAAACCAGCAAATTCAAGAGCACTACGCGAGCGACGGTACGGTCGTCAGGCTTTTTCATGCGGTAGCGGATTTGGGTCCGTTTTTGATATCATTGGCCGCGGCCAGCAATGCGCGGCTGGTCGCGAACGCCCAAATCAAGGCGATGGCGAACAAAGCAATTCCCAGGAAAGCCCACCGCGTGCGATGCCAAAGATCACCCATGGCAGACAAGGCATCGGCGTCGGGACCATAAAACTCCGCGTAGAAAGCCGACCAGTTTGACAACACTTCAAACATAAAGCGTACGCCAAAAATGGACGTGAGAGCGAATCCTGATAAATACATGGTTATCTGGACAAAGCCAACTTTACGCCCGGCTATGATCGAACCCAGGCCGGGAACCGCCAGGTTGGCCGTAAGACAACCCTGAGCGGCTTCACGAGGAGTAAGGTCAGGGCTTCTTTTCGCCGAAAAGGTTTTCATACGCACGCACTATAACCCCGGCGACGTAAAAAAGATTCACCAATAAAAACACCTGGGCGATGAAGGTCATTCGCAGGGTCATTTTGTGGAGCTCCTCATTGTGGCTTTGCAAAAGCGGCGCCATCTGTTGCCAGTTATGGTTCGCCTCATCATAAAGACCAAGGAAGTAATGAGCGCCAGCCGCCATATTGAAAACCTGGAATACGACCAGCGGCAGGAAGGCGACGAACACCAAGATGAACACCTCGAACCAGACTTTGGTAACCACCTTCCGGCTAACCTCCATCGCCGACCAGAAAAACATTTTCCTGTCCGCCACAATGATGATCGCAAACGTCCAGGCGATAGTCAGGTAAACTGCGGGCAACAGCAAACAACAGGCGCTCAGCCCGATTAATGTGCCGGCCACCAGTCCGGTCAGCAGCAACTGGCCAAAGGCGGAGGTAAAGCCGGAGAAAACGTCGGTGGACGACACCATTTCCCCGCGGAGGCGGCGCAGGCAGGCGACATAAAATCCACCCATGATGACGGCATTGAAAGAAATCGAAGCCAGCGGACCAATCAGCGGAACATAGACAGAACCCAAGACAAAAATCAAATTCGTGATCCAGGCCAAAAAAATCGCCCCGATTAAGAACCCGAAGTTTGCGCCCAGAAAACTCCAGCCAGCACCTAAACATTCACCCAGACGCAATTCCGGCTGCCGGGCAGTGACGTGCGCGAGCCATTCATCGGCGGACAATACGGGCGGCGTGATGGTTCCCGGCGCGCCTCCCCCTCCCCAGATATCGGCGAATTCAGGAAATTTGTCCAGCGGACGAAATTCCGCGTCGCTCTCCGATTTGGCCAGCGACTGCGCGTTCAGCCTCCCTTCGGAAATCCACTGGCGCACGTCCGCCGAACTGATCGGACCATATTCTTTTTGGTCGCCACCGATGATGATGTAGGTTGCCATAAATTGATTCAGGTAAATTTTTAAGGGTCCCAGCGCAGTGTGGCAAGCTGATAGTCCCGCAGCTGCTGAACGCTGCCATCAGCGAAAGCGACCACAAAAAACCGCGCGTGACGTGGTTTGCTAATCATCATTTCTGCACCGCCATTCGCATTCCAGCCCCCGTCCGATTCAAAAATCATCACAGTCGTCGGGGCGACTTTCTTTTTGTCCAAGCCGTCCAATTTGGCATTGAAAGCGTAATCGCAACGGTTGACAGTTCTCAATGCCGGACATTGGAAGACTTTTTCCGAACCGACATGGGGTTTGAGGTCATCGCACCAAGTTGCGGCATGCGGTAACTGGCTATTATGACTGTCGGCGTAAACCCACACGGCCTCCGAAAGTTGTTTCTCATTGTTGACGCAGCTGATTTCCTTCGCCTTTTCCTTGGCCGCCGCCAGCGCCGGAAGCAACATCGCCGCAAAAATCGGAATCATGATCACAAAAACTCCCGAGACAATAGTACCCGCCAACGCGAGGCCAGACCCGGACAAACGGCCTTCACTATTCTTAATTTTGACAATGGCGATGATGCCCAAAATCAATCCCACCAACGCGGCAGTACCGCAGGTGAAAAATCCTATAATTCCCAACACCAATGAGGTCACCGCCAGAGCGCTTAATTTCGCGCGCGGCCCGTCAGCCGGAAATGGTGGCGGTCCTGAGCTTACTTTTGCCAAGCTGCCGAGTTCGGGAAATTCAGAGAGTGGTTTCCATTCACTGACGCCTTCCGCACGAACCTGGGTGGTCGCGTTGATGCGCCCGGCGGCAAGCCACTGCCGCAACTCGTCCAGCGGAACCGGGCCATATTCCTTCCCGTCGCTGCCGATGATGGTATAGGTGGCCATATTGATCTCTTCCGGTTCTGAGGACTTGTAATTTATAGACGGCACCGAAGCAAGTTTCTTCGCCGCAATCGCGAGCCCTGCAAAAATAGTTAAAAGTTTAAAAGTGATGAAGAGGAAGCGGATTCAAGGGGTGCTCTATTTGCCGTGAAGAACGGTGGGCGGACTGGAAATAGAACTTGCAAATTCGTGGCGCAGGAAGAAGATCATGAAATAGACCCACACTAGTTTCGCACTGGAATCCAGGTCGGAAATGTCCATCACGGCAGCCTGTTTGAAATCCAACGATGAGCCCATGAAACGACGCTCTTTTCTCGAACAATCAGTGGTCGCCGCCGTCGGGATGGCGTCACTGCCTGCCAATTTGCTTGCCTCTGTGTTAAACGTGGAATTCCAAGGCGACTCCATCGTTTCGCTCGATGCCGCCCTCGCGCAGGACTGGCTCGCGCGTTGGGAAAAGTACATAATAAAAGAAAGCCAGAATCGTTATTGTGACCGGGAACTCGGCGAAGAAATTGGCTGGCTGATCAGCCCGTTTCTCAATGGCTTCTATCAGGGCTATCAAGCGACGCGCGATCCTAAATGGGTTGGCCATCTGGCTGACTGGGCGGATGCGTGGATCGAACGCGGCGTGAAAGAACCAGACGGATTCGTCGGCTGGCCCAAGGGCGGCACCGGTGGCCTGCTCGAGAAGGATCTCTTAACGGACAGCCTGACCGGAGAAGCCATGGGGTTTCGACCGTTGGTGCAAATGGCTCAAGAAATCAAGAAAGTCCCCACGTTGGAGGATAAATTTGGTTCGCGCGCAGATACGTGGCTCAACCTTGCCGTTGAGATTTTTGAGAAATGGGATGCGCGCGGCTGCTGGCGCGAAGTGAAAGCGGGAGGATTGTGGGTGGTCCCAATGTTCGGAATCGACACACAAACAGGTGGCTGGACCGACGGCTATACCAGACGCATGACGGACGGTTTTTCAAACCCTGATAACAAGCAAAATCATATCGCCCGCTGGCTGCTCGCCATGCACGGTTCGACCGGAAAACCTGTCTATCGCGAGCGGGCAGAACAGTGGTTTCGGCTTATGAAATCACGCATGAAGACGCAAGGAGACGGTAAATATTTTGTCTGGAACTACTGGGAACCCGCCGGTCCATGGGACTTCTTGCCGAATGGTACCACGCGCCATTGGGTCGGCGTGCATCCAAACGGTGGATACTATGAGGCGGATGTGGAAGGTATTGTTGCGGCATTCGAGCACGGACTGGTTTTCCAGCAAAATGACCTCCATCGGCTCGTCGCTACCAACCGCGACTTTATGTGGAACCAGATGTACAAAGGAGCCCAATTCCAGCGCATTGACAGAGGAGTGCCGGACGCACGCTGGAAAGATTCGCCCGGAATGTTATGGACCGCGCTTGTCCCATATGATGAAACGCTGCGGAAAGTTTTCCTGGAAAATCATAATCCTGCCAGTTGGGGAGGGCTGGTGGTGACACCTTGGTTCCTAGCGCGCGAAGCCGGCGGCTCGACAAGCAAAATTGGTTTATGACGTCCAGGCGTTGCCTCGAATATTTGAAAAGGAAGGAAGTGAATAAGGATGAAAAATCAGCTCCGCACGAACATTTTTCCCGGCAGCTGCCGCAGCAGCCGTTTCATTTCCAGACCGAGCAGTGCGACGTTGACGGTAGAACTCGGCAAACCACTGGCGCGGATAATCTCGTCGATCGCTGATTCATCGCCAGATTTCACCACGCTTAAAACTCTCTGCTCGTTCTCGGAAAGCTCGAGCGCCGGCAAAATGCCGGTTTCCGACACCGCGGCCGGGCGGTTGCTGGAGGGAAACAAATATTCGAACTCACTCAATATATCCTCTGCGCCTTCGCAAAGCTTTGCGCCTTTTTTAATCAATTCGTGACATCCTTTGCTGCGCGGCGAATCGATGCGTCCGGGCACGGCAAAAATCTGGCGCCCGTATTCCGTCGCAAAGTTCGCGGTGATGAGTGCTCCACTGGTCAGGTTGGCCTCGACCACGACGGTGCCCAGGGTCATTCCAGCTACAATGCGGTTGCGGATGGGAAAGCTTTGCTTGTCCGCCGGCCGGTTGAAAGGGAATTGGGTGACCACCGCGCCGTTGGAAGCAATGCGCTGGTACAATTCCACGTTTTCGGGCGGAAAAACCAGGTTGATGCCCGTGCCCACGACGGCGATGGTACGGCCTTTGGCACTGAGGGCGCCTTGATGCGCGGCCGTGTCGATCCCGCGAGCGCCGCCGCTCACAATGGTTACGCCCACGTAGGCGAGTTGATACGAAAGTTTGCGCGCGGTCTCGATTCCGTAATGCGTGGTCATTCGCGAACCCACGACGGCTACGGAATTTTTGTCCTTCGCAGTCAGCTTGCCTTTGACATACAATACAATGGGTGGATCGTAAATTTCTCGAAGTGACGAGGGGTAATCGGCGTCGGATTGGATCAATACGTGACAGCCGAAATCGTTGATGCGTTGCCATTCACCCGCTAGATCAACGGCTTTTTCCCAACTTGAAATATTTCCTGCGGTGTCTTCGCCGATGCCATGAACCCGAAGCAATTGCGATTTGGAGGCAGCAAGAATTTTAGGGGCGTCCCCAAAATGTTCGAGCAACGACCGGACACGCACCGAACCGACGCCTTCGATAAGGTTCAGTGCCACAAATGCTTCGCGTGAATCCATGCAAGTAATTAACGGCTTGGTGGCGGCACGGCAAGAATTGTTTCAGAGGATTTTTGTCTCGACGGGATCGAAGACACAGTTGCGTGGGTCTGGTGCGGAAATGGAGAGGTAACCTCAGCTGGCGGCGGGTTACTGCGACCGTGCGGCATCCACAAAATGCTCCTGGCCAACTTGAAGAGTGGACAAAGTGCTTCGGAACCGCTTCAAGGGTTATTTCCCACTTTCGCGGAAGTCCGTTGCTGCAGCCAGCTCCAATCCGTTTCGTTGGCGTCCGAATGGTTTTCAGGCCTACTTTGCCATTTATGAATTTCAGAATGTCCATCGGCGAAGGCCAAACCGCACCCGACATTATGGTAGGAACCGGGCGCGCCAATCCATTCGGGGTCTTCCATCCCAAAGGCAAAAGCGGCGTCGTTCAGGCCGCTGGCGTTTTCGTCCACAAGCACCCAGAGCATGGCAGCTCCCGGTGCACCTATGGAAGACAATTTGCCATAAGTGGCCCAAGGCGAATTCCGACGGTGATTGCCTTGATCGTTCAGCCAGGGTCCATTGACCGACAAATCCGGCACTCCGCTGTGCAAAACACCGGCGCCGCCCGGAGTTGTGCTTTGGTTGTAACCGGGATCAATAGTGCCGACTGCCTGGCTCATCGAAAAGGTCCGCGCAGCCGGAACCGTCTTGCCGATGAATGCGGGATCGGTCCCTTGATACAACCCCTGCCGCGAATCCGCCGGACAGTGAAACAAGTTTGCATTTCCGTGGCGGCGGCACGAGAAATTGGCGGTGGCGGAAGCCAATGTGGGGGCAATGGTGTCGGTTGATTGACGAAGAAGCCCGCAATCAGTAATTCTGCTTTGAGATTATTAGCAGCATTTTTATCGGTGCACGAATTTGCCAAACACGTCCTCCGCTGCTTGGAATTCCACTTTCGCGGTTGACATCAGGCGTCCGGCATGGCTCAGTTCTCTTAGTCACCGGCGACGTGGAATTTTATGCGTTTCTACACACCAAAAGAATGTGAGGAGTGGTGCCAGGCATTGCAGGTGCCGCTCGATGGCCAGAATCAACCAGCTGACGCGCCCAGTAGTCAGCACCGCCTCCGGTGTGCCTTCCCGGCTTCATTTTCGCAATTGCTTTGGTTCAGTCGTTGCATCGAGGCCGCACTTCAGCCGCGCCAAAATTGTCTGGTGTGGGTCACGGGCTACGGAATATTTCCTTCCTGCGAAAACCAGCACCTGTATTATCGATTCCGACAATCATACGGCGAGCTCAAGTTGTTGCAGGATGCACCCGGCCACTTGTGTCTCGACTACGAAAGGCCTGAGGTGGTCACGCTTCTGCACTTGGGTATGTTGTTTGGCTGGGATCTTCATTTGATTCCCACGGCCGGCTATGGCGGGGCCTTCGTCAGCCACGATGAGTGGGCGGAAATTGGTTTTGCCGACGAACGGTTGTTCGATGAAACACGGCAAGCCTTGGAGAAAGCGGAGCTTCAAGTTTCAATCTATGACTCGGCCGGCCAAGTCACTGGAACCAATGCCGTTTGACCAGCCCAGAAGACCAGCCCACAAGCAAATGAGTGAGAGCAAAGGATATGGAAACGCGCCAAGGGAGCGGAGTTTGCGGCAAAAGCAATCCCGTCCGAGCTCGCTTTCCACTGAATCTCCCTCCTGCGGCCTTGATGCAGCCAAACCAGGGGAAAGTTTAGATTCCAAGGCCATCCAAAATCCTGAAGGCTCCAACAAGGAAAATGATCGCCGGGAAGTGGCAGGAAGCGGGCCGGATCTTTCGACCCTGGCGAATGAAAGTTTGAAGACGTATTTGCAATCATTCGCAGGGCAAATCCGGCGCGATATGACAGCTGCGAATGGCAGCGAGGTAATGATTGCTCTGGTGCAAAACCAAGATAAGTTCGGATTCAGGGTGGTTGACACCAACACGGATGACTCCATTTTTATCCATCTCGACCTGCCGGCGGATATTGGATCCGAGAAACACACGCGATTGGTTCAAGAAGCGAACCGTCTCAAAAAGGCCTGGCTATTGGCGGTAGCCATCGTTGGAAAAAACCGCCTCAGAATTTCCAATGATGCGGAACTGACGCTACCCAATTACTGGCAGCTGGACAGCAAGTCGTTGAAGAACCAAATCTTTGATTTGACCAATGTCTTTGACGCAGCAGCGAAACAACTGCTGTGGCGATGGGACACCCGAAACCTGGAACCCACGAGTTCGTGGCTTGCGGACCAGTATGACGAATGGGACAAAGCCCAAGCGGCGACTTTCATCGTCGGGCGTGTGGGTGAGGTGGAAAAGCAAATCGGTCCGTTGGGTCCATGGCGCAATCAGGAGACTCCATCCCATGCCGAGATCGTTTTGCAAGGGTACTTCGGCGCGGGTTTTCGGCATCTTTGAAGGGAGTGATCATCGGCCATCGTTTAGCGATGAGTTTAAGGACCGAGGCGTTTTAGCACCTATCGATTGGGCCTGCTCCAAACTCCAAGCTCCAAATTGGAGATCCGGTCCTGAGATGGGTTTATAAGATGAGGAGAAAAATGGTGGTTCTGAACCAGGCTATTGTCCACAGCCAAAGATTGATTGCGGTATGGGTTTGTGTTACTGAATGCGCGTGCCCGATCCGAGTCTTTTGATTCTAATCCCTGCTTACAACGAAGAAGCGCGCATTGAACCTGTTTTGCGCGATTATGCGGATTTTTTCGGGAGAAATTATTCCGGCAAATTTCAAATCATCGTGGTCTTGAATGGCTGCCGTGACAATACGCTCGGGGTGGTGCAACGCGTGGCCAAAGATTTTCCGTCCGTTGGCTGGCTGGATTTTCCTGCACCTATCGGAAAGGGCGGCGCGTTGATCGAAGGACTCAAACTCGCGGGGCATGCGGATTACATCGGTTATGTTGACGCGGACGGCGCGACGGGACCGCCGGCCTTTTTTAAACTGATTCCGTACCTGGCGGAGGCGGATTGCGTGATCGGCTCGCGCTGGCTCCCGGACAGCGTGCTGTTGCAAAAACAGCCGACCTTCCGGCGGTTCATCAGCCGCTGTTTTCATTTCATTGTGGAAATCTTGTTCTGGCTGCACATCAAAGACACGCAATGTCCTTGCAAGTTGATGCGGCGCGAGGCGGTGGAAAAAATCCACTCCTACCTGCGCATCGCAGATCTGGCGTTCGACGTCAATCTGCTGGTGGCCTTGCATCAGGCCGGTTTCAAAGTGCGCGAAGTGCCGATTGAATGGACTGATATGATTGGTTCCAAAGTGACAGCGTCGTTGTTCCGGAGTTCGTTAGCGATGTTTTTGTCCGTCGTGCGCGTGTGGCTGATCTACCGGCCGTTCATTTACAAATTGTTGAGACCACTACGTCCGCTCGAGACCTGGTTGTATCGCAGGCTGCGCGCGCCAAGGCCACTTTCTTCTTCGAAACCACCAAAGCAGCCATAACGGGCACAGCGGGAGAACACGGTGAATGCCCGCGCCGAAAAGGACGAATTCGCTATTTGTTACAGGTGAGCCGCAGCAGCGTCGCAACCAGACCATTTTGTTGCCGGACCCGAGGACGGCCCTCCATTAATGAGTGCACGCTCGACACGGCGATCAGGCACGAGCCAGATGGAGGCGTTGCGCGGTAAATCCGCAGCAACATGTACTAGTGTGGGAAGATGGCCCGGGATTTTTTCTGTCGCAGCTGAAATCACCATGCCGGCCATGCAGTGGCGGGGGCTTTTACATTTGCTCAGGTTGTTGCTCACGATTTGGTTGTGAGTTTGCCGAATTACGCCCTGGCGTTTTTGGTACCCCAGGTGAACCAGGCGCAGACACCGAATAACAGCAGATTAAATACTCCGAGCGTTTGCAGCACGACTTCCAAGCGTCCGGGGAAATGGTTCAGCATGATCGGCAGGGTGATGCCGTAAGACAGGGCGAGAAAAATGATGCAAGGCACCACCAAGTAACGGCCTTTAGCCATGAGGTCATTCACCATCACATTGGCCATGGCCAGAGGCACCATTGCCCCGGCATACCAGGGGATTAGCGCCATGGTAGCCGCCACGCCCCCGGCATTGGTGACCACCCGCACTACCAACGGCCCAAACAGCCACAAACCGAGCGTTCCGCATACGGACAGCACCGCAGTACCAAGCACGGCGAGGCCAAACAGATTGTTTTTCTCCGATTTCACCCGGCTCTGGATAAGCTTCGGAAACATCACCGTGGCCATCGGCAAAACCAGCCACAGCAAAGCCCGGGACAAGGTCCCCGCCACGACATAGGGCTTCATCTGGTCATCGGTGAAATAGGCCTTTGCGAACATCGTATCGTAGGTAAAAAAAACCTGGAGGCCGCCGAAACCCAGCAACAGTGGTGTCACTTGTCGCAATAACGTTTTGCCGTCAAATCTTTCCCCAGTCAATCCCCACAAATCACGAGTTCGCCCAATGCTGATGGCGACTCCGATCAAATAACCGATCAGTACGCCAGCCATCATGCCTTTGGCCCCCCAACCCATAGCCAGCACCAGGAGGGCCGCCGGGATCAATCTTCCCAGGCCACCAAGGATATTGATCCAGCCCAGCCAAAAGAAATCCTGCCGCCCTTGAAGCACGCCCGAAAGTATCGGCTGCAGCATATAAAAATACATCACCACCACCGCAATCCACAAGCTGGTTGCGTCGGGCAAATGCCAGCCGGCGACAATCCGGCTCTGGAAAAAGAAGACCCCCAGAATCACTACCGCAAAAACGAGCGACATCCAGAGCCCGACCAACCGCATCAACTTAGACAATTGCCGCTCGCGTCCCGTGGCCAGCGCCAGCGCCGACTGCTGCGCAAACATCATCTGGATCGGCGACATCGGCAGACACGAGACCGCCGCGAGCAGAACGCCGAATGCCGTGTATTCCCCCGGACTGATAAACTTATTCAGAAAATGAACCAACCACGACAATGCCCCACCTGAAACCGCGGCAATCATCATCCAGCCGCTCTGCCGGAAAAATGCCGAGTGTGGTTTATGATCGACCGTTGGGATCTTTTCGTCTTTCGCTGCGCTCATTCAATTATGGGTCCCCTGCAATCGAGGATTGGGATTCAAGATTTATTGTTTGCGGCCCAGGGTTTTTAGGCACTTTGGTGGTTTCAGACATTTACGGCAATGAATCGAGGAATCTGACCAGCAAATCCTTTGCCCGTTCAAGTTCCGCGAGGGAAATCCATTCATCGGCGGTGTGCGCCTGGGCGATGTCGCCCGGCCCGAAAACCACACTGGGAATTCCCGCGGCTGACAGCACCGCCGCGTCGCAAAAATATTGCACCCCGACTGGTTTCGACTGCCCGACGCATCGGAAGAATTGTTGCACAAGCGGCAATTTGGAATCTGTTTCCAAGGCCAGGCAAGGCACGGACTTATCGCTGGAAATGTGAGCGGATAAATTCTTGGCTTTTAAGAGCGCGAAAATTTCCTGCCGCACGCCTCCTTCGGTCTCGCCGGGCAAAGTGCGGCGATCCACCAGGATTTCGCAATAATCGGGCACGATATTCGGTTGTTTGCCACCGGTGATTTTTCCGACGTTGACTGTGCCGGCGCCGAGCAATTTATGCTTCCGCCGGCCCAACCGGGTCGCGTATTCCGTCTCCAAAACGTCGACGATTCGGGCCATTTCGTGAACGGCGTTTTTGCCGAGTTGGGGCGTCGCTCCGTGCGCCGCCCGGCCGTGCGTCTCGAGGCGCAGCCACAAACTACCTTTATGGGCGGTGACGACCTGCAGCCGAGTTGGTTCGCCGACGATGGCCAGATCCGCCTTGAAGTCACGCGCCGCCAGGGCACGTGAACCGGCCTGAACGTTTTCCTCGTCAATCAAGCCGGCGAAAACAATTTCGGTCTCCTGTGGTCGCGATTTTGCGGCGGCCAGCTGGCACAGCGCGGACAGCATTGCCGCGACAGAGCCCTTGGTGTCGCAGGATCCGCGTCCGTGCAAGCGCCCGTTTTTGCGTCGCGGAATGAACTGCTTTTCGTCCGCCCCGACGGTGTCCAAATGGGGCGCGAGCAGAATGGCCTGCTTCACCTTGTTTCGGGGTTGCAACCGGGCGATGAGGTTCGCTCGACCCGGCGAAACGATTTGTAATTCCACTTCCAGCCCGGCACCTGCCGCGACACTGGCGAGGAAGTCTGCGACACCTTTTTCACCGAAAGGTACCCCCCCCTGACGGTTGGGACGCCCGGAAACCGCGCCGGTTGGAGCAAAGGCCGGATTCACGCTAGGTAGCGCGATGAGTTCGGCCAGGAGTTTTTCCGTGCGCGTCATTCGCCGGATGATGGCAAAAGCGGTCATCTGGTGCGAACAAATTAAGTTGATTGGAAGAGAGAGGAAACGAGTAATGAGTGCTGAGTTGAAGTGCGAATAGCGCCAGAGGCATGGCCTGTCAATACGGTTTGAAATGGATCGAAACGTTTTTCAGTTCAGACGTTTTCACCCCCCAACAAAACTGCGCTCCGGGGCGACCGCCGGTTTCACATCTGCTCGACGGTTTCGATACCGAGGCTTTCCAGGCCTTGTTTCAAGACACGTGCGGTCAGATCGCATAGGGCCAGACGCGAAGCTTTGGTGACCTCGTTGTCTGCCTTAAGGACGGGGCAATTCTCGTAAAATGAAGTGAATTTTCCGGCCAGTTCAAACAGGTAATTGCACAAAAAGTTCGGGCGATATTCCTCGGCCACGGCTTCGAGTGTGAGACCGAAATTCAAAAGGTGTTTCGCCAGCGCGAACTCTTCCGGTGCCACCAAAAGCAATTCCGGATTCAAGGCTCTTGATGCAGGATTTTCCGTCTTGCGAAAGATGCTCTTGATGCGCGCATAAGCATAAAGCAAATAGGGTGCGGTGTTGCCTTGCAGCGCGAGCATCTTGTCCCAGCTAAAAACGTAGTCGCTCTGGCGGTTAGGTAGCAGGTCGGCGTATTTCACCGCGCCCAGGCCGACCACGCGCGAGATGTCTTTGCGCTGGTCCTCGGGCAATTCGGCATTCTTCTCCAGGACAATTTTGTAAGCGCGTTCTTCCGCTTCGTCGAGCACATCTCCGAGTTTCACGATGTCGCCACTACGTGTTTTAAACGGCTTGCCATCATCGCCCATGATTTTGCCGAAACCGACATGGATGAGTTTCACCTTCTTCGTGTCCGCCGGCTTCCAGCGGGCAAAAATGAGAAAAAGCTTTTTAAAATGAGGTGATTGCCGATCGTCCACAACGTATACGATCTCATCCGGCGACCAGGTTCTAATACGGTAATCAATCGTCGCCAGGTCAGTGGTTGTATAGTTGAAGCCGCCATCACTTTTGCGAACCAGCGCCGGATCCGCGACCCATTCACCCTCGCGATTGACGAGGAACGGGTCTTCGCGGGACGGTAGCGTGCCGTCGCTAAACACACCCACGGCACCTTCACTTTCGCGCGCAATGCCGCGTGCTAGCAAATCGGCGACGACTTCGCCCAGCCATGGGTTGTAAAAGCTTTCGCCCAGCGTGAAATCAAATTTTACAGCGAGCCTTCCGTAGATCATATCGAACTGGACTTGCGAGAGCTTGACCATTTCGCGCCAGATGCGGAGGTTGTCGTCATCACCGGCCTGAAGTTTCACGAGTTCCAATTTTGCTTCATCGAGGCGTGCGGGGTTGGCGTCGCACTCCGCGTTCATGATTTTGTAAAGCCGTTCCAGTTCGGCGATGGCATCGCGTTCCAGGGCGGCGCGGTCCAGTATCTGTTTCCAACCGAGCAATAATTTTCCGAATTGCGTGCCCCAATCACCGATGTGATTGTCGGTGATGACGCGATGGCCGAGCAAACGCAGCGTGCGTTGCAACGCGTCGCCGATGCCGGTCGAACGAATATGGCCGACGTGCATCGGCTTGGCGACGTTGGGTGAGCTGAAATCAATGACGACACACTTGGGCGAGGCCGACCTTTCGAAAAACAAATGTTCGCCGCGGGCAGCGGCGGCGAGGGTCTGGTTCAGCACCGAGCTCTTCAAACGGAAATTGAGGAACCCAGCCCCGGCGATTTCAACTTTTTCACAAATTTCCGAGACATCCAATTTTGCAACCACATCGGTCGCCAGTTGGCGCGGGTTTATCTTCCGTGTCTTGGCCAGCGACATCAGGGCGTTGCTTTGATAATCGCCAAACTTCGGCTCGGGACAGGGACGGACTAAAATAGTGAAAACCTTCGCGTCCGGTAACAGTTGCCGGACGGCAGCCTGCAGGGCAGATTCGATTTTTTTGTGTGGCAGCACGAAAATAATTTAACCATGGATGAACACGGATGAACATGGAATTTTCCGGAAGGAGGAAGTCTGATTAAAAAAACCTGCGCAAAGCGGTTTAACGGCGGACCATCTTCACTCTACAATGCCTGACGACTTCGCAGCACCGTTTCTTTAGGCTAAAAGGTGCTGTGCGATAGGTTCGCTTCCACCTCCGATACCGCAAAATCGACGCGAAGCTGCTGGCCCGGCCATGTCGGGAGGTGTTCGCCTCGTGATGGTGGCGCAGCGGGTCATTGCTTTTACACCGAGCGACGCGGCCGGCCCCGCCTTCAGCTCAACGCTGGCCGACGCGCTGGCGGTATCTCTGCTGGCGGTCGATGTTTGGCGGGCTGTGCGACAATCCAAAGGGTGGGTTGAGTGATTATGGAATGAAAAGTTGTAGCTCTGAAAGTTTAACCGGGAAACAAGCAAGAAATATACGAAATATAACATTATTACAGCTAGCAGTTCAGCGTCGCGTCGCCTGGAGGGGCGGGTTCACTTTTTACCGTGTTCATGAATGACGGCGAGCATTGTATCAGCGTCAGAAGATTTTTCGAGGGCATCGCGAAATTCGGCTTTGTGTAAGAGTTTGGCAATATTGGCGAGGGTGTGGAGATGTTTTTGAAACTGACCCTGGGGAACGAGAAAAAGCATGACTAGTTTTACGGGTTGGTTGTCTAGCGCGTCAAAGTTGACGCCTTTGGCGGAGCGACCTAGCGCGCCGACAACTTCGAAGATCAGATCCGTCGATGCGTGCGGAATGCCGATGCCATAACCGATACCTGTGGACATGGAGGTCTCGCGCTTTTTGACGGCGGCAGTCACAGCGTCCCGGTCGCCAGCTTGAATTTTGCCGGTGGCCACGAGATTGCCGATGAGTTCGTCAATTGCTTCCCAACGGTTCGTCGCTTTCAAGTCAGGGACAATCTGCTCACGACCCAAGATATCGGCCAAATCCATAATGTGCGATGAGGATGAGGCGAAAAGGTGGAACATTTCAAGACAGAATTGATAACATTTTCAGGGGAGAGCCTTTCCGGATGCTTTTTTCAAATCAAATGACACGCTGCAACCAGTGGAAAACCATTCCAGTGCTTTCAAACCACCACCCCAGCGAATTCAAAATGCCAACCCGTTCCGTCAACAGCGGTATGCCAAAAAGAAGAACACAGACATTGCCGAGAAAGATGACCACGGCGGAAAACAAATAGCCTTGCGAGGTGATGTCGGATTGCCGGGTCTGTAACACGTGAAAGGTGAGGGTGAGGTGGAACGCATAAGCCGCGCCGACAAATAAGTGAAAAAAGACCAGGTACTTGTGCCAGTCCCAAATCAGATGCCCAAGGGCGAACACGACGACGACGAAAATGGCGTATAACGGGAAAAAATAGGGAGCCAGCGCAATGACAAAATTGGTCTTTGAAATGACGACGTGCCCTCCGCCGGAGGTGACCTTCATTTTTTTGACCTTGCCGCCGAAGAGCCACGTCCAGAGTGCGTGGGTGAACTCATGCCCGAAGACGTAAAGCCACATTGGTTTGGGGAGCATGAGGAAGATGACGATCCAGCACGCCGCCCCAGCCAGCAGCGGCACCCAGGTGGTGTCTGCGCTCCCACACGCGCGCAACACGAGCCATAATGCGCGCGCCGCGCCGATGCAAACCGGTAGCAACAGAACCGCGATGATGAACTTGATCCATTTCGGCACGCGCCGGAGATTAACCACAAAGACGTGGGGACGCAGAGAAAAAATTGAGAAGGATTAACATAATTATCAGAATTATAATTAGCACTGGATGAGCCTTGGGGGGAAGACGAACTGGCCCCGGCGTCATGCTAGTGGGTTCAACCCCTTTTCTCTTCAACTGCGTCGCGGTTGCGAAATAAACTTTAAAATTCGGGCTTTGAATTTAAAATCGGCGGATGACAAAAGACGAAGCATTGCAGATTTTTCGCGATTCGGGCGCGTTGCTGGAAGGGCATTTCATCCTGCGCAGCGGATTGCACAGCCGCCAATTCTTCCAATGCGCGCTTGCGTTGCAGCAGATGCCGGAGGTTGAAAAATTCGGGGCAGCACTGGCCGCAAAATTAAAACCGCTCGGCGCCGTTACGGTGGTTTCGCCGGCGATGGGCGGGCTGGTCATCGGCCAGGAAGTGGCGCGGCAACTGGGCCTGCGCTTCATTTTTGTGGAAAAAGAGGATGGCAAGCTCGTCTTACGGCGCGGATTCAAGATTGCGCCCGGTGAAAAAATTCTGGTGGTGGAGGATGTCGTGACGAAGGGCGGGCGCATGCAGGAAACGCTGGACATTGTCCGCGCGCAGAGCGGCGTTGTGGTGGGCGTGGCGATGGTCGTGGATCGTTCAAATGGCATGACCAATTTCGGAATACCGGCCGTGAGTTTGATTGCCTTGAATGTGGAAGCGTTTGAGCCGAACAAACTGCCTCCTGATCTGGCGATAATTCCGGCGGTCAAGCCGGGAAGTAAGTAAATTGCTGGTTTCAAGTGGCTGGGTTGGAGATTCCCGGTTCACCGCTAAGAGTTCAATTCGAGGATTTAAGGATGGGTTTTGTCGATCTAGCGGGAGCCTTCATTACTTCGATTCGGGTTCCGTGTCTTCAGTAAGCCCAATCTTTATGCAGTCTTTTTTTTGCCGCGACTAGGGGAATGAGCGAAGGATTTTTCGTCTGCCAAGAGATGCTTCGGCTTGGTAGAGCCTCATTTCAGGCGGTGGTGAGCTGTGCCAACGAATCCGCGTCAGTGGCTCAAACACTGCGCCATTGTGCCACTCATGGCACAGCTCACGACTGCAACTGCCGACCAACTCAAGTGCGATTTCACCTTTATTTTCAATAGCTTTGTGAGGTCTTTCCGGATTGGCAGATCTCGGCATCCTAATTGCATATGTAGTGGCAGTAGTACAATCAAAGATTTCAACCAACCAATTTATTATGGCAAAAGTATTAGGCATTGATTTAGGCACGACAAACTCCTGCATGGCCGTCATGGACAGCGGCGAACCGCTGGTGCTGGAGAACTCCGAGGGCAAACGCACGACGCCGTCGGTCGTGGCATTCACCAAAGCCGGCGAGCGGGTGGTTGGCGACGCCGCCAAGCGGCAGGCCGTGACCAATTCGCGCAACACGATTTATTCTGTGAAGCGTTTCATGGGCCGCAAGTTTGATGAAGTGCAGGAAGAGATCAAACGTGTCCCTTACAAAGTGGTGAAAGCCAAGAACGGCGACGCCGCCGTGGAAGTCGAAGTGGACGGCAGGCCGAAGCAGTTTTCACCACAGGAAATTTCCGCGATGATTTTGTCCAAGCTCAAAGCCGACGCGGAAACGCGTCTCGGCGAAAAGATCACTCAAGCCGTGATCACCGTTCCCGCCTACTTCAATGATTCACAACGGCAGGCCACCAAAGATGCCGGCAAGATTGCCGGTCTGGAAGTTCTCCGCATCATTAATGAACCGACGGCGGCTTCGCTGGCGTACGGTCTCGACAAGAAGAAGGACGAAAAAATTGCGGTCTATGACCTGGGTGGTGGCACCTTTGATATTTCGGTCCTGGAAATCGGCGACGGCGTCTTTGAAGTGAAAGCCACCAACGGTGACACCCACCTGGGCGGTGATGATTGGGACAATGCCTTGATGGATTGGATCCTCGATGAATTCAAGCGCGAGTACAATATGGATCTGCGCAAGCAGCCCGATGCGCTCCAACGCATCAAAGAAGAAGCCGAGAAGGCAAAGATTGCCCTTTCGAGCTCGCAAACTTACGAGATCAATCTGCCGTTCATCACCGCGGATGCGACCGGGCCGAAACACATCCAAAAAACGCTCACCCGCGCCAAGCTGGAACAACTTACGGACAAACTTTTCGAACGCACCATCGGGCCGGTCAAAGCCTGCTTGAAAGACGCGGGCATTGAAGCCTCCAAAATTGACGAACTTGTGCTCGTGGGCGGCATGACTCGCATGCCCCGAGTGGTCGAGACCGCCCGTTCGCTGGTCAACAAGCCGCCTCATCAAGGTGTGAATCCTGACGAAGTTGTGGCCATTGGAGCGGGCATCCAGGGCGGCGTGCTCAAAGGCGAGGTGAAGGACGTGCTGCTGCTGGATGTTACTCCGTTGTCGCTCGGCATCGAAACGCTCGGCGGCGTGTTCACGAAATTGATCGAACGCAACACCACGATTCCGGCGCGGAAATCGGAAATTTTCTCCACGGCCAGTGACAATCAACCTGGCGTGGAAATCCATGTGCTTCAGGGCGAACGACAGTTCTCCCGGGACAACAAGACCATTGGCAAATTCAACCTGGCGGACATCCCGCCGGCACCGCGCGGTGTGCCGCAAATCGAAGTGAGCTTCGACATCGATGCCAACGGCATCCTGCATGTCGGCGCGAAGGATCTGGGCACCGGCAAGGAACAGAAGATCAGCATCACGGCCAGCAGCGGTCTCTCCAAGGAAGAGGTGGAGAAGATGCGCAAGGACGCCGAGGCGCATGCCGACGACGACAAGGCGAAGCTGGAAGAAATCCAGACGCGCAATGAAGCAGACAACGCCGTTTATCGCACGGAGAAATTGCTCAAGGATAACGCAGACAAAGTGTCAGCGGACGATAAGAGCAAACTTGAATCCGCTGCGAGCGCGGTGAAAGAAGCATTAAAGGGCAGTGACGCCACGGCTATCAAATCCACAAGCGAGAAGCTCAACGAAGTGTGGCAGGCCATCTCGACGGAACTTTACAAGGCCGCCGCCGCGAAGGCGCAAGCCGACAAGGGCCAGGCGGGCGGTCAGCCGCAAGGCGAAGAGCCCAAGTCCGAGGAAAAGAAGGACGACGGCGTGATTGACGCGGAAGTCGTGGATGAGAAGAAGTGAGAGCCCGAAATGAGAAGGCACTTTAACCAGGCAGAAATCATTTATTGAGTTGTGTTTTCCGGGATACGCGATAAAGCCTCGGCCACGCTGGTGAAATCACTGGCTATGCGCTTTATTCAGCAGAAAACGCAGGCCATCAAGAATGTGAAGAGTCTTGAAATTGATTCGAGGCAAAAAACATTTGCGATGGAACTCGAATTGTCGGGTGAGGTCGAAACATTGGCCGTGAAGGGCTGTTATCGTCTTGACTGTGAAAACGGGAAGACGGTTCTGGCGCCGAGCGATATCCAGACCTCGAAAGAATGGTTGACGATTCTGGCGGCGGAACTCGTCAAGGGCCGGACATTTGAAGTGCCCGGCTTGGTTCGGAGTTTCCTATAAACATTTTTCCCGCCGCGAGTGCGGATCGGGAGTTACTTAAGCAGTAAACTAAACAACCAAACACAAAAACAGTATGGCACTAAACGTAAAACCACTCGGTGACCGCATCCTCGTGGAAGCGATCGAAGAGAAGGAAGTCAAAAAAGGCGGCATAATCATCCCCGATTCTGCCAAGGAAAAACCAACCGAAAGCACCGTTGTGGCGCTCGGCACCGGCAAGCTCGATGACAACGGCAAACGCATCGCGTTTGAAGTTAAAAAAGGCGACCGCATCCTGTGCAGCAAATATGGCGGCACGGAAATCAAGATTGACGGCAAGGAATACAAGATTTTGTCCTCGGACGACATCCTGGCCGTCCTGGAATAATGACTCACACAACTCTCAACCAATAACTATTCATTAACTTATGGCAGCTAAACAATTGATATTTGACGAGCAGGCCCGGCAGGCACTGCTCAAGGGTGTGCAGAAACTCTCGCGCGCCGTTGTGGCAACGCTCGGCCCGAAAGGCCGCAACGTCGTCATTGACAAAAAATTCGGTTCCCCGACGGTCACCAAGGATGGTGTGACGGTCGCAAAGGAAATCGAATTGGAAGACCCTTATGAAAACATGGGCGCACAGATGGTCCGCGAAGTCGCCAGCAAGACGAGCGACGCGGCCGGCGACGGCACCACGACGGCGACGGTCCTGGCTGAGGCGATTTATCGCGAAGGCTTGAAGTACGTTACCAGCGGCGCCAGCCCGATCAACATTCAGCGCGGCATCAACAAGGCGGTCGAAGCCGCCGTGGAACACCTCGGCAAGATCTCCAAGAAGGTCAAAGACAAGGAAGAGATCAAACAGGTTGCGACCGTTTCCGCCAACTGGGACACGACGATTGGCGAAATCATCGCCGACGCGATGGACAAGGTGGGCAAAGACGGCACGATCACAGTTGAAGAGGCGAAGTCCATTGAGACGACGCTCGACGTGGTGGAAGGCATGCAGTTCGACAAGGGCTATCTCTCGCCGTATTTCGTGACGAGCGCAGAAACGATGGAAGCGAAACTTGAAGACGCCTACATTCTCAATTACGAGAAGAAAATCAGCAGCTTGAAAGATTTGCTGCCGATCCTCGAGAAAGTGGCGAAAGCTGGCAAGCCGCTGCTCATCATCGCCGAAGAAGTCGAGGGCGAAGCGCTCGCGACCCTCGTCGTGAACAAATTGCGAGGCACGATCAATGTTTGTGCCGTTAAGGCCCCCGGCTTCGGCGACCGCCGCAAAGCCATGATGGAAGACATCGCGGTTCTCACTGGTGGCAAATGCATCACCGAAGACCTCGGCATCAAGCTTGAATCGATCGGTCTCGAAGACCTCGGCCGCGCCAAGAGCATCGTAGTGGATAAGGAAAACACGACGATCGTGGAAGGCTACGGCAAGTCCTCTGAAATCCAGGGCCGCGTGAATCAAATCCGCCGCCAGATCGAAGAGACCACGAGCGATTACGACAAGGAAAAATTGCAGGAACGTCTGGCGAAGCTGGCGGGCGGCGTGGCCGTCATCAACGTCGGCGCGCAGACCGAAACCGAAATGAAGGAAAAGAAAGCCCGCGTGGAAGACGCGTTGCACGCGACCCGTGCTGCCGTGGAAGAAGGTATTGTCGCCGGCGGCGGCGTGGCTTTGATCCGCACCATCACGGCGATTGAAACGGTCAAGGGCGCCAATGACGACGAACAAATCGGCGTGGACATCATCAAGCGTGCCGTCGAAGGCCCGCTCCGCTCCCTCGCGGCGAATGCCGGCGTCGAAGGCTCCCTCATCGTGCAGGAAGTCAAGAAGCGCAAGGGCAACGAAGGTTATAACGTCGCCACCGGCGAATACGAAGACCTCGTGAAAGCCGGCGTGGTTGACCCAAAGAAAGTCACGCGCTCTGCCTTGCAGAACGCAGCGTCGATCGCCGGCCTGTTGCTGACGACCGAATGCCTCATCACCGACGCTCCAGAGAAGGAAAAAGCGTCGGCCGGCGGCCACGGCCACGGCGGTGGCGGCGGCGGCATGGGTGACATGGGCGGCATGGGCGGATACTGATTCGCCAAAAACTATTAGAGGAACCGAAGTCAGAACGCGGTTGGAAGCAATTCCAGCCGCGTTTTTTTCGTCTTCGCGGATTCAAATCGTCGCCCGCTGTTCTGTTATGAGAATGACTGGACCTGGTCTTCCACCCTTGGAATCCGAAGATGGCTGAGTGCGGACATCACAGGTCAAACCCGTTGTTCAACCTAGCAACGAAGAAACACTTGATGCGTTGAGACCTGGCCTTGGATCTGGCCCGTGCCTCAACAACTTGCTGGTTTGATGAGCCCTAGCTGGTGGGGATTTTAGCTCGCTGAAAAAATGGCTCTCCGATGCCAATAACATTTTTTTTATTCCCCTTGGAAGGGATTGGAAGCCCGGATAAGTCGTTATGATCGATTTCATATTTTCTCCGTCCCCCCACGTTCATAGCTATGAGACAGGCAGTTCGCGTAAATGTTCAACCGTGCAGAAGACCGACCGGATTCGGATTTTAACATCGCCCCAATACTGCCTGCACTGCGATATAAAGCAGAAAGCCCGGGCGGCGGGTGAACGGATGCCGCATTTTGGGAAACGCTCGCGCTGACTGAGCTAGACCGATTATGCGCGCTGCTCGTGACAAATTCAGAATCATCCGGAAAAATCGATTTTTATTGGTCTCAACTTCGGTTTTGATTTTGAATTTTTGCCACTAAGCAAAAAGCGACCACTTAAATCATATTCATATTTACTCTCACTTCATTGAACTGAATAAAACAAAAGTGTACCTTGATCTGCTTCAATGAACGCCTCTGAAAAGAAACATTGGCCGCAGTTCCTGGAGGATGAAGATGTGACTTTCATAAAGCGGTTTGTCTTGTTCTCCGGTTCGCTAAAAGGCTTGGCCGACGCCTACAGTGTCTCCCGCCCCACCCTGCGCCTCCAGCCGAAACGCTTGATTGAAGAGATCAAGGTGCTGGACAGTCGTAACATTGACAACGATTTCGAGCTCCAGCTGCGCGTACAATTTGCCGATGGCAAGCTGGAACCGCAGGTCTTCAAGAAACTGCTGGCTGCCTAACAAAGTCAGAAAAATGGAACAAAATAAAAAAATTATTCCAAATCAGCTTGATACATTGGTTTATTTCATCCGCCGGCGCCCAAAAGCGGGGGCAAAATTTGGAAAGACTTTGCGGGTTTATGACTGACAAGGCATGGCCGGAGATTACAAATTGTATGGGATCGATTTGACGCTGATTTTCTTTTTGAATTTCCCATTGAGCCAAAGGCATTACGACGATCTGGAAATCCGGCGCATGGCTTCAATGGACGCCATGAGCGGTTGATGCTATCCATAATCATGTTTCGCCGTGATTACATCTTGCGCCAGATTGAAGAATTTGCCTCAGTGGTCGCGCAAATTATCGGTTTTGCAAAAAACCGGCAATGGGACCAAGCATCAAGCGAGATCACCCGGTCTACCCAACAGCTGACCGGTTCCGGCATGCCAGAATTGCTGCAACTTTCGGAAACAGAGTTGCTGGCGCGGTTAATCCAGAACGAACCGGATGTGGCCGTCGAATCGAAGACGTTCATGACGGCCACACTGTTGAAAGCTCAAGGCGACTTGTTGGCCGGGCAAGATCGTCCGGAAGAAGGTCGCGCGTATTATTTGAAAGGATTGCATCTGTTACTTGAAACCTTCGGTCGGTCTCAGCCAGTCGTTCGCCCGGACTTTGTTCCCACCATTGAAATTTTTCTAGCCGCCCTGGCTGACAGGCCACTGCCCACCGCCACCAATGCCATGCTGATGCAGCATTATGAACGGTTGGGAGATTTTGCCCGGGCCGAAGACGCGTTGTTTGAAATTCTCGATGCCGAACTTTCCAAGGTCGAGCTTCTCGAGTTTGGCCGGCGGTTTTTCGAGCGGCTATTGAGGCATGACGATGCGACGTTGAATTCGGGAAATTTGCCGCGCGCGGAAATCTTATCCGCCCTTGCCGAGTTGGATGAGCGCAAACCTCAGTGAAACAGCATCATTGAGTCGATCGACGCGGTTAATGAATACGAAGTCCGCAGGAGGATGCCGATACCGGTGCAAGGCGCGACAGGATGTCCTGAGAGGGTTCGTATGTGATTTGGGATGGCAGCAAACGCGGGTGGAAGCAATTCCGTCCGCGGTTTTGTTTTTTATTTGATTGTAAAGCATGCTTGACATAATGACAAGCATACTTTACATTCTCGGAATATGAGAACAAGCCTAAGCAAAAAACTTCTGCCACGAATGACTCTCGGGTTTATCGCGTACGCATTGGGAATTCTTGCGCTTCACTACTGCTTCAAATACGAAGAGCATTCGCCGCTTGAATATTGGTTGATATCATTGCCGGTTTTGCCGTTGATTTACGTCGCCACCACCGTCATCCGCTACGTTGCGGAATTGTATGAGATGTGGAGGAAGAGTTTGACTGAACCGATGGCCTTTTCAGGACTAGCCACGGGCTTCACTTGTGTTGGTTATTTGTCTCTGCAAGACATCGGCGCGCCGCCAATTCGGGCTCATTGGGCATTTGACATCATGCGGGCCTGCTACGGAGTCGGAGCGATTTTTTCATTTTGGAGGTATACATGAATAAACGGCCGGCCGCCCCTGCAACTTCACGCGCGCGAAGCAAGTATCTCTTAAACCTCAATGATTATGAATAGTAAACCCAATGTTCCCGGTGAAATTTTTCTCGGCGATAAAGAATATTCATGGCGCATGGATTGGAAAGTCAATGGCTGGTTGTTCGTGGCCACTTTGATTTCCGCGCTCGGCGACATTATTTTTCGCGACGTCGTAAAACAGTGGCCACTGGACTGGCGGGTGGGCCTTGTACTGCTGGAATTTATTGCGATCGCACTTTGGTCGCACAGCCTGATTCGCTGGATTCGCGGCATGGACGAAATGCACCGGCGCATCACGGTGTCGGCAATTCTGTTTGCCCTCAGTGCGACGTTTTTTGTCGCCATGCTATGGCATGGTTTGGACCGCGCAGGATTTCTTGACGCGATTTTTTCGAAGCCCGGGAAGGGCGGCAATTGGGACATCTGCACAATCGGGCATGAATTTCTGCTGCTGACGGTGTTTTATTTTGTCGGCTATTCGATTTTCAACCGCCGGTACAAATGAAAAACAATTTGCGCGAACTGCGCGCGGCGAAGGAGTGGTCGCAATCGGATCTGGCAGACCAACTCTGCGTATCGCGCCAGACGATCAACGCGATTGAGACCGAAAAATACGATCCCAGCCTGCCGCTGGCGTTGAAAATCGCGCGACTGTTCAAACGACCGGTCGAAGCTATTTTTGCCGATGAATAATGCGTCACCGCGATTCTACCCGTTGACTTTCGCTGAAATTAAATTCTAATTCAGTCCTTATCGACTTGATTGAATACATTTTGCTGGCCGTGAGTTCGCTCTTCGTGATTGTTGATCCATTGGCGGCGGTGCCTTCGTTTCTCACGATGACGCCCAACGATACGCCGGAGCAACGCATCCGGTCGGCGCGCCTGGCTTCGTGCGTGGCCGCCGCGGTGTTGCTCGTGTTTGCGATTGCCGGGAATCTGGTATTTAAAATCTTCAGCATCACGATGCCTGCGTTTCAAATCGCGGCAAGCGTTGTTCTGTTGATGGTCGCCATGGATATGTTGAGCGCGCGACGTTCCCGCGTTAAGGAAACTCACGAGGAAATGCAGGCCGGCGTGGACAAAACCGATATTGCCATCACTCCGCTCGCGATCCCGATGTTGTCCGGCCCCGGAGCCATCTCCACCACCATCCTGCTGCAAAACCAGGCACAGGGTGTCTCCCAGCATATCGCACTGTACGGATGCATTCTGGCGGTTGCTTTTAGTTGCTATTTGATTTTCAGGGTCGCAGCGCGCGGTTCTCGCTGGCTCAGCCCGATCGTGATGAACATTGCCACTCGTATCATGGGTTTGTTGCTGGCGGCGATTGCCGTTCAGTTCATGCTGAACGCCGCAAAAATTGTGAAGGCGGACTTGTTTCCGGGGCCGGTTGGCTGACGCGGTTGTGCGAGTATTAACCGCGAATCGACAGCAATACACTGGAATCGCACATCGTTTTTCAACAAAGCCACTCCAGCGAGGGAACTGAACAGGAACAATATTAACACTATGCGCCCATGATGGATGACAGCTTGACCCGGATGATGAATTGGACGATCATGATTAAGCCGAAAACTTTGGTTGGGGGCGTACTGGTTTCGACCATGTGAACACGCCAGAGGCGGCATGCCGAGGACGATGCGTTGGCCTCGTAAATCATTCGCATCAAACATAACAGCTAACGAAGAATTAGCCCTCGCGGCCTAAGGCCACGACGTTCGCCACTGGACACCTGCTACGGTGGACGGACGAAACAGCAGGCATGGTTGACGGCGGGGACCGCGCGTCGTTGGCCGAGAAAATTCCATGCGGACTAGGCAGTGCGAATCGCGCCCGGACGCCATCGCATAGCAGAAAAAATTGTCCGGGCTAAGCATGTAGTCGCGGCTGGTTCGTTGACTTGGGACGCGGGTTCAACTCCCGCCGCCTCCACCATTCACCTTAGCATGAGCTTCTTTTAAGTCTATATCCTCCAGAGCAAAGCAGATGAATATCATTTAATCGTAAGCCTCACTGAAGACTTGCACGCGCGCCCACGCCAATAAGCAAATGGAAATTTTGTTTGGAGGGCGCGCACAGCTTAGATCGCATTGCTGAACGACCGGGAATTGATCGTGCAAATGACACCGCGGCCCGGCTGACTGAACAGCAACGCCAAACCAGAGCTGATTTTCTGCAAGACTCGAGATTTAGAACCAACCCGCCACAGCCCGTGCGCTCCAATTTGCGTGAAGTAGTATTTAATATGAAAAAGAACGTAAACCCTTGTTGACAAAGCAGAATGCCTGAAATACAACCTCGACATGCGTTTGTGACAACTCGCGCACGGCTGACGAGGATGTGTCAGTCGTTTCCGCTAGCGCCAAGCACGTTTACGAATGGAGAATAAATCTCATGGACGAAGCCGACCATTATATTGACCGGGTATCGGACTTGCCGCCCGCACCTACAATCGCCGTCGAGTTGCTCGGGCTTTTTAATGACCCCGACCATGATATTGACAGGGTGGTTGATTTGATCAGTCATGATCCCGGCTTGACAGTAGCGATATTAAAACGGTGCAACAGTGCCGCTCTTGGTGGCAGTGAGGCGGCATCGGATATGTTTGAGGCCGTGACTCGTCTGGGTTTCTACGAGGTTCATTGTGTTGTTGCCTCGCTGGTCGGAGCCAGGGCCATGGCGGTCGGGAAAAGCAAAGGCGTGGTGGATGCCACCAGCCTTTGGAGACATTCGGTGGTGACGGCGGTTGCTGCCGCCACTTTGGCGAAGCGCTTGCAGACGGCCGAGGCCACGGCCTTTACCTCAGGACTGCTGCATGATGTCGGCAAATTGGTTTTTGCCTCGGTGGAAAGTGCAACCTATGCCGAACTCATCAACCAAAAGGGATCTTTCGGATCGGGACTTGCCGAGGCTGAACAGACTGCGTTTGGGGTGAATCACGCCTCCATTGGCGCCCGGTTGCTGACACGCTGGGGATTGCCAGCCAATGTTGCCGGGGCGGCCGGGCTTCATCACGGTGCCCGCGCGCGCGGCGAACCGTTTGGACAATTGGCGACGACCGTCGGACTGGCAAGCGATTTAGCCCGACAGATGCTTAGCCAGAAACTGCCCGGTTCTGATTTACTGTCCAGCAGACCGGATGCGATGATTTTATTCCAGTTAACGGAAGATAATGTTCCGACACTCATTAGTCAGGTTCAAAAAGATCTGCAGCGAGTTCAGGCACTTCTCCAAATGTCCATATGAAGACGCCCGGCCCTGCCGCTCGGCTACTATTCGGGCTTTGGAAGGTTGCCCTCCAAGCCTTGCGAAAAAAATGAAGAGTCCTTCTGATCACCGCAGGGAAATAAAGTAACCCCGGGAAAAAAGAAAGCACGCCCATGAGCCGCCAATCCATACCATCCCATCCCGTGTCACCAATCCCTCCGGATGATCTCCGACGGAATCTTACGATTGCGGACCCTAACAAAAATGGGCGTTTCGCCCACCTCGGGATCGTGGGTGATACCTACACTATCCTACTTTCGGGCGATGACACAGACGGTCGCTATTGCCTCATTGACATGCATGTTCCGCCGGGCGGAGGCCCGCCTCCACATCGCCACGACTTCGAGGAATCGTTCACTATTCTCAAAGGGGAAATTGAAACCACCTTTCGTGGCAAACAATTGCTGGTGCGCGCGGGTGAAACCGTCAGCATCCCGGCCAACGCACCCCATTCCTTCATCAACGCATCCGGACAGCCGGCAAGGCTGCTCTGCATCTGTGCGCCGGCCGGCATAGATGAGTTCTTCCTCGAAATAGGCCTTCCGGTAGCCAGCCGAACCGCACAGGCGCCGAAACCCGACCAAGCGGCTGAGATAAGGATGATGGCAAAACTCATCGCGCTCCTCCCGAAATACCGCACGGAGATCCTCAAGCCCTAACCTGGCAGGAAGCGATAAAGTCGGGGTTTAACCCTGGACCCGTCGACCTGGGTCTCGGTCACCCATCAGGCGCTTAGGCCGACAGTGTGGATGCTCGCACAAGCGTACAAGCGCCACCAGCGCAAGTGGTTTGGCCATAGATCACTTGCCATCATATTCTACTCAATGCTTGACACATGTAGGCGAATACTTCAAATATTTCAACTTTTAAAATTGCCTGCTGTGCTGAATAGATTTCCGGGCCGAATTGAGGTAAGCAAGTCGATGGAATGTCCGTTTAACCCAACGAAAATCAGTAGGCAGGATGTTCGATGAACGAAACTGAACAGAAAATGGCTGGAACGCTTCATGAGGAGGATGCCGTCCCAGCAATTCCGAGTGGGAGGGAAATGGATGAACATGCGTTCCAAAATCTCGCCGAAGTTTACCGGCGCGAGATCCAATTCCACTGCTACCGCATGCTCGGTTCCGTCCACGATGCTGAGGATTTGGTTCAGGAAACGTTCGTTCGTGCTTTGCGCGGACGCCACCAGTTCGAAGGGCGCACTTCCTTGCGCTCCTGGCTCTACCGAATCGCCACCAATGCATGTCTCAATGCGCTATCCGGGCGCGCTATTCGTCCTCGTATACTGCCGGATGCAAGTGATCACGACTCAGAAGGGAATGTTCAAGCCGAAGTGAACAACGAAATCCTGTGGCTGCAACCTTACCCGGACGCCGCCTTAGACGAGATCGCCGACACGGCGCCGGATCCCGGCGTAAGATACGAAATGCGCGAGACCGTGCGGCTTGCTTTTATGGCCGCCATTCAATACCTCCCTCCGAAACAACGCGCGGTCGTTCTCCTCCGGGATGCAATGGGCTGGTCCGCTGATGAAACCGCAGACGCCCTCAGCATGTCGGTAGCATCAGCCAACAGTGCGTTGCAACGCGCGAGAACCACATTGGCGAAGGAATTTCCGAACGGCTTGCCCAACAACAGATCAGCGCCGACCTCCTCTGATCGGAAGCTGCTCGAACGATACGTGCGGGCATGGGAAGGGGCTGACCTTGACGGTTTGATCGCCTTGCTCAAACGTGACGTGGTTCTGGCCATGCCGCCTTTTCAACAGTGGTATCGCGGGCCGGAGAATATTCGCATGGTTCTGGCGCGGGCGTGGCACGGTCCCCTTGCTCCGCCGTTCCGGCTAATCGCCACCTCCGCGAACCAACAGCCGACATTCGGATTATATAGCTTCAACAATCAAACCTCCAAATTCAAGGCTGTTGCGATTGATCTCGTTGAAATTCAAGGCGATGGCATTGCCCGAATTGACGCCTTTATTGATCCCTCCCTGTTTCCACGTTTCGGATTGCCACTAGTGTTGCCTGGATCAAGCAGGCGTGCAGGCGCGGAATAATAATCAGACCCTTCGAAAAAAGACCGATGAGTTTTTAACTCGCTGGTTGTCTTATCTTATGGAACGTGCAATCACGGCGGCTCCACCCAAAAAACTTGTAGCGAGAAAATTACGTAAACATTAACAAAAGCCGGATTTGAACCGGCACAAACGAAATGGAAAAAATGTGAAAACCATCAAAAGCAAAGTGATTCTGGTGACCGGGGCCAATCGCGGTATTGGAAAGGCACTCGTCGAAGAAGCCTTAAAGAGGGGCGCGAAGCGGGTGTATGCCGGTACGCGCCAGCCCTTGACCCATCAGGATGGGCGCGTCACTCCTCTGACCCTAGACGTGACGAACTCGGCGCAGATTCAGGCAGCGGTCGACGAAGCCGAATCTCTCGATGTCCTGATCAATAATGCCGGACTGGCACTATTCGATGACTTGAGCGATCGTGACGCTCTCGAACGGCTACTCGCCGTCAACCTCTTTGGCACTTATGGAGTGACCCAGGCTTGCCTGCCGCTGTTGACTAGATCTCGGGGAGCCATTGTCAACGTTCTATCAATCGCGGCCTGGGCCTCCCTGCCGATTGTTCCGGCCTATTCGATTTCAAAGGCAGCCGCGTTCTCCCTGACCCAATCGCTGCGCGCTCTTCTCTCTGGACAGGGCGTGAAGGTGCACGCCGTTCTGCCTGGCCCGGTGGATACGGAAATGTCCCGAGGCTTCGAAGTGCCGAAGGCTTCGCCCGAGTCCGTCGCGCAGGCCATCTTTGACGGAGTGGAGAAAGAGGAAGAGGAGATCTTCCCGGATCCCATGTCAGCGTCCTTGGCGGAGAGCTGGCGCAGCGGTGCGGTCAAGGCGCTCGAGCACCAGTTCGCAGTGACCGCACAAGCCGAACCTGTTAATTCATAACTCCACTCGAACAGCTAAACTGGCGAGAATCAGGAACCAACAAAATTTCACCACCATCTTTACAGTAAGCAAAACTCCGGACGAAGCCTTGGCTGCCATCAGTAATCCTCGCGGATGGTGGTCAGAAGAAATTGAAGGTGACACCGAAACACTCGGCGCTGAGTTTAAGTATCACTACGCAGACGTTCATCGTTGAAAAATGAAGATAACCGAGCTGATTCCTGACAAAAAAGTCGTTTGGCATATGTTAGAAAATTACTTTAATTGTACGGAAGACAAAAGCGAGTGGAAAGGCACAAAAATTACCTTTGAAATCGTTAAGAAGAGCGATAAAACCGAAATCCACTTCACCCACCTGGGTTTGGTTCCAGAATGTGAGTGTTTTGATATCTGCTCAAACGCATGGGGCACCTATATCGACAGAAGTTTAAAGAACTTGATGACAACCGGTAAAGGGATGCCAACAAGAAGGTAAGCAAATCCCGCTGAACCAAAAAATAATCAATCCTCACGATACAAGAGAAATTATGAATGAACAAAACTACACGACTTCCTTTACGGTAGCCAAAAGTCCGGAAGAAGCCTTCGCTGCCATCAATAATGTCCGTGGATGGTGGTCAGGAGAACCCGGTGTCGCAGGCAGTACCGACAAACTAGGCGATGAATTTACTTACCGCTATGGAGATATTCATTATTCTAAGCACAAAATAACCAAGTTAATTCCCGGCGAATTAGTCGTTTGGCTTGTCTCAGATGCCCGTTTAAGCTTTACGAAAGACAAAAGTGAATGGAAAGGCACTAAAATCACCTTTGAAATTGTTAAAAAGGGTGGCAGAACCGAGGTCACCTTCACCCATGTGGGCCTGGTAGCGGACCACGAATGTTATGACGCCTGCTCAAGTGCGTGGAGCTCTTATGTTAATGGTAGTTTGCGAAAATTGATCACTACAGGCAAAGGGCAGCCCGCCAAGAAAAGAAGATGAATTGAGCAATCGGGCTGCGCTCGAACACCACGTCGTCAATCTCTTTGACCCGCATTGCGCGATGCATGCTTTGTGCGTACGATCTTATTGAAATAGTTAAGCCCGTTTGCTTGATCTCATCGGCCAACGGGATTTAACGTTTAAATTTTCCAAACCAAACGCAATTGTGGCCAAAGACAGGAATCGAGAAATTCCGGCAACGATTGGTAACTGAGTTTGCGGCGTGATGGAAAATCAAATGTATCGCAGCGAATAAACCCCGGAACCAGACGGCGGCGCTACAATTCTTTCAATGGTATCCGGATCGAGGGGAAAGGAGTCGTAAACGTAGTCCCTCTTGCCATTTAATTCGTAATTCACTTTCCAGAATATGCGAACGGCAATCTTTCCGTCGGTCCGCGTCCTGACAAAAAAATTTCCAGCTTTGCCGTCTGCGCCAAAATCAACCCGAGACCGGTGAAGTGCCAAAAGCTTGTCCCTCGGCCAGTTTTCGCTTTCCACGTAAAAGTCTCCCGCGTCATCCACAAGAGAACCGCTCAGCCAGGCCCAAACGGCCATAAAAAACAAATTTTCGGTATCGTCCAAAACCTGCACGTCCAGAACCATCACCACCTCATTGTCACCCGGCCTGAATACTTCGGCGTCCCAGACAAAACACTGTTTTGCCGCATGGTTTTTGTCTGGCGACGGGCTTGGCAACTTAAAGACAGAAACATTACCCACTCCTTTGGCAAAGGGCACAAGGTTGCAACGTTGATCGCCGATGTGAATGGCTCCGCATCTCCATCTATGATAAATCGCGTCTTGGAAACGCTTTAGCTTGCCTGGCTGTGGTTCGTTCATGATGTCTCCATTTGTAAAGTAAACCAGGGGTCATGGCGTCTACAAAACGACGGTCCCCCAGGTGCTCCAAAAGCGCCTTTTCGTGTGTACCCCCCTTCGCCGCTGGCACATGAATCAACAGGCCGTGGCATTGCGGACGGCATCGAAATGAAGGGAATATTCCGGATATACCGTGTCGCCGTCACAATCCCCATCGCCATGAAAGAAACAACTGTCAGCATAGGCCGTCTAACCATTATCCGCCTGCAGTGTCCGGTAAATCACTGAACTCATGTTGACGTTGTATTTCAGGCGTTCGCGTTTGTCAACAGGGGTTGTTCAGATTTAAGCCCGGAATACCCAGGGCGTGTTTTCAGATTCCGGCTTCGATCGGGAAAGGGAGCATTTTATTCGGATTCGTTGACCCAGGTCAGCAAGCGCTTTCGCTTCGCCGGTCATGGGCCACAGCAGGTTGATTCAGGAACGATTTCGCGCGTAGTATTTGGGCTTTGAACCAATTCGCCAAGGTAATATCGATGAATTCTTTCTTATCAACGGAGATTCCGCTTTTATCTCGTACTGCATCGGGCATGTGCCACCGGCTCCTTGCACTTGAGGCCCGCGTGCCTACCACCCAAATCGCACGCGAGTGGATGCCGCCCAGCTCCAGAATTAAAAAGGGAACGCGGCCACATTGAGTTGCACAACCGCCCTTTCTCAAAACCATGCGGAAGAAGACCGCCGGATTGGCCGGGTTTATGGGTATGACGAACGGACTAACGCCGCCGCCACTAACATTGCCCCAATTCGGGCCGATACCCGTACTATTGGTTTGCGACTGGACCTGGAAACCTGGATAAGTGACGCTGTCCCAAGTCAAGATAAGTTGATTACCGCTCTGAACCGAAGTAATCACCGGGGCACCAACACTGCCGCCCGTAATGGCCAATGATCCGCTGGCGTACAAATTATTAACCCAGCTCAAGCTGCCAGACAGATTGGGCAGGGTGATGTTATTGAAACCACCAGCATAACTTTGGGCGTTGAAAAACTGGTAGTTCGCGTCAAACATGGGTGTCGGACCAGAGTTAATCACGTCCAGGTTTCCGTTATAATAAAAGCTCGGCCCGCTGCCGGCGTTGGTGGCAAGATCGACCTCCTGGGGGCTGGCGACGTCAAATACCAGTGTTCCGTTTAGGCCCGGCGTGTTCGTGAGGAGATTGATCCTGGTGCCAACAGCGTAAGTTCCATTAATCGTAAAAGTTGGCAAGGTAATGGGAGTGCCCGCGAAGATGCCGGTGCCGTTGAAATTAATGCTGGCGTAAGCAACGCCGCCGATGGTTCCGCTATTGTTCGTAAGACTTCCGTTGATGAACCAATTTGTGGAGTCAAGAAGGTACAAATCCCCCCCGGCATTGACGGTCACATTGCTAAAGGTATCGTTGCCAAGCGCACCATCATTGTCGGTTATTTTGGCTCCGGAGCCAACGGTCGTGTTTCCATATACCGTCAAATTGGCAACGGAACAATCCCAGGTAATGTTGGTGCTGCCGCCGCCGCCCAGGATCAGGTTGCCTTGGATGTTAAAATCATCCGCCTCCTGCACGCTCACGCGGTTAGACACAATCATATTGCCGGCAATGGTCATGGCCACCGCGCCATCACCGTATTCATCCTGGCCGATCTCGCCGTTGTAAAGGGTTCCGCCACCACTGAGCACCAGATTGTAGTAATCCTGATGCTTGGCCCAAAAAGCATTACCCGAGTATATGACGGTGTTGCCTGCAGCGCTTGCGACCAACAAACCCAGATCCTGGGTACCCTCAGCCCCCAAAGGGTCGCCGACTACATTCAAGGTCGCATTAGAGGCCATCGTTACCGTGCCGCCATCATAGATGTACTGAACCGAGGCATTGGTGGTAACGGTGACGTCAATGCCCAGTGGGACATCCGCATCATCGTTGGTTCCCGGCACGGTTCCGCTGTTCCAGATGGTCGGGTCTCCCCAATTGCCGCTGTTGGTGGCAGTGATATCCAGCGCTGGAACGGTGCCGGCAAGGAACAAGCCGGAAAGGATTGTCAGCGTCGCGAGTAAAACTTTTGTTTTCATTGATCGGCTTTAAGGTTTGGGTTCGAAATCAAACGGAAATAATGTTAGTCGTACAAATTTGCCAAGATGATTATCCACCTCAAGCTAGTTCAAAAGGACTAGGCAAACTAGTCGCATAAAACGGTGACAGCACGAAAACGGTCATGTATACTTGACCAACGCAAAATGTCTGAATGCTCCAGTGTTTATAAAGTTCATTTTGGCCTCTTTGCAGGACCATTTTTATCGCGCTTTCTTGGCTTTTTAAGAACCGGACGACGCAGGCGTTGCCTGACATGTTCAACAACGCAAGCGATGCAATGCCTTTGGACAAGCCGTCCAATGCGTTTGCCAAGTATACAAGCCCGGCACGAAAACATATGGTCACTCGATGATTTTCATCCGGCGCAACAAAAAAGCCGCCCCAAAGGGCGGCTCGGGAAACGCTCTGGATTTGTTACTTGCGACGGCGCAGGAACCAGAGGCTGACAGCACCCAGACCAGCTAGCGCCACCGGAGCCGGCTCAGGGACGGCTAAGGTCAGGCTATTGAAAGTAATGTCGTAATTGCCGCTGATGTTTGCCGGATCCAATTGTAGGTTCATGCCGGCTATCTGAGCGCCATTTTGAATGTTGTCCAAATTGGCAGTCTGCAGATTAAACGTTTCGCTGTATGCGCCCGGCGCGCTGATGGTGTATCCGGTAGCATAATAATCAACGCCCCCCAGGCTATCATCCAACGCGAATAGAACATTTACCGGACCGGCAAATGTACCACTGTTAAAAGTGAAATTGAAAACAACCTGAGTAACCAAAGGATTGTTGGGCTGTATCTGGCCAGCGGCTAGTGCGTAATACATGGTACTAAAGCTACCGCTGCCGCCGGGGCCAACGATTTCCAAGCCGGTTGAGTTGGACGAAATCGTTGACGAAGTTGACCAGTCACCGGTAAATGAAGCTGTAGTCGGGTTTATGGCTAAATACTGGCCGCCGGTAATGCCCTGGGCTTGAACAGAATGAGCCATTATCAAACCGGCTGTCACCGCTGCCGCTGCCAGCCATTTTGTACATTGTTGTTTCATAGGTTTTTGGATTGGTTGTTCGGTTGGGTTCGCAGGAGAATTTAACGACTTGAGCCGGTTCGCGGCAGTCGCATGAAGTGGTGACACCCACCCGGCGTTGCAATCTGGCGTCGGGCAACATTTTCGCCAGGCCGGGCCGAACTTCGATTGTCACCGGTTCATGCGACTATTGGGGATTGGTACGAAATTGTTAAATTGGAAGCGTCACCAATATACGGACGTGCAGACATTGCCGTTGCAGGCAGAAGTAAATGACCAAGCAGCAACCTTGTGGTAGAGCAAATATGATTCGTGAAATAAAGGCCGGCCAGGAACGATTTGAAAGCAATGCATTGCCAGAAAATACCGTACCTTCCTCCAAGGGAAGGTTCTGGACAGGTTCTCAAAGCTCAGCCTTTACATTAATCGAACTGTTAGTGGTCATTGCCATCATTGCTATTCTGGCGGCAATGCTGCTTCCGGCGTTGAATAAAGCCAAGGAGCGCGGATTGGCCGCATCCTGCCTGAGCAACACGAAGCAGTTCGCCATTGGTTTTACCATTTATGCGGGTGATAACACGGACATTTTTCCCGCGCCTAACCCCTGGAGAACACAGGCCATCTATAAAAATGCTCACGGACTGCAGGCTGGGGAAGAATGGTTTTACGGCACCAGCGCGGCCAACTGGCAGCCCAATACCCCGGCTCCCATGATGGCGAATTATGAGCCCAACCCAAAAGTCTGGGTGTGTGCCAAGCGGCAGCGCGGCCTCACGTACCTGGGTGAAAACGGCAATTTTGATCCCAGTATTTCCGGTTTTCTTTCATACGGTTTCAATTGTTGCGGAGTTTTCGGTGCCGTCGTCCTCTCCGGCAATGGCGCGGGAAACATGCTTGGCTACAAACCTTTCAAATCCTCGAATGTCACTAGGCCGTCGGACATGGTGGCCATCACGGATACCAGCGGTTCCCTCGGCACCCCCGGTCCTAACGGCCCCCCCGGTGACCCCAGCACGGCGACCGCCGCCGCCTGGTTGGACACGGTTTGGTCTGGGAGTTCCGGGCCAACGCAACCGGTGGCAAACGGGTTCAACGACCGCCTGCAGACCGCGTATGCCAAACATGACAACCGTGTGAATGTGGTCTATGTGGATGGTCATGCCGCGGCTTCATTGGCCAGCTCCCTGACCTGGGGACAATTCTACGGGGTTTTCACTCCCGGAGTTACCCTGCCCTGTTCGCCGAATCAGCCGGTGTCATCGGTGCAATCGGATGCCTCCATCAGCAGCCCGGCTTACGACAGTCAGCAGTGGTCCACTGCCCAAGAATAATATTAAAAACTACCGCCGGTCCGACAATCCATTGTCAATAAATCCAAAGCTGCCGGCCAAACGACGGCTCAAATAAGGCATTCAGCATTTACCATATGAAAAGGAGATCTTCTCTCTTCGAAACCGCTTTAACCATCTGTTTTTCCGCACTCGTTGCCAGCCTGCCTGCGGCGAACGCTGATCCGGTGAAATCCGGCCAGGAAGTTCTCAGTTCGCCCGATGGTAGAATTTCGCTGACCTTCGGCCTGACAGACGGCACACCGTCGTATGTCGTCAATTTCACGAACAAACCGGCCATTTTATCATCGACACTTGGTTTTGATTTTAAGGGCAGTTCCATGAAATCGAACTTCGTGCTCCTGGGTACGAAAAGGCTAGCCCATGATGAAACCTGGACCCAGCCCTGGGGTGAGCGACAGGTCGTGCATAATCACTACAATGAACTCCTGGTCACCTTGCAGCAATCGGGCGACCTTGGACGTGAATTGCTGATTCGCTTCCGTGCGTTTGATGACGCGATCGCCTTCCGGTACGAATGGCCGGAACAACCAGGGCTCAAGGATTTTGAAATCATGAATGAATTGACTGACTTCGTTTTGCCTTCCGATCCAATGATATTATGGCAACCGGCATTCCGTCCGCAGGCATCCGAACAACTGTATGCGCGAACGCGGTTGAGCGAATTGCTGCGACAAACGCGGCTGGAACATGGCGATGCAGTCGCCGGCGACAATCCCAACCGGGATCCGGTAAGGGCGGTGACCACACCGCTCACCATGCAGACGGACGATGGGTTGTTTCTGGTGATCCACGAGGCAGACCTGACCGATTACGCGGCCATGGAACTCCAACCCCGGGACAACAATACTTTGAAATGTGATCTCGCTCCGTGGTCAGACGGCAGCAGGGTCAAAGCTTCAGCCCCCTCGGTTTCGCCCTGGCGGTATGTCATGATTAGCGACCATTTGTCCGATATCGTCGAAAGAACCTCGGACATCTCCCTGAACCTTAACCCTCCCTCGGAGATCGCGGATACCTCGTGGATCAAGCCGGGCAAATTTGTCGGTATCTGGTGGGGCATGCATCTCGGCAAATATACGTGGAATCCCAGCAAACCCGGGGAACAAAGTACCGACGGGTTGGGAGCCACGACTGAGAACGCGCGCCGATACATCGATTTCGCCGCCAAATACGGTTTCAGCGCCGTGTTGGTGGAAGGTTGGAACAAGGGCTGGGCAAGAGATTGGGTAGCTCACGCGGCAGCGTTCAGTTTTACGGAGTCCAACCCGCAGTTTGATTTGCCTGGCCTCACCAAATATGCCCATGAAAGAGGGGTGGACCTTATTTCACATCATGAAACCGGCGCGGTTATCACGAACTACGAAGCTCAGGTCGAGGCGGCTTTTGCCCAATGCGAACGCTTGGGCATTCACCATGTCAAGACGGGCTACGTCGGCATGGAGCCGCGCGTGAACCGTTATGACGAAGATGGCAAATTCATCGGCGCGGAATACTTGGACGGGCAATACATGGTACGCCACTACCGCAAGGTCGCGATCCTGGCCGCCAAGTATCATATCATGCTGGATGCCCACGAACCCATCAAGGACACCGGGGAACAACGCACCTGGCCGAATTTCATGTCCCGGGAAGGCGCCCGCGGCCAAGAGTACAATGCCTGGTCGCCCGACGGGGGAAATCCGCCGGACCATGACGTCAACCTGGTCTTCACCCGTTTCCTGAGCGGTCCGTTTGATTTTACTCCCGGGGTGATTCAAGTGACTTATCCGGAATACAAAAAGAACAACCGGGTGCATACCACGGCAGTGAAACAATTGGCCATGTACGTTTGTTTTTATAGTTCGCTGCAGATGGCTGCCGACCTACCCGAAAATTACGAAAAGTACCGCGACCTGTTTCAGTTCATCATTGATGTTCCGGCGGATTGGGAAGAAACGCACATGCTCAACGGTGAGGTTGGAGAATACGTGACCATCGCACGGAAACAGCGCGGTGGATCAGACTGGTTTATCGGCAGCATGACAAATGAAAAAGGGCGCGACTACACCATACCGCTTACATTCCTGGACCAGAGCAAGACTTATGTTGCCGAAATTTATCGAGATGGCGATGACGCGGATTGGAAAACGAACCCAATAGCATATAAAATCGAAAATCGACCGGTTACGTGCGATTCAGTCCTTTCTCTGCACTTGGCACCGGGCGGCGGGGAGGCGATCCGACTGAAACCGGCGAAACCGGAAGAAGCGGTTGCCCGCAGGTCGATGAACTGAGCCCGAATACTATTGGCTCAAATACTTGGCCACCGCTTCCGTGCGCGATTGGACGTGTAATTTTTCATAGATGCGCCGTAGATAAGTCCGGATGGTGTCGATGCTGATATCCAATTCGTCGGCGATTTGTTTGTAAGTGAACCCTTTGGCCAGACAATTCAAGACCATTTCTTCGCGCGGTGATAGATGCGTCTGTTTTTCGGCGGTGGGTTTTGACTTTTGGAACGAAGCCACAACTTTTCGTGCGATTGAACTGGTCATGGGCGAGCCCCCGGCATGAACTTCCCGGATTGCCTGGAGCAATTTGGTCGGGCTGCTGCGTTTTAACAAATAACCGCTGGCGCCCGCCGCCAGGGCCTTGAAAATCTGGTCGGTATCTTCATAGACCGTGAGCATGAGGATTTGCATGGCCGGCGATTGCGCCTTCAGTTTCTCCACGCATTCAATACCGCTCATGCCGCCCAGATTGATGTCCATCAACACCACTTCCGCCTGGTCAGCCGGCAGGCCTTTGAGCGCGGCTTCGGCGCTGCCGTAG
Organism: Verrucomicrobiota bacterium; assembly: GCA_050008355.1. GTDB lineage: Bacteria > Verrucomicrobiota > Verrucomicrobiia > Limisphaerales > UBA11358 > UBA11358. Next base: position 40,417 of record JBEKMT010000027.1, read on the forward strand.
GCACTGATACACTTGAAGCCCGGCGACCCATTCACAAAAGTCGTGATGGATTGTCGCAAATCTTTTTCGTCATCAACGATGGAAACAGAGATCATAGTTTTGTTAGCTGTGGTTTACTGATAAGTTCAAGGGAATTGTAAATGTGACGCTGGTGCCTCGTCCGGGGAAGGATTCAATCCGGTATTGGCCCCCGATGTCAGCCATGCGGCACTGCATGTTGACCAAACCATTACCGTTTGGAACCGTTATCGACTCCGGTTTCGATGCCACGGCAGCCACGTCAAAACCAAGGCCGTTGTCCGAGATAGTGATAGTAAACCTGGCATCATTGTGAACCATGTGAACCTTGGTTTGCGTCGCTCCTGAATGCTTCAGGATGTTGGTCAGCGCCTCGTGCGCGGCCAGAAACAAATGATGACGCGTTTGTGAGGAGAGCGGATAAGAAGGCAGCTGCGCGGGAATGTCCAGTTCACACCGTATCCCGGTCATTTGAAAATACTCCTCGGCATATTGTCCGATATAGGAGGCCACATGCTCGAGCGTGTCATTCTGCGGATTCACGGCCCAGACAATTTCGTCCAAGGAATGCAATACCTCCCGGGAAGCGTCGGAAATGGACGTGATTTGATCTTTCAATTCCTCAGCGGGGAGATCACCGCGACGGGCGTGTTCGCTCAGAAACGAGATTCGGCACAATTTGGCGCCCATTTCGTCGTGCAAGTCCTGGGCAATACGCGTTCGCTCCCGCTCCAGGGCCCGTTCCTGTTCCAGGAGTCTTAATCGACGTTGGAGTTTTCTTTTCTCCACGATACGGACCGCGCCCCCGACTAAAACCAGCAGGCCCAATCCGGTCATTGTGATGAACCACCACGCCTGCCAGAAGTGCCGCAAAACGATCAATTCAAGTCCCGAGTTGATTTCGCTCCATCGGCCATCGCTGTTACACGCGGCAACGTGGAACCGGTAATCGCCCGGCGGCAAATAACTGTAAAACGCGGTGCGCCTCGTCCCCGCATCCACCCAATCGGAATCAAGACCTTCCAGCCGATAGCGAAAGCGGACCAGTTCCGGCGCATCAAAACTTAATCCAGTATAACGGAATTCCACACGGTGCCTGCCGGGAGTGATGCGGAGAGTTTCCAGTGGCGATACCCCTCCTTTAGTCGATTCATTTTCACCGGACGCATTTGCCCCTGGGGCGTGTAGCCAGGGTTCCGCCTGGCCGTCCACCAAGACTTCCTCCAAAATAGTGTTCGGCGGAAGCATCGCATCCGGCTGGGCGCGGGGATCCACCACCACCACGCCTTTCAACGTCGAGAACCAGAGGAGACCGGATTTTGTTTTCAAACCGGCCGGGAAAAACCCACAGGAGCATTCCTCTGACAACATTCCGTCCGCCTGGCCGAAGAGTTTGGGATAAACCGCCGGTATTTTGCCGGCGGCAAGTTCGCCCAGCCGATCTTTATTCACGCAAGCAATTCCCCGACTGGTTCCCAGCCAGAGACGGCTGGAATCATCTTCGAGAATTTGTGAAATCCTGTTGTCCGGCAATCCCTCACGTGTGGTGAAGTTGGCCAGGCGCCCGCCATACCAGCGGCTGAGGCCATTGTCGGCAGTGCCAATCCACAGCGCATCTTGGGCATCGACATAAAGCGTGCAAATTTTGTCAGTCTGGAGTCCTTGGCTTTTGCCAATCCTTTGGAGGGTTCCGTTAATCAAGCGGTACAAACCGTTGCCATCGGTCCCAACCCAAATGGAACCGTCCGCATCCGGCACAATCGCAGTGATGGCATTAGTTTGTGAAAAACCACCCGGACACCGCCACGTATTTTCATATAAACGCTGAACTGCTCCCCCTCTCGTTCCCACCCACAGCGCACCATCGCGGTCTTCAGCCAGAGCAGTGATGCCCGGCGGTGCGGACGCAATTTTCTTTACCTCGTCAGCGACTGCAATGCTGTCCTCATAGAGCAGCAAACTATTGGTGGTGGCGACCCAACAAAAGCCATCGTGTGTAACTAGCAGTGTGGTGGCTTGTGAATCATGGGGCAATAAACCAGCCGTGGATAAGCGGCTGAAACTTTTTCCGTCCCAGCGATAGAGTCCATCGCTCACTTTTCCCGCCCAAATTACGCCGGGCGTGACTTCAGCCAGTCCTTGCGCGGGGCCGAAACCCAATCCCTCACTTTGGCTCAAAGCAAAAAGAGTTTTGCGCTCGAGCCGGTTTAACCCGGTATCGGTGCCCACCCATAACCTGCCTTCGTTGTCGGTAAAGAGAGATGCAACGGAATTTCCGGCAAGTCCGGCACCGGCGGAGATGGCCACCGATTTGCCTTCTTTGATTTGCAGCAAACCTCCCGTGCCCGCGCCTGCCCATACGGTTCCATCCGGTTCTTCCGCCAGCGCGCTCACATGTGATTTAAGCCGATTACGGGGAATGCGAAAACGCTGCCAGCGATCCGCTTCGCGACACAAAACAAAATCCTCGCCTGCGCCAATCCAGATACGTCCGACATGATCCATCAGCAAACAATGTGCATCTCTAAGTAGATCTGCCATGGCGTCCCCCGTCAGGGGGAAGAATTTGTCGTGATTAAATTGGAAAACGCCTTCGCCACGCACAGCCATCCATATCATTCCCTGGTAGTCCCGGTATAAAGCGGTGATTCGCTCTCCGTTGAATTTTTCTGCCGCCGCCAACGGTCGCAGCTGACCGTTTTGCCATAAAATCAATCCGGCGTCCGTTCCGACCCAGAGTCGCCCGGCGGCATCTTCCGTTAGTGCAGTGATGGTATTGGCTGGCAACCCATCCCGAGTTGTAAACGTGGTTAGCTGGTTATTCAGCCAGCGGCTCAAACCAGTATTCGTGCTGCCAATCCAGAGTGCGCCAAAACGATCTTCAAGCAGCACGTTGACTGAACCGCATCTGATTTCTTCCTGAAGCCCCAACGGGACAAAGTGCAGGCCATCGAAACGCGCGATACCGTCGTCGCCACCAATCCATATATAACCATCGTGAGATTGGGTCAGGGCCTTGACGGGAAATTGTGACAAGCCCTGCCCTTTTTGCCAGGATCGAAAATCAAACACCCGCGTACCGCCAATGGCGCCGGCTGTGGTATCATTCGGCCGCGAGCTGCTGGCATCCACAAAATCGCTAAAGGCCGTGGCAATCGCCAAATCACTAAATTCCCAGCCGCTGCCGCCCCCGCCGTGGCGCAGGCGGATTTCATCAAAGCTGGCATTGGCATTGAAACGCGTCGTCAGGCTGTCCGGTTGATAGGCTTCGTTCGCTCCCGGGCCGAGATCTGGATTCAACCAGACGGTCACCAAGTCATCTTCCCCAGGGACATATTGAACTTTGAAGACAATCGTCGCGCCGACGCCTCGTCGGGGATATTGATATGAGGCGGAGCTGGCTGCTTCCGGCTTTGAAGTATGCAAATCAAAATATCCGGAAGGGTTATTGGAATCACCGGTTTCATCGGCGTGAAAAAAAGCACTATAAGCCCAGGCCTTTAATGAGTTGCCAATACCCAAACGCTCCGTTTCGCCTTCATATAACTCAAACCCGGCAAAATACTCTTCCGTATCCTTGTCGGATAATGGATCAACGTGGAATTTAAAATAAAGCGTGTCGTTGGCTGAATCATCGCGTTTCACTGCGCCGCCCAGAATATCAATGCCGGCCCCGGTTTCGTGGACCAAGGTCGTGCCGGGATCGTTCCACAAGATGACTGCAGGGGAGTGAGTGGCAAAAAGACAGGCCACAGAAACCAGCACCAGGAAGCCACTGCTGCTGCAGATCGCCCGGTTCAACCGGGAAAAAGCAGTCCAGCCCGGCCTATGTGGTGAACGGCCCGGCAGGCGGGAAAATACCGGAGAGCGGAGCATGGCGTTGTTCTGTGAAGTAATTATGAAGTGAAATAAAGTCAGACACAAGAAGGCAGTCTGTCACCACTTCATGCGACTGCTTGCGCGAAAACAATCAGTCCATCATCAAAGGCAAACACGCAGCGTGAACGCTTGGCCGACAGCTTTAACGAATTGTCATACCGGCATTATGCGGGAAATGTGAAAGATGACTGCATGAGTGAAATTCGCTGGCGATCAAGGTGATGAGTATGATGACAAGGAAACCAGCCAATATCTGGAAGTCGGACAGACCAGGGTTCAGCCTAGTTCGGTCGTACGGCAGAATAGAAGTCAATTAGTGATTGTGAAATTTGGAAGTAATCTCATAGCGGCGATAGCCGTCATTTTTTTGTTGGTTTTGCCGCGCGACACCCAGGGGGGAACAAAGCCGGTAATGGTTCATTACATGCCATGGTTCCAAAACCCATATAGTTTGGGGACCGGCAACTGGGGATATCATTGGACCCTGAATCATTTCAACCCCAATACCATCAGCCCGACCAATGATGAAGACGAAATCGCCTCCTGGTATTATCCTTTGATCGGCCCATATGATTCGTCCGACCCTGCTGTGCTCGAATATCATGTGTTGCTGATGAAATTAGGCGGGATTGACGGGATGATCGTAGACTGGTACGGGCCGGATAACTATTATGATTATCTCGTCAATAATCAACGCACACTGGATATTTTCAATTACGCCCAAAAAGCCGGTTTGAAATTCTCCCTCTGCTATGAAGATTCGACGATACAGGCGGAAATCAATGGCGGGTGCATGAACGGAGTTTGCGTGACCGCCGACAATGCCATCACTCATGCACAAGGCGAAATGCTTTATGCACAGACCAATTTTTTTGTCTACACCAATTTTCTCAAATGGAACAATCAGCCGATATTCTTGAACTTCGGCCCGCAATATTTTTACAGCAGCGCCGATTGGACTTCCATTTTCTCCGTCCTGAACGCTTCGAACCAGCCCGCCTTCTTTACGGAAAATAATTGCCTGGCACCAGCAGGTCAGGGCGCCTTTGACTGGCCCCCGATGCAGTTGAGCCAGACCAATGCCCAATCGCCCACGGAACCAGTATTGAGCAATGCCGCGTTGACTGGATATCTAGCGGCCTTTGACGCGAGTGCGGCGGCGTGGCCGGCCTTTGTCAGCACGGCATTTCCACGGTTCCATGACATCTACGCCCAGGCCGGAGTAAGTCCCTCTTACGGTTATCTGCCTGACCAGAGCGGCAATACGCTGCGGGAAACCTTGAGCCGAGCGATGACCAATGACTCCGCCGTGATCCAAATCGCCACCTGGAACGACTATGGCGAAGGAACCATCATTGAGCCGACCGTAGCCGGCAGCGATCCGACCACGGAATATGGCTACACCGACCTGGGTATCATCCAGGACTTTCGCCGCCAATACCTGGAGGCTACTTTCCCTTACCAAACGAATGATCTCGCGCTGGCATACCGGCTCTATAAATTGCGTAAACAATATTTGAATAATCCTCCGGTCTATGCCGAGTTGGATCGGGTCTTCACCAACATCATTGCAGGAAACCTCACCACCGCGAACCTGCAGTTGTCGGGCATGGAATCCAGCCAGCCGGTGATTTATAATCTCATGACCAACAGCAACCGGTTGCAATTTTCCATTGGCGGCTATCTGGCCTCCGGTGTGCAGGTGGAGGTATCCACCAACCTGGTAACCTGGCAAAGCGCACAAACATTCGCCGCCACCACCAACTTGCTGGTATTCAGCACCGACACCGTCCAACCCGTATGCCGGTTCTTCAAAGTTCAACAATAAAAGCCGGGGTTCGTTTCAACCATTTGATCCGCCCCAGGCTTAAGATCACCGGTCGTCCTTCTTTACCTTACGGAAATTGCGTACTGAGCGCATTTCCAGTAGAGTCGTGGCAATGAAGCCAAAAAGCTTTTTCCTGCTGCTGGCACTTTGTGTATTATCACTTTCCTCGCCTCCGGCAATCCACGCAGGCTCAAAGGTCGTGATGGTTTATTACATGCCATGGTTCAGCGCGAAGCCCTTCAAAGCGGAGTGGGGCTGGCACTGGACGATGGATCGGTTCAATCCCGATACGATCAACACCCTGGGTCAACGCCAAATCGCCTCCTGGTATTACCCGCTGATCGGCCCTTATGATTCCTCCGATCCGGTCGTGCTGGAATACCATGTGCTGCTCATGAAACTGTCCGGGATCGACGGCGTCATTGTGGATTGGTACGGGGCGACGGATTTCATGGACTATGGCGTCAACAATCAGGCCACGATGAAACTGTTCGAATTCACGCGCAAGGCCGGGCTAAAATTCGCGATCTGCTACGAGGACCAAACCATTCAACATCTGATTGATGGACACCAACTCTCTGCCGGCGGCGCCGTCGCTCACGCCCGGGAAGAAATGCTTTTCATGCAAACCAATTGGTTTTCCGACCCAAGTTACCTTCGGTTAAACAACCGCCCCGTGCTGTTGAATTTCGGTCCGCAATATTTCATGCAAAACACCAACTGGGTTGATATCTTCTCAGGCTTGGGCGCATCCAACCAGCCAGCATTCTTCAATGAAGACAATCGCCTGCCGGTGAGTCTGGGGGCGTTCAGCTGGCCGCCCATGTGGATGAGTCAGGCACCCGGCACCGGGGGCGTGTTGTCGGATGCCGCGCTGAGAAGTTATCTGGCTGGCTTTGATCAGAAAGCCGATACCTGGCCCTTATATATCAGCAGCGCGTTTCCACGCTTTCATGATATTTATCAGCGCGCCGGAGGAAGGAATTATCTGGGCTATCTGGGCGACCACCACGGTGATACCTTCCGCGAAACTTTGAGCCGCGCAATGACCAATTCATCGGCCATTGTTCAGATTGTCACCTGGAACGACTTTGGCGAAGGATCAATGATCGAACCCACGAGGGAGTATGGTTATCGCGATTTGGGGATCATGCAGGATTTTCGCCGGCAATACCTCCAACCCGATTTTTCCTATAAAACCGATGACCTGGCCATCCCGCTTCGTTTTTACAACTTAAGACGGCAATACCTGGCGAACGCAACGGTGTCGGCGGAACTGGATCAAATATTTACCAACCTGGTCTCCGGCCAAATCAATGTGGCCAAGCTGCAACTGGATAAACTGGCCAAGGAAACCACCCGGTAATTTTCCGGGAGGCGGGCGACCGGATCAGCAATTCTGCCGCGCACAGTTTCACATCAATTCTTCTTCCACCATCCACGGATGTCATCGGCTGCCTGATGCAGCAAAGCGGGAATGCTATGAACGGCGTCGCGCAGTTCCGGAAAATAATGCATGGCCAGCCAGAGCATTGTTGCGACAATGACCAACCAAATCATCCCATCCACCAGAAACACGGTAGACCAAGTCCAGCCCGGCCTCCGCAAGGACCAATAGCAAACACTTCGGGCGGCCTTTAAAGGACCCGCAATAATTCCATAAATGATGAGCAACACGAACGCGGCAACCCATACCGGCACATTCGCCGGCAACGCCACGCCAAAAACCGCGCCCGTGGCCAGCAGTGAAATCAAGGCGCAAACTCCCACGATGGTCGCCATGCCCTGAAGTAATGAAAGGATTGGCAACACGAACCCCATGCCGGGATGGGCGGGCGCACACTCCGCCCAATGGCTATGCCAGCTATATCGCCACTGGTCTCCCATCGCGCGCATTTCGCGTTTGAAGCGGCGCTTCCATTCGCGGCGAGCTTTGCGGTCAGGAAAATCTTTCATAGCTTCGTAATAACCCTCCTTCGCACGCCGGATAAACTCCTGCGCGGTAAGCGGGTCACCGGACGCCGCTGCTTTTTCCTCCGGCGAATTGGCCTCGGGCACCACGAACGCCATCACCACATAAACCAGTAATCCCATGCCCCAAAAAATCGTCAGGAGAACGAAACCCAGCCGGACGAGGGTGGGATCAAGGTTCAGATAAGCCGCAATACCATTGCAGACACCGCAGATCTTTGCTCCTTCGCGAATCCGGTAGAGCCGTCTTGGTCCCCGGGCGCGACTTGAATATTGCTCCTGCCCGGTGGCGCCGCTTGCTTTGGGTTCGCTTTTGCCCGCGTCAGCCTCGGCAGTTGCATCTCCTTCAATCGGCCCCATTTCCGATAGCACCGCCGCCACCTCGTTAGTTTGGACAACTGTCTTGTGACTACCCAGCAAGGCGCGGAACTTTTCGGCGATAGCCTGCTCAATGTCCGCCAGAATTTCGTCGCGATCCGGATTTCCCTGCAATCGCGAGGTCGCGGACTCGAGATAAGCGCGTAGCGCATCATAGCCCGCTTCTTCCAGCTGATAAGCGTTGCCTCCCAGATTAATTGTTATGACCTTGTTCATAATAGAATTCTCTCCTTTCTATTTCTCCCCCAGTTTTTTAACCGTCCCGTTGATCTGCCCCCAATACTCCAACGTTTCCCGCAACTGCTCCCGCCCCTTCTCTGTGAGTTGATAATATTTGCGCGGCGGCCCTGCCTCCGATTCCTTCCATTCGTAATTCAACAACCCCTCCCGCCGCATTTTGCTCAATAAAGGATACAGCGTGCCTTCCTGCGTCGCGAATTCCGTCACACCCAGTTGTTTCAAGATGTCCGCCGCGTAAACCTTGTCGCCAGCCACGATCTGGAGTACCAGGAACTCCAGCAGGCCTTTGCGAATCGCAGAGAATTTTTCGTTTACACTCATTTTCAAACGTCAACCAAGCTACCTTTACATATAAAGGTAGCTGTTTACAAAAATAATTCAAGGGAAAAGTTCATAATTTCTCATTTTTAAAAGAACTTCCGCGGTGCAGGCACAGCGCAAAGCAGGACAGAAAGCAGATTTAATCTTGCGGAAGAGGCGGATGAACTGTTAGACGAAAGCGGATGTGGCTGATTTCAAAAATATTGCGGAATTCCGGATCGTGCTTTGTCGGTTTGTCGCTTGTACTGGCGGCTGTGACGACCCAAGCGGAAGATAATTCATGGACCAATCAAGTCTGGCAGAGGGCAATCTGGCAGTCCCGTGGCTGTTTTGATGATGATCGCGGTCGGTGGTTCCGCGAGGCCAAGTTCGGCGCCTTCATCCATTTCGGCGTCTTTTCACAACTCGGCGGCTATTGGCACGGCACAAACTACGATCCCGCTGAGCAAATCATCGGCTTGGGCGAACATCACGCCGTCATTCCCCGGGAACAATATCGCACTGAAGTTGCCGGAGAATTCAACCCGACCAATTTCAACGCGCATGAATGGGTGCGCATGATCAAGGAAGCGGGACAGAAATATGTGATTGTCACGACCAAACACCATGACGGTTTTTGCATGTTTCACACCGCCACGACGAGCAATAATGTTGTGGATGCAACGCCGTTCGGTCGCGATGTCATCAAGGAACTTGCCGACGAATGCCGCAAACAGGGAATTGTGTTCTGTCCCTATTACTCGATTGGAGACTGGTCTGCCGAAGCGGTTCACGCTCCGCAATACCAGACTTATCCGGAGTACATGCGCGCTCAGTTAAAGGAACTGCTGAACAATTACGGCGACATCAGGATGCTGTGGTTTGATAACTATTGGTACGTAAACGGTCAATGGCATAATGACGAAACACACGCGAAGGAACTTTACGCCTATGTGCGTTCCTTGAACTCAAACCTGCTGGTCAATGACCGGTGTGGTCGGGGCGCCAGTTCGACGGACGGTGATTATTCCACGCCGGAAAACCAGTTGGCCGGGTCGCGACAGAGTCGCTATTTCGAAGTGGTCATGACGGACACGGACGACGATAACTGGGGCTGGGTGAAGGGTGCAACGAATTACCGTCAGCCGGCTGATTTGATTCGCAATCTGATCGATAGCACCAGCAAAGGCGGCAATTTCGTGCTTAATGTTGGCCCCACGGCCACGGGAGAGTTCCCGGCAGAACATCAAGCAATCCTGAAAGTCATGGGTAAATGGTTGGCGACAAATGGCGAGGCCATTTACGGTACACAGCCCGCGCCTGAATGCGCCGCCAGTTCAACAGACACCTTCGAATGCTACACCACTAAGAAAGCAAAGGACATTTACATCCACGTGTTGACTTGGCCCGCCAACGGCAACCCGGCAATCGTGCGCGTAAATCGCACCGATCTCGTAACTGCGGGACTCTTGGACGCCTCGCTGCCGGCGCTGAAGTACGCCAGTATGGTTTCGGGAAACGCGACGGAAATCAAAATTGAAAAACCGGCAAAAACGGATCTCTACGCGACGGTTATTAAATTGAGTTTCCAGACTGTGGTCGCGCAGTTTGATTGATTTCCAATGGATTTTTAGGGCCTAGAATTAAGCAGCGCGTTCTTCCAGCGTCTTGGGCTATCCATTGTTGTTGCAAATCGGCAGCTCGTCATTTAATTTCAAAATGAAGTTTAAACTGCAACGCATCACCGCTTTATCTTGAAACTTATTTCATACCGTGAGCTCTTAGTTTTTGCAGTGATGTCGGTGACAGTGGTTTCTCCCACCTGGGCTGACGATAACTTTCCCACCGATTTCGACGCAGCCGACGTGAACATCGGGGAGCGCCTTTTTTTGGAGACTCGATTCTCGGAATATTTTTATACCAACTCACAAGGTGACGCCAATGCAGTCATCCCGGGCGATCCGGTCGTAGCCACTTTGACCACCACTTCAGGATTGGTGCCTGGCCCATTTGCCGGGATGGCCATGAACTGCCGGCAATGTCATCTGGTGGACGAGGAAGGCTACGGCCCGTTTGGCAATCTTACCATGGGAAACCGGACTTATTGCGACTTTGCACAGCGCAGTCCGATCCCCGCCCGGGACGACGGACGCTTTCAGACTCCCCGCAATTCGCCAACTCTCGTGGACTCATTTATCCCACACAATGGTTCGTTATTGCTCCACCTGGACGGGCAATTTGCTTCGGCGCACGATCTGATTATCGGTACATTAACCGGCCGGAATTTCGGCTGGAAGCCTGGAGAATACGCGACCGCAGTGCACCATATAGCTTCCATTATCCGTAACGACGACGGCCTGGGATATCTGGCAATGCAGGCCCGGGGCGGACGCTGGCATATCGAATTACCAGGAGAGACCGCCTACTCGAATGTCTTTTCCGGATTCACAAATTATAACGGCTCCTATCTTTTTGATCCACGCTCACTGACAGACGACCTCATATCACCGCAGTACCAGTTGAATATGCGGGATCCAAAAACCACGGATGAACAGATCCTGGATACCATCGCCTCCCTGATTGAGGTCTACTTGAGAAATCTGTTTTTTTCACAAGCTACCAACGGCCTCAATTTCGTAGGTGTCGGCACACCCATTTTCAACGGCTCGCCGTATGATACGTTTTTGATTAAGAACAACCTGCCGCAATTCCCCGCCGCCAACGAGACTCCCGCTCAATATGCCCGGCGGTTGCTGAAACTGGTCGATGGATTGAGTGATCCTCAATTCGTGAACGATCCAGCCGACGGAGTTTTTGAAACCCAAACGCAGTTATTCGAGTTTGGAACCAATGAAATGGCCGGATTGAAGATTTTCCTGGCCGGCCCGCTTGGCCATCTCGATATCCCGGGCAGAAATGCTGGCAATTGCGCCAGCTGCCATTCCCTGCCGACCTTTACGGACTTTCTTTTCCATAACACCGGTGCGTCCCAGGAGGAATACGATTCGATTCACCATCCCGGGGCGTTCATGGCGCTTCGCGTGCCTGAATTAGCCGAAAGAACCGTCAATTATAATGCCTATCTTCCGCCAACGACCAATCATCCCGATGCCACGGGCAATTTTGAGACGCCCCCCAACTCGCTGCACCCCGAACAAGCGGATCTCGGATTATGGAATGTTTTCGCCAATCCTGATTTCCCTGCGCCCCAGGCGGGAATCTGGCAAATTGTCCCACAGTTGCTCGGAATCCCCACCCCGGAAATTGTCAGCTCCGCACAGCAAAATCACGATTTTACATTCACGGGAGGAAACGGCATACCTCGCAACACATATTATATTCTAGCTTCAACGAATCTTTCGATCCCAGGGACCAACTGGAGTATCGTTGCAACCAATACCTTTGACGAGTTGGGACGGTTCAGTTTCGATGCCGCCATTAGCTCGTGGGCACCGCAAGTTTATTATCAAATTTCGGTCCGCCTGCCACCAGCGAAGGAAGTATTGCCCTACACCATTGCCCGCTTCAAAACCCCGGCTTTGCGCGACCTCGGACAATCCAATCCTTATCTGCATACCGGCCGGATGAAGTCCATCGAGGACGTGATCCGATTTTATCAAAAATTTTCAGAAATGGCCCGGCGCGGTGAGGTTAGAAATGCTGATCCTGAACTGCTCAATATATCGCTGGACGATGCCGCCACCGTTCCCCTGGCCGCATTCTTGCGCTCGCTTGACGAGGATTATACAGATTGATTTTATCGTGATCGGTTATACTGTTTGCAAGGCGCCGCTTGTCTCGTTCTCGCCGGTATCGGCTTCAATCACTTACTGTAATGTACCTTATTGCGTACTATTCAAAG
>JBEKMT010000270.1:0-5296 GCA_050008355.1 Verrucomicrobiota bacterium
ACATAAGAATTCTATTGTCTATCGACCCGTCCAGCTTCCCGCTGGGCACCGGGCCGAAACCATATGAGATCTGGCATGATGGTTATTACCCGGTGGTCTGGACCAACAAGAAATACAACATGATTTATTTCAACATGGGCCACAATGACATGGACTACGAGCACAAGTTCGACAATACGAACCGGACGTTGTCCCACACCTTCGGAAGCGCCATCCAGAACCGGTTGATCATCAACAGCCTGCTTTGGCTGGGAGCCGGTTTGAAACCATGACAAACAATGAAACGACGTGCGCGGACTCATTTTTTCACTTTTTGTGCAAGATCACCTAACGACCGCCGTATAAGCGTTGAGTGGTAAAATTATGAAAACACAGATAATGTTAGCCCATTTTGCGCCGCACTTTCATGGCGGTGGGGTCGCCGTTTTGCTCGTTCTCATTTGTTTAATTGTCGCGATTGCACTGGTTTTTGCCGGCACTTCGAAGAACAAAGACTAGCAAATAAAGGCTGGATTTGGGTTCGTTCCGAATGAAATGCTGTTCCATTGCTTGGCCAAAACATTGGGAGACGCTCACACTTCGTCCCTGTAACCCGCGGGCTGCCAATTGCCGCAGGTAATGAGTTGATGGTTGAGACGACCTGTGAGATGATCCTCAATTGCCGATGGTTCACAAAGTGAACACTTAAAAACGAACCCGATTACCTCAATTCAAATATGAAGCGGATACTCATTCTCCTTTTCCTTGGACTAGCCTCTTTATCTACGGTTCGAGCCGAAGACATGAAATCCGGCGCAGGTGGTCTGCTTGATTATGTGAATATTCTCCAGGGAACAGACTCGACTCATGAATTATCCCATGGAAACACGCTGCCGCTAGTGGGCGTGCCGTGGGGAATGATCGACTGGTCCATTGAGAATGACAAAGGATCGTGGTACTTCCACCCGAACGGCAAAATTGACGGGATTCGCGCCACCCACCAGCCCAGCCCGTGGATCGCCGACTATGGTCAGTTTGTATTAATGCCGCAGTCGGGCGATTTGCAAGTGGATGCGCGAGCGCGAATGGATGAGTACGACACGGCTAGTTCGATTTTGCGGCCCGACTATGAAAAGCTGGACCTCAAAAAGGGAAACATCACTGCTGAATTGACCGGCACAGAGAGGTGTGCCGATTTTCGCTTAACTTTCAACGAAGGTGACTCGGGCAGATTGGTCCTAAATGCCAGTGGCCCCTCCGAAATCCAGATTTCGGGTCGCACAATTCGCGGATTGAGCCGGGCCAACAACGGCGGGGTGGCTGGTGATTTTGCCTCGTATTTCGTGATCGAGCTGGATCGCGATATCGACAAAAGCGATACATTTATCAGCAATGTTTCCACCGGCAACGCTTCCACAAAAGGTGCCAATGTCGCCGCCTATGTGGAATTTAAGACTTCGCCGGGCAACCCAGTTGAATTGAAGGTGGGAACTTCCTTGATCAGCTGGGAACAAGCGGAGCGAAATCTACAGGTGGAGACGGACGGAGGTTTCGACGCGGTGCATGCGCGAGTCCAGAAAGCCTGGGAGTTTAATCTGAGCCGCATCGGCATTGAGGCGAGTGAGGACCAGAAGAAGACGTTTTACTCCTGTCTTTACCATGCCCAAATGTTTCCCCACCGTTTATACGAGTTGGATGCCTCGGGAAAAGCGATACATTATAGTCCTTACGACGGCAGAATCCATGATGGCGTGTTGTATGGGGACATTGGTATCTGGGACGCTTTCCGCACGACCTATCCCTTGATCACGGTGCTTTACCCATCCCAACTCAACGAAATTCTCCAGGGATTTGTCAACGCGTCCGTGGAAGGCGGGACGCTCCCGGAATGGCCGAGCCCCGGCTACCGTGATTGCATGATTGGCCAGCACTGTGCCGCAATATTCGCGGATGCCATCGTCAAGGGTGAAACCAATTTTGATGTGGTGACCGCCTATCAATCCTTGCGGAAAAGCGCATTCCAACCGCCGACGAATGGCGAATTGGTCAGAAGGGGCCTGGCTGATTATCTTAAACTCGGTTATATCCCGGATGGCGCCAGCGAATACGCCGTCTCCGCCACTTTGGATTATGCGTACGACGACTGGTGCATCGCGCAGATTGCCCGGACCCAAAACCAGCCTGACGATTATAACCTTCTCATGACGCGCGCGCAGAATTATCACCTTCTCTGGGACCCGAGCGTTGAGTTTATGCGGCCGAAAAATGCGGATGGCCAGTGGATTTCGCCCTTTGATCAATTCGCCTGGGGTGGATCCTATGCGGAAGGCGGCCCCTGGCAAAACAGCTGGTTTGTGCCGCACGACACAGCTGGCCTGGCCAGTCTTATCGGGGGCCGGGAAAAGCTGGCTTCGAAACTGGATGTGATGCTGGGGTTGCCGCCAGTTTATCACACCGGCGGGTACGGTCAGGTCATACATGAGATGCGGGAAATGGGCGTTGCCAAATTTGGACAATATGACCAGGGCAACCAGCCGGGGTTTGATGTGCTTTACTTGTTTGCAGCGGTCGGCCAGCCGTGGCAGACGGAATACTGGACCCGGCGCGTTTGCGATGAACTGTTCAGTGCCAGTAACGCCGGATTTCCCGGCGATGAAGACAACGGTTCGATGGCGAGCTGGTACATATTGAGTTCAATCGGGATTTATCCCCTCTGTCCCGGCACGCCCGCTTACATGTTGACGAGTCCGTTATTTTCGAAAATCACCTTGAATTTGCCTAATGATAAAACATTTGTGATCACGACTTCTTCACACGAAGGAAAGAATGTCTACGTCCAAAAGCGATGGTTAAATGGGGTGGAGGATACCCGGACTTGGATCACGCATCAGGACATTATTCAAGGCGGAGAATTGCACCTGGATATGGGATCGGACGCTAACATTCGCCCCATCAACACCGAAGATCTGCCTTATTCGGCATCGCCTTGGAATTGAGCCTGACGATGTTGAATCGAAACCGTGTTGAGACTGAATGCCGGGCTCAGGACGGTCTCAGTGCTCCCCCTTAAATCTTGCGGATCAGTTTCCACAACGGTTCAAGATCGTGATCCTCCAGAGCCATCGTTTGGATATGCTCTTTGCCGGCCAAATCAATCGCCTGACCAAGCCATTGCAATCCGTCTTTTAATTCGCCGAGCTGGCAACAATAACAGGCCAGATTGTACTGGATGATGTATTGGTCGGGAAATTTGTCCGCAATGGGAAGCAAGACGCCTTTGGCTTCTTTCGTGCGCTTCAATTCGTGCAGACCGTAAGCAAAATGAATATAACCCCAGGAATTGTCAGGCAAAACCGCGATGATTCCCCGCGCCGCTTCCGCCGCCAATTCCCACTTTCCCGCTTTGGCGTAAATGCCCCAACTGACACGCAAAACCGCCGGATGAGCCCGCATCTCCGGCGTGATTTGTTCCAATTCTTCTTTGGCTTGAGCCCAATCACCCAATTCAAGCCAGCCCTCTGCGGCGTCAAGTTGTCTTTGGTCATTCAAACTGAGTTTCATCGTCATGCTGTTGCTGACACGATGAGCCAGGCAGTGACAAAATCCCAATCATTTTTGCGATTGAAAAGAAATGAAAGGCGGCTCGGCGGTGATGATGCTGCCCGTGGCTGACATCGAATTCCACCGGATCCGGCCCGATCAAAGGCAACCCAGGCTCCATATATCACATATTAACTGATAATTAATTCTGGTTTATTGCCATAGTGTGATTTGTTTATAAGGAATAGCCCATATTATCCCCTTGCCAGCTCGTGACGAAAAAGGCCTATGCATTGGATCCCAGAAATGTTGGAAAGAGAGAAAGGTTTTCAAAAGGGAAATTGAAACAATCGTCGAAACGATTGACAGTGCGGAAGATGGCATGGAAGGCAGCAGGGTCAAGACCTTGATCCGAGGGTGATACAAGGAAATTGTGGTGGCGGCAAGGGTCGGAGTGGCCAGGCGAAATTGCAACTTAAACCAAACACCCGCATTGAGCATGGAATTCGATATGTCCGCGAAGCTAGAAATATCAGCGGCTTTGGGCCATTCGGCCCAAGCGCAACTGAGTGCGCCCGGTGAATTGGGGACTTTTGGGGGCGAGGTGAAGTCGCAGAGGCACCATTTGCAGAACGCCAGGGATGAGCTTGAACTCGGTTGTCTCTTACTGGACAAGACGGCCTTGATCCGGGAAGCCAATCTGACCGCGGCCGTGTTGCTGGAAGTTACCCTGTCGCGCCTGGCCAATCGGTACCCCCATCAACCGATCTTTGCCCGTCCTTTGCGTGAAAAAAAACTGGAAACCGCGCTTCGAGAAATAGACGATCTCAAGGCCGCACTGGATCAACACGCCATCGTGGCGATCACTGACCCGCAAGGAAAGATTACCGGCGTCATCGACAAATTCTCCACAATTTCCAAATAGATTCGTGAAGAGTTACTTGGTAAGCATCTTCGCCTCATCAATGCGGGGTTTCATTCCAAAGAGTTCATTCGCTGACCTTGGACGACCATTGCGATAGGCAAAGTGTGGAAGGGCGAAATTAAGAATTGGGCCAAGGATGGTTCATTTTATCGGGTGACGTCCCCTCTTTAACTTTCCTATCTCACCACAAACCAAATCACGCCGTGGGCGGGAACTTTCACCGGCAGTTCAATGTTGAATTCCCGATCTAGCGTGTAGGTCTCGGGGGGACCTTCACATTCGGACACAGATGCCGTGCTCGTCTTGCCGGTGTAATAGAGGGGGATGTGCAATGTCCGGCTAATTTCCGTTTCCAGGGGATTGTAGATCATGAGCAACCCCTTCTCCCGGCCGGTGGGATTGACGTGGAGGATGTAATCCAGATCGCGGCCGTCAGCACGGCGCAGGTGCAGTATGTCGGCATTCAATACGTCCCGATGCCGCAGGTAAAAATCCACCCATCGCTTCACCACCGCCTTCGTTTCGTCCGTGTCATAAAGCCGGGGCCCGCGATAACATGCCATGACGCCTGCGCCAAAGAGATTGGCCAGACGCTGCTCGTAGTGTGCCAGGTGATCTTTGAGCGGCTCAATTGTGGCCGCCGCACCACCCCCTTGATACTCCGTGAGCGGCACGAACATCCAGCCCATGCTCGACATCTTATCCCAGGTGCCATCGAAGATGTTCTGGCGCTCGATGATTTCCTGGTAATCGCGGGGCAGGGACCAGTTCGTCTCGCGGTAACCCATGCCGCACTTGTTGCCGCCACTGAGGAAATACCAGTCGGGAATGTTTAAGTAAACTCCGTTGGCG
>JBEKMT010000271.1:0-5293 GCA_050008355.1 Verrucomicrobiota bacterium
GCCCCCAAGTTTATCCATGCGCGGGCGTTGCTGCTGTGCGATGCCGGAGCGCATGGCGACCCCTGGAAAGTCGCCGACGTGGCCGAAGCGTTAGGCGTAACCGCCCGCACCATTGAACATCTCAAAGAGCGATTTGTGGAAGAAGGGATCGAGGCTGCCTTGGAGCGCAAACCTCGCGCCAAACCGCCCAAGATTACCTTCGACGGCGCCTTTGAGGCCCGGTTGACGGCCTTGGCTTGTTCGCCGGCACCGGCCGGTCGAACCCGGTGGACCGTGCGCCTGCTGGCCGAAAAGGTGGTGGAACTGCAGATCGCGCCCAAGGTTTCCACCATGAGCGTCCACCGCGCGCTAAAAAAAATGAGCTTAAGCCTCACTTGAGCAAATACTGGAAAATTCCACCCGATCACTGCGCCGCTTTTGCCGTGTGCATGGAAGATGTGCTGGATCTTTACCACGCGCCGTATGACCCGCAGTTCCCGCTGGTCTGCATGGACGAGTCCAACAAGCAGTTGGTGGGCGAAGTCCACGCCCCCCTCCCGCACGCGGCGGGGCGCGGTCAGATCAACGACCACGAGTATGTGCGCAACGGGGTGGCGGAAATCTTCCTGGAAGTCGAACCGCTGGCCGGCCGCCGTCACGTCGACATCACCGAACGCCGCACCGCCAAAGACTGGGCCGCGTTCATCAAAGGTATGCTCGTTGAGCGTTATCCGCGCGCCATCAAAGTTCGCTTGGTCATGGACAATTTGAACACCCACAGCGCCGCTTCGCTTTACGAAGCCTTCGAGCCGGAGGAGGCCCGGCGCTTGGCCCGGCGGCTGGAAATCCACTACACCCCAAAACACGGAAGCTGGCTCAACGTGGCTGAGATTGAACTGAGTGCGCTCAACGGCCAGTGCCTCAACCGTAGAATACCGAATATGGAGCTGATGAAAAAAGAAGTGGAGGCTTGGGAACGGGATCGCAACAACCGCGCCACCACCATTGACTGGCGTTTCACCACTGAAAATGCCCGAATTAAATTAAAGAGGCTATATCCGAAATTATGAGTGTTACATGGTACTAGTACTGCCACAATTTAATTACGTTACATAATGCCGCGCTAGTTTTCGGTCGGCGTCCTGGCGCGTGAACTTCCAGTCAATTCGACAACGCTCCCGATTGCGGCGTTGCTCCCAAGCCAGCACTTCGGAACGCAGGCGCGTCTCGTCGGCCACGCGGCCTCCGATACATTGGCGATCCAGAATGCCGATTTCGATTTCAGCCATGTTCAGCCAACTGGCATGTTTTGGCGTGTAATGAAATTCCAGCCTTGCAAGAAAAGCCGTCGCCGCTTCCAGTCCCATGACCGCCTCGAAGGAGCCCCGGAAATGCGTGTTCAGGTTGTCCATGACCAGATGGATTTTGCGCGCTTGGGCGTAGACCTCCAGCGCTAGAAATTGCACGAAGGCGACAAAATCGGATTTGGTCCGTCGGCACGTCACTTCCACTTCGCGGTGGCCGGCTTTGGGTTCCACGGCGACGAATAAATTTCGTGTTCCAGCCCGCTTGTATTCGTAGTCTTCCTTGGCCACCTGGCCCGCCACCGCCGCGATGGGGCTGCGGGTTTGCTTGAGCAGTTGCTTGCTCTTTTCGTCCAGACAAATGACCGGTTCGGCTGAATCGTAAGGTTCGGCGTAAAGTCCCAACAGGTCGTACATCCGCTCCCGGTATTCGGCGGTGATCCGCCCGATGCACCACATCACTTTGCGCCAAGGTTTACAGACGTTTTTTTTAGAATCTGCCGGATGGTTTCACGATTGACCCCGGCCAGTTTGGGCCGGTGTCCCGCCGCCATCGTCAAGAGTCGAATGGTCCAGCGGGCCGCTCCTTCGGGCGCCTGGCTGCACGCCAGGGCCACCACCTCCGCTTCTTGATCGGTGCCATACTTGGCCGGTTGGCCAGGACGAGCGGCGTCATACACGGCATAATCCAGCCCCTTCTCCCGATAAGCCGATTGCGTGCGCCAGATGACCATGCGGCTGACACCCAACACCTTTTGAATCTGGGCGGTCGGCACCCCCGCTTCCATCGCCAACAGAATGTGAGCCCGCGTCGTTTCGCGAGCCGAATGTTGTCCTTTACTGCGAAAGCCTTCCAGGAACCTCTTGTCCCCGAGAGGCAATTTGATCTGTTTGGATTTCATTCCAGACAGATTATTGTAATGTTATTAAATTGTCAATGTACTAGACTGCTTATCTTTGACGGTCTGCTTCATGGATATAATCCTGCCATGTATTAGACTTGGTTGCAATTTATGAAGTGCATTACACGGTCAATGCTCGCCGTGGGGCACGCTGACGGACAAATCGTCACGAAGTTCTGCGCTGTAGCTGAGCACCTGGCCTCCGTGCCTCAAGAAAACAAAGCAGACCCCCCCATTCCACGGACCACCCCACCGACCGATAGACGCAGTCCCAACTGGTGCCAAAGACACGCGCCGCTTCCCGCCACGACAGCCGACGCGCCCGGCGCGAAAGAAAGCACATCATGGTCACGGTGACCGGCCGTTTGCCATCGCTCCAAGGAACGTGCTCCGTCACCACGCCGTGCTTCGGACAAGGCTCAGGGAAGCTTTTAGGACAAGCTCTACTAAGTTCTACACGGTTATACCTGAAAACAGCTATAACCATGTAGAACTTGGTATAACTCACATAAAAACTTCAGGCATAACTACTTCGGGCTATCCGCGGGACAGCGCCCATCCGGGTAACCCGCCTCAAGCCCAGTTTTGCAACCCCACGTCGTCTCCATCACTTTCCGTGAAAGAATCGCCATCAAATACCGCGCTGATGCTCAAAACGCGTTTTCATGCAATAATCTTTCAAGATTCATGCCGGGCACCATGCCCAGAATGTCGTGTCCCTTGATTACCAGTCGCCGGGTGCTGGTGGCGATGTCGTCTGGTAAGGTACTGCCGACGAGCATGGAGATAAGCCCCACAAACAGAGGAACTTGCATCGAACAGAGGTCCTGTAAAGTACAGTCGGGAGCGTTTTTCGCAACTTCTTGAGCCGCAGGAGCTTGCTCCGAGCAGCCGTCTTGTAAGGTACGGCGCCGGCAGCGAGCGGTGTTTTTCCAATAGCCCGGATGCTCCTTCTGCCAGTCGCGGGCGCGCTGGGCGTTCTGGTCGTCCCGGAAATGATCTTGGTTCTCCGGCTTGGCCAACCAAGCCCGCATGAGCTCACGTTTCCTGGCCTTGCGGCAGTCGGGTTTGAGGCAATAGCACTGGCGCTGTCCACCCCGATAGTCGGGAAGAAAAAGTTCCTTGCAGTACAAGCACTTGCGTCGGGGTTGCGATTTCATCAGTTCCAAAATAAAAAGGAACCAGTATCGGAAACCGGAGCAAAAGAACGGAAGAAAATCCAGCCGCAAGAAGAAGCAGGGCTGAGAAGAAGGAAGAAGGATTTTCAGTGAATCTGTCGAAGAAAATCCAACGGAAGAAGATGCCGTTCTAAACCGCCCGGTTTGCATCCATTCGATTTCGCCCGTGGCAAACGCCATAGATACCCTTGTGCCGCCGGGTTTGCTTCCCGAAATTCAAGCCGCCGCGCATTTCAAAACACCACCAACCGGGAGGATCCCTTGACCGAGCAAGCCGTGGACATCAAAACGGCGGATGGCGTCGCCGATTCCCATGTTTTCTATCCCGATGACCCAGGGTCCTTGGCCGCCGTCATTTTCTTCATGGATGGGCTTGGCATCAGCCCGGAAATGCACGCCATGGGCCGCCGGCTGGCGGCCGGAGGCTATTATGTGGTGCAACCCAATCTCTTTTATCGGGCCGGCCGCTCGCCGCTCCTGGACGCCGCGAAAGTGTTCACCGACAAAGCGGAAATGGCAAAATTGCTCGGGTTGGTTCAACAGCTTACGCCCGATGTCGTCTTGCGCGATGCCGGGGATTGGTTGCAATTCCTCAGCCAGCAACCGCAAGTAAAGGGCAGCAAGGTTGGCGCCGTCGGCTATTGCATGGGCGGCGCAATGGTACTGCGGGCGGCCGCTCAATACCCGGACCGCATCGTCGCCGGCGCGTCCTTCCACGGCGGCCGCCTGGGAGCCGATGCGCCGGACAGTCCGCACCATCTTGCGCCAAAAATCCGCGCCAAGCTCCATATCGGTCTGGCCGAGACCTACGACTGGATGACCCCGGAGATGGTGGACCGTCTGACCGCCGCTTTTGATAAAGCCGGAGTGGATTATCAGGCGGAGGTCTATCCGGGCACCCGGCATGGCTGGGCGGTAGCTGAGACGCCGTTCTATCAGCAGGAAGGCGCTGAACATCATTGGGACCGCTTGCTGGATCTCTTCCGCACGACTTTGCAGGCGAGCTGAGGGGCTACCAATTCGGATTGACGGCTGAATCGGCCGCCCTCCATAGGTAGCGCGCGGTTTGGGTGCGATGAACCGCTGGCAGCTCACTGAGTGACGTGATCGACTACGGCCTGTGTGCGGGACGCAACTCCATCGGAAGAAGTGATTTCTCTCATCGTGAAATTATAGGTATGCCTTACACAAACGATGCCAAACCAAGCTGCATGAGTACAAGCGAACGACTATTAAGAGCGGTTCAGTTCAACTCCATCACGGCCCTGCGAAACCAGCTGGGGAGCGAGCAATTTATAGAATGGCTGATCACCCCATGCCACAGGGACGGGATGACACCGGTGGAAGCACTGGAATCCGGGCTGTGGCAGGAGGTCGCGGAGCTTGCTGAGGATGCTATGTCAAAGGGGGTTGCCCAATTCTAGTGTACAGCATAGGCTGGCTTTATGGATAAATTTGAGAAGATCCTCTGTTCGGAAATGAGTGCCCGGCGGCTTTGCGAGTTGGTCGAGGGTGGAGGCCTGGGCCAGGTGCTGATTTTACAAAACCTTCAGAACGCCCACGATAACATCATTGCCAAACGCGTGCAGGAGCGATCCAAGGCCATTGCGAGCCGCTATCCGACAAGCACCATGATTAAGGTGCCGCGCACACTAATTGCCTGCGTGCCCGTAGTGTCACTCTGGTTGGCCCGCCGTTGGTCAGATGCCAAATCCAAATGCCGGTGGAATCGGGATAATCATTGCCTACCACATCAGGCCGTTCGTTGGTCGTGCCTGCGTCCGTCACATCAAGGGAGTTCCAGCCGGTGGTGGGGATCCTTGCCGACGACCGCGAGTGCCCGAGGGCTACATGGTGCTGCTGGTGCCGGTGGCATTTGACCCCGGCAGCTTCAAGATACGCCGTTCACCCTGTCCCTTCCAGAGAAGCA
>JBEKMT010000272.1:0-5292 GCA_050008355.1 Verrucomicrobiota bacterium
AGCAGTTCCAGCACACGGAAACGAGCGTTCGGCTTGCCCGTCTCCCAGTTTACCATGCTTACGCTCGGAAACTGGGTGGGATAGCCAACCAGTTGCGATTCCCCAATGTTCTCAATGCCGAGTTTGCTCAATTCCAAATAAAGATAAGCGTACATCGCTCCCGCAGCATTCCAGTAAACCGGCAGATTCTTCCAGCTATCATCGGGGGCAATGACACCGAGCTCATCGATGGTTGTTTGCGTGGCAGGACTCAGCCGCAAGCGAATACTTTCAATCCGGCGGACGGTGTCGAGAAACTTGTCTGCCTGCTCGCAGAAATGCCAGACGTCGGGATACGAAGCGCCGACTCCTTGTCCGGGGTCCGCATAAAAATGGTAGGAAATCATATCCAACGGAATCCCGGGCTGATGATGCTTTGAATCCAAAAAATATTCATAAAAATTGAAGCTGTTGGCAGAGGCCAGGGCGAGTCCCACAAATTTTGTATGGGGCGAGACCTTACGAATCGCACTGACAATCGCGTCGTAACGATCGGTATATTGTTCAGGCGTGGTCTGATGCTCAAAATCCGGCTCATTCAGGACTTCCCACCAAGGAATGTCATAATGATAACCCGAGTTGTGGCGCACTCCCAGCTCGTCAGTAAAGCCACCCTGGCCGTACCAGCTCACCAGCCGCGCGTAGTAATCACCCAGATCCTTCAACGTCGGGTCTAGCAGTTCCGTGCCCTTTGTGTAATCCCAGAACACGGCGTTCGGATCCGCCGGGTACGTCACGGGTTTGGTAGTCTTGAAAAGCCAGGCCGGCATCGTGCTGAAATTCAAAATGACCGAGTGACCTTTGGTCGCCTCAAGAAAATCAATGGTCAAGGGATCGATCAGGCTGAAATCCCACGAGGTGTTCGTTGCCGTCGGCGGTTCGAGCTCCGCGACTGCCAACCGGGGGTAGGGCAGCCAGGGCACATAACGCACATTTTCTGCGCCCAGGTCATGCAAGGCGGCAAAAACCGGATCGTGAATCGTTGATCCCTGACGCAATGGCGGGTTGACCACCACCTGCAATGTTGGCGTCGAACGTGATACCAGAATCGTCTTCGACCAATCGATTGTGACTCGCGTAACGGCAGCCGGGCCCTTCTGAGTCCGCAGTCCTTTGTCCGGGTGAGAAATGCCGGCACAGCCGGCAAGGAATAGACATGAGACCAAAGCGAGTGTGAAGGAATGGATTCTTCGCATGAAAATGATAATGGAATTAGAGCGCGATCAATGGCGTGTGCGATGCATATGACTCAATCTAAAAGGAGGATGAAGGGGCCACAAGCTTTTGCTTGATTTGCGGCCAATCCACCGGAGTCCGCGGTGGTGTCAACAGGGGCATCGCGCGTGAACGCTTTGCTGTCATGCGCCTGTTGCCGCATGTCACCCGCTGAGCTGGATCGATTGCCGCTCAGGCTGGTCGAGCGGTTTATTGCTCGATGCTCTGCCTCCATTTTCCCTCCTGAAAGCCATCAATCAATCGGGCCACCAATTTTGCGTCGCCTTGCAGTTCAAGAAATGATGACTTCGCATCCAGCAACTTCAGGAACCCGGGCAGTTTGAATCCCGTTGCGTCCATGTCAATAAACCCCATGCTCCAGGCGCCGAAATTTCGCTCTGTTACCTCCTGTCTGGAAAGTAACATTACGCGATCGTGTCTTGGGTCGCGCCCTATGTGTGCAAATAGCGGCAAGACATCCTCTTCAAGGCCTTCAAGAATCTGAAAAAATGACTGTTCGTGGTACAGCAACAAACCGCTGACCCCCACGGTGCTGTTAAAGGCTCTGGCTTTGGCCAGGAGTTCGCGAAGGGCAGGCTGAGTGAATGGCTTTACGGCCGCACTTACGTAGACGACTTTAATAAGTGGCATGATGTGGTGGGCTGGGCTGGCTTCTCGAATTATATCTGTCGTTAATGATTTATGCCAGCAGACTTGCAAACCCTTTTCGCAACGATTCGTGGCTCCTGGCCGAGCTCTTGCACCAAAATCGTCTGCCCATGGCTTACGTCCCTGGCGAACCCGTCCGTGCCCTGCGCGAACTCTGCCGCCACCGCGACCGGCTGGCCCGGCAACTTGCGTTGGCCCGCCGCCATCTGCGTCGGACCGGCCTCAAGAACGATCTGCCGGGTCCCACCACCCTCACCACCGACCGCTCCCAAAATTGCTGCTCAGCCAGGAAACCAAGCTGTCCGCCTTACATCGTCTTTCCAGCCGCGAGTTTGTGGATCAAATCACCACCCTCCAACGCCAGCTTGCCGACGTGGAAAAGGTCCTGGCCGACACCGTCGCCTCCCATGCCGATCTGGCCCCCACGCTCGCCCTGATTCAAAGCGTGCCTGGCGCCGGCTTCATCATCGCCATCACCATCCTGTGCGAATGCGGCGACATCGCCCGCATCGACAACATTGATGAATTGAGTTCCTATGCCGGGCTTTGTCCCCGCCTCACCCAGTCCGGCTCGCTTGCGGTGACGAACCACACCACAGGCCGCTCGCCAAAATAAAATTAATTCCACCGCGCACCTGACGGGCAACATAGATGAAGGCGCTGCCACATTTTTTGCGACCCGGAAAGTTCCCGGCCTTTTCCATACAATGATAACGCTCCACCCGCCGCGATTTATCGAGCCTAATATGGCATTCCCGTTTTTGGCTCCAACGACTGTTCGCTTTGCCTTCATTGACCATTTGCTTTTGTCACCTGAATGAACACCCGGGAAGACAAATTTGTATATCCCAACTTAATACTTCCTCCATCCACCTCAAAAATAACCAGGTGGCAAGTTGTCCCGGGCGATATAACTTATACCAACACTTTTCCGTGATGCTCGCCTTCATCATTTCCAGTGGCGCTCCGCGCGCCCGACTTAAAAGCGCCACCCTGTGCTTGCTGGTCGGCATGCTGTGCGTGCTCAATCCGGTTTCAGCAACGGCGGCAGAATTCGGCCTGTCCGTGAGCGGGCCGGGCGTACTGCGGCTACACGGAACTCCCTTTCGTGGCATTGGCGTCAATTATTACGACGCCTTCACACGCACACTAAGTCCAAACGCGCGGACAAACTACGAGACTGGGTTCCGTGAACTGGCCGGCAGAGGAATTCCGTTCGTACGGTTTTCCGCCGGTGGCTATTGGCCCGGGGACTGGGGGCTGTACCTGACCAATCGTGCAGAATACTTCGCCCGACTGGATGCTGTCGTCCAGAGCGCCCGACGAAACGGTGTGGGCTTGATTCCCTCGGTTTTCTGGAACCTGAGCACAGTGCCCGACCTCGTCGGTGAGCCGTGCAATCGTTGGGGTGATCCCAACAGTCGCACCGTCGCGTTTATGCGCTGTTACACGCGCGAGCTGGTGACGCGCTACGCCTCGTCGAAGGCGATTTGGGGCTGGGAGTTCGGCAACGAATATAATCTGGCGGTGGACCTGCCGAACGCGGCAGAGCATCGTCCGCCAGCGGTGCCAGAGCTGGGCACGCCGACGCGGCGTACAGCGGAAGATGATCTCACCTCTGCGGCCTTGCGCGTGGCGCTCGAGGAATTCGCCCGCGAAGTTCGCCGACACGACCCGCAGCGAATTATCGTCAGCGGAAATGCCTTCCCGCGCATGTCCGCATGGCATCAGGCGTCAGAGAAAAGCTGGCAGGCCGACACGCATCAACAGTTTACCGAAGTGTTCGCCGCCGAAAATCCTTCTCCCGTGAACACGTTGTGTGTGCATGCTTACGATCTGACTTCGGACTTCGGTCGGCTGGACCAAGCCATGAGCGTTGCGCGGGCCACGAGGAAGCCGCTGTTCGTGGGCGAGTTCGGCGTGCCCGGCGCCACCACGCGGGAATCGAAAGCGCAGTTCGCCGCCATGCTTTCGGCAATCGAAACCAATGGTGTCCCGTTGTCCGCGCTCTGGGTGTTTGACTTCGATGACCAGTCCAAAGATTGGAACGTAACTGCGAGGAATGACCGCAGTTGGCAGTTGGAGGCCATTCAGCGAGCGAACGAAAGGATGAAAAGGAGCCGCTGATTGACTGTGACTGCGAGCGCTGGAAACTTGCGGTTCGCGCAATCAATTTCCGGTCGTGACACACGACACAACCTGCGGTAAAACTCAACCGCTCTACTTCCTATGAAAACTCTGGCTCGTCATCTTATCGTCACCGCTGTTGGCGGAACCCTCAGTCTCGCGGCGATGGCTGGACCATTGCCGCGCAGCGCGCCCGAGGCGCAGGGTGTCTCCTCCTCCGCCCTCCTGCAATTCGTTAACGCCCTTGACGAGATTGACGGTATGCACGGCGTGGTGGTGGTGCGTCATGGGCAGGTGATAGCCGAAGGCTGGTGGGCGCCTTACGACGCGGAACACCAGCATGTGCTCTATTCCTTGAGCAAGAGCTTTACCTCGTCCGCCGTCGGTTTCGCCGTGGCGGAGGGCAGGTTGAGCATTGATGATCCGGTGCTCAAATTCTTTCCCGACGCCGCGCCGCCGGCTCCCAGTGACAATCTCAAGCAGATGCGCGTGCGCGATTTGTTAATCATGTCCACGGGACACCAGGATGAGCCACCCACCGCGCCGGATGTGATCTCGCCGAAGACGTTCCTCGCGTGGCCGGTACCGTTTCTGCCAGGCACCCACTTCAAATACAACACGGCGGCCACGTTCATGTTGTCCGCAATCATCCAGAAAGTCACCGGCCAGACAGTGCTGGATTATCTCCGGCCACGCCTGTTCGAGCCGCTGGATATCGAGCACCCGGTTTGGGATACGAATTTTCAGGGCATCTCGCTGGGCGGTTACGGCTTGCGTGTGCACACCGAGGACATCGCCAAATTTGGCCAGCTTTACCTGCAACATGGCAATTGGCAGGGCCAACAATTGCTGCCGGCGGATTGGGTCGCGATGGCGACGTCGCGGCAAACCTCCAATGGCAGCGATCCGGACAGCGATTGGACCCAGGGCTACTGTTTCCAGTTTTGGCGTTGCCGACACCATGCTTTTCGCGGCGACGGCGCCTTCGGCCAGTACTGCGTGGTCATGCCGGACCAGGACACGGTCGTGGCGATCAACAGCGGCGTCAAAAACATGCAGTCCGTCCTCAATGTGATTTGGGACAAGCTGCTGCCGAATTTGCAGGCGCAAGCGTTAGCGCCCGATCCCGACGCCGTCCGACAACTCGGTGACAAGATTGCGCGCCTGGAAGTTGCCACGGCACAGGGCCTGGTCACACCCTCCTCGGCCGCCCCGTTCCTGAACCGGAAATACGTTTTCCCT
>JBEKMT010000273.1:0-5245 GCA_050008355.1 Verrucomicrobiota bacterium
GCAGAATAAAAGCCCGCTGACCTCGCCCGGCTTTTGTGATCTGAACGCCAGCGACGGGCAGCCATATTATTATGAAGTCACGGCGCTGACCGCCACATCGCTGGAAAGTTTGCCTTCGACCGTGATCTCCGCAGTTCCCAATCCTTTTGCCAGCAATGATGCTTTTTTAGATTATGTCCAGCAGGCTAATTTCGATTACTTCTGGTACGAAGCAAATCCTGCGAACGGCCTTATTCCCGACCGGACAGCGACAAACTCCACTTGCAGCATTGCTGCGGAAGGGTTTGGACTCACCGCCATCGGCGTCGGCATTGACCATGGCTGGATTTCACGGACTCAAGGCGTGGCGAGGGTGGAGACAACGCTGAGCACCTTCGTACAAGGTCCGCAAGGAACCAACGTAAACGGGATGATTGGTTTTAACGGGTGGTTTTACCATTTTCTAGACATGAACACGGCGGTGCGGTCGCCAAATTCGGAGTTGTCTTCCATTGATACGACCTGGCTGTTATCGGGGATACTATATGACAAACAATACTTCAACGGCACCAACAGCGATGAAACCAAAATTAGGACCATGGCCGATGAGATCTTTGCCCGCGTGAACTGGGCATGGATGGCACAAGGAAGCAACGCGCTGGCGATGGGCTGGCTACCGGATTCAGGTTTTTCAACCTTCGGCAATTGGGTCGGTTACAATGAAGGCATGATGATCTACCTGCTGGGCATGGGGGCGCCGACAAATCCCCTGCCCGCCACCGCTTGGGCCTATTGGACCAGAGGATATAACTGGGCCACTAACTATGGCCAGACTTTCGTTCCCTTTGGTCCGTTATTCGGACACGAATATTCGCACTGCTGGGTTGATTTCCGTCATATGGCGGACACTTACATGAACAGTCACAGCAGCACCTATTTTGAAAATTCGCGTCGCGCCGCGCTCGCGCAACAGCAGTATTGCATTGCCGACCCTTTGCAGTGGCCAGGCTACGGCAGCAACGTTTGGGGACTAACCGCGTGTGATGATCCCTACGTCGGCTACGAGTCCCACGGCGCGCCACCGCCGGTGAATGACGACGGGACCATTGCCCCGACCGCACCCGGCGGGGCCCTGGCTTTCACTCCCGAATATTCGCTGCCCGCACTCCAAACCATGTATAGTTTATACCGATCGAATTTATGGACGGCCAATGGCTTTCGCGACTCATTTAATCTGAGGTCACCAATCTGGTTTGACACTGACGAGCTAGGGATCGACCAGGGACCCTTCGTGATCATGATCGAGAATTACCGGACGCAGCGCGTCTGGCAGCTTTTCATGCAGAACCAGGAGATTCAAGAAGGACTGCAACTAGCGGGTTTTGTGTCCCTGCCATTCATGACGCTTAACGTACAGGCAGATCCTTCCCAGAATACAGTCACACTGGTATGGAGTTCACAGTCGGGCCGAACCTATCAAGTGGAGTATTCGCCCGATTTAATCACTTGGTTTGCCTCGCCGACGGGAGAAATAACAGCGACGGGTTCGACGGCCAGTTGGACCGACAATGGCCCTCCAGCTACGATATCCTTGTCTTTTGGAGTGACGCAAAGATTTTACCGCGTCTTCCAGCTCGGCCCCCGTGATTAGCAAGAAATTGCAGTCGCGCTGGGAAAAGTCGAGAAAGGCAGCTATGAAACCTCTTAAAAAAGCAGATTACAGATCACGAGAACGCTTATTGCCGTAGACATGACAATATTCGGTTAATATGAGACACTGGTGCGCACGGCAACCCAAAGGCCATCAACAACGCCAGCACCTGACGCGTCGGCACTAAAAGGAGGGATCGACAAGGTCTGCATCCTCACAGGTAAAATGGTGCACACGCGGCTGCGCCACTTGTGAATTTCTGAATGACCATCGGCGAAGGCGAATCCGCAGGCCCCATTGTGATATGAAGCTGGCAGATCATTCCACTTCTGGGGACTCCAATCGGCAATATTAGGATGAGGATCGGTCTTCAAATAGCCGTCGTTAATGCTGTCGGGATGTTCGTCCAGCATCACATAAAAGTTTGCCGGTCCGGGTATCTGACCCATCTTTAGAAATTGATGGAAGCTCGGGTAGAAGGGGTTTTTTCCGCTGGTCCAGGTTGGAGTATAGGCACCGAAGCAGGAGTTCATTGAGTAGGATCGTGGGCGATTCAGCCAGCCGTCAGCCCGTTGTTGCGGGGTGAGGTAACTGTCAGCCGGGCACTTGTAAACGCCGACATTCCCGCTTAGGTATGTGTTAAACGGCGCCTTCCGAATGCCGTCGAGGTTAGTGACGTAAGAATTTAGGGTCCAGTCCATGAAATCATTCACCCAACTGCGGTAAGTGCCGTTTGCTTCCTCGGAGAGAACAAAAGCACTATCAAAGTTATTCACCAGTCCGTCGTTATTATCGCCGGCATACTGAATCCAGGCCAGCATCAGCTGCCTACTATTACCCATGCACATGGTGGCCTGAGCCTTGATTTTTGCCTGGTTAAGCGCCGGTAACAGCAAAGCAGCCAGAATGGCGATGATGGCAATCACCACCAGAAGTTCAATCAACGTGAAAGCACGGCGGCCTTCTTGTCGGGAACTTATCAAATCAACTCCGGTTTTGCCGGAAAAACTGAAAAGTCTTTTCTTGGCCACAATTATATCGGGTTCTAAGGGGTATGTTTAACACTAGTTTAAGGCGAAACAAATGGCAAGGGTTTTCTTTAAACGGCCCGAAGCAGAATCTAATTTGAAAATAGATCTGAAGTTATTTTCCCATTGGGCAAGTCAGCAATCTCACAAATTTGCAGCAGGCTGCGCGCATGCGTGCGAGGATGTCCGTCGATACCCTGTGCCAATGCATGGGTTCGGAGTGAGAAGTACCGCGATAACTTATTTCAGCTGGCCAAGATGCGAGGGCTTCTGTCAGGTTGGCTTGTGTAGGGCTTTTGTTTCTCATACGCTGCCGGTTGGCTGGGGTGCAACCCTGAAGCAGACTTATTACCCAGATGCTTTTCAAGCCCGGGACTAGCGTCTATTCGCTTTACATAATTGGAATTTGATGATGTTCTTGTCACATTGTGTCCCCCGCAAACCCCATAAATACTGCCATTTCTCCAATTTCGAGAGCCGGCAATTTTCACGAGTTCAATAAGCATTTTCGAGCCGGTCTGCCTGCGGAATTGCCAATATCGGGAATTGCCAATGGCGGGGTGTGCAGTCTTGCAAGAAATGAAAATATCTTCGCAACTTACGGTCTGCCAGGCTTTAACCCGGGCTGGCGGTTATGGCACCTTCTGCGAACCCTGGTTGGGGCTCTTTTAATTGGCTTAGGCTTAACCCACTCAGCTCGTTCGGAAACATTCTACGATCGTCACGTCTTTTTTGACAACAGTGCCTCTGACGGATCTTATTACCATAGCGAGGGTATACTCACTCCGCCAAGCAAGCTGGAAATGGTGGACGACAAATTGCCGGTGGAGACGAATCATTTCGTAAGTCCACCGAACAGCCTGCGTCTTAAATGGACGTCAGTGCTAGGTGGCAACTGGCAGATGCTACTCAAGTCCGTCCAGCAGGATGACCGGAATGTTTCATTCGAGGGCGACACAATCTCTTTCTGGTGCTATTCGGAGACGGGTTTATCGACAGAAGCATCGCCACGAATCGCCTTGCAGGATTGGGATGGCATCGGGACCGCAACGATTGCACTGTTAGCGGATTACGGACCGTTGCCCGCCGGCAAATGGGTCCGCATCAGCATTCCTTTCGATCATTTCAAATCGTTATTTGAACGCACTGACGATTTGACCTGCAATACCACCAAGCTGGCGGTGGTTTGGCTGGAGCAAGGTCTCGACGACGGCAAGGAGCATACGCTCTACCTCGACGACGTGCAAATCTATTACCACGACCGCGTGGATAGCCAACCGCCGGAAACGCCTGCGGGACTGGTAATTAATGCAGGCGAGCGTCATTTTGATCTGTCCTGGTCCAACAACCCGGAAGGCGACCTTTTGCGGTTCCAAATCTACCGCTCGTGGGATGGCGAGAAATATAATCCTGTAGGCATCCAGCAAGGACAGTTTAACCGTTTTGAGGATTTTGTCGGCAAACCTGGCCTTAAAGCATCCTATCGGGTCAGTGCGATGGATTTGTCCGGGAACGAGTCTCCGAAGTCATCGCCCGTTTCAGCCTCCACGCGACCATTTGATGACGAGGAATTATTGGACATGGTTCAGGAAGGTTGTTTCCGATATTATTGGGAGGCAGCGCATACCAACGCCGGTATGGCCATCGAATTACTGCCGGGAGATGAAAACAATGTGGCGGTGGGGGCATCCGGCTTCGGCATTATGGCTTTGATTGCAGGAACGGAACGGCATTTCATCAGTCGCGAACAATGCGCCGATCGCTTGCTCAAAATCACGCGTTTCCTGAGCAAGGCCGACCGTTTTCACGGCGCCTGGCCGCATTTCCTCAACGGCGACACGGGCAAAATCTCCGCCTACTTTGGCAAATATGACGACGGTGGCGATCTCGTCGAAACGGCTTTTCTCATGCAAGGACTTTTGACCGCTCGGCAGTACTTTGACCGGAATACGTCGGCGGAGAACGAGATCCGACGCTCCATAACCGATCTTTGGCGCGGAGTGGAATGGGATTGGTATCGCAAAACTCCTGCGAGCAAATTTCTCTATTGGCACTGGTCCCCTGATTATGGCTGGCACATCAGCCACCCGCTTGTCGGCTGGAACGAAACCATGATGGTCTATCTCCTGGCGATTGCGTCACCAACGCATCCGGTTTCCGCTAGTATGTACTATACAGGCTGGGCCGGCCAGTCTGATTTAGCCGTCCGCTATCGCCAGAACTGGAGCTCCACGACGCGGGGGGATCACTACACCAACGGCGGCACCTATTACGGATTGAAACTCGATGTCGGCGAAGGCAGCGGGGCTGATTTGTTTTTCACCCAGTTTTCGTTCATGGGCTTTGATCCGCGCGGCAAGCGGGATCGGTTCACAAATTATTTCCAGAACAATCGAAACATCGCGCTCATCAATCACGCGTATTGCGCTGAGAATCCAAGCAAATACACCGGCTATAGCGCTGATTGCTGGGGGTTGTCTGCCGGCATGAACTCCGGCGGCGGGCGGCCCCTCCCCCGCGACGACAACGGTACTATTTGCTGTTCTGCCGCTCTCGGATCTTTTCCCTACACCCCGCAGGAATCCAT
>JBEKMT010000274.1:0-5169 GCA_050008355.1 Verrucomicrobiota bacterium
ATGAGCGACACAGTCATACGGGTGGAGAACATCTCGAAGTTGTACCGTCTCGGGGAAGTGGGCACCGGGACGCTTTCACATGATTTGAACCGTTGGTGGCACAAGGTTCGGGGCAGGGAGGATCCGTACCTGAAGATTGGGCAGACCAATGATCGCACGGTCAAGAGCGATTCGGATTATGCGTGGGCGCTCAAGGACATAAATTTTGAGGTCAAGCGTGGAGAGGTGCTTGGGATTATTGGGCGCAATGGTGCAGGCAAGAGCACGTTGTTGAAGATTCTGTCGCGGGTGACGACGCCAACGTCCGGGGAGATCAAGATCAAAGGGCGGGTGGCCTCGTTGCTGGAAGTGGGGACGGGATTCAATCCGGAGTTGACGGGGCGGGACAACATTTACTTGAACGGAGCGATCTTGGGGATGCGGCGGCAGGAGATCAACCGGAAGTTTGATGAGATCGTGGGGTTTTCGGGGGTGGAACGGTATATCGACACGCCGGTGAAGCGATATAGCAGCGGGATGTATGTACGGCTGGCGTTTGCGGTGGCGGCGCATTTGGAGCCGGAGATCTTGATCGTGGATGAGGTGCTGGCGGTGGGGGATGCGGAGTTTCAGAAGAAATGCCTGGGAAAGATGCAGGATGTGGCCGGTCACGGCCGGACCATCCTTTTTGTCAGCCATAACATGCCGTCGGTCGCAAGGTTGTGCAAGCAAGGAATCCTCTTACACCGGGGGCAAAAAGTGTCTTCCGGCAACATCCGTGACATCATTTCGGATTACAATGAAATGAGTTTTAACGCCAAATCCGAGGTGATTTGGCCGAACGACGCCAGCGCTCCAGGCAACAGCACGGCGGTGCTGCGGGCGGTTCGCCTCCGGGCGGAAGACAACACCCTGGTTGACGGGGCGATAGACATCAGCGAAGACTTTTCCGTAGAGGTGGAATACGAACTGTTGAAATTGGATGGGGATCAGTCACCGATTCCTGCCATTCATGTGGTCAATGAAAACGGAGTTGTTTTGTTTTCCAGTGCGGACTTTGACCGGTCGCGAGATGGCAAAGCGGCCAAAAGGACCGGCGTAGTTGTATCGCAATGTCATATTCCGGGAGGACTTTTGGCTGAAGGTCGGTTTTCAATATTAGCTGCGGTTGTCAGCTATAATCCAAACATAGTCCATGCGATTGTGCCGGAGGCGTTGTCTTTCCAGGCCATTGAGACCGCGACCGATGGTGTCCGGGGGGAATGCGTTCAAGATTGGCCGGGAGTAGTCCGGCCGCAGCTGAGGTGGAGCTGACCTATGCTAAGGCGATTGAAGTCGGTTTTAAACGATCAGCCCCAGAAAATTCGGTCTGTTTGGACGAACCAACAGCCGGAATTCACTCGGTTCTCCATCGGTGATTGGACTTATGGTTCACCGACCGTAAAGGAATGGAAGCAGGATGCGAAGTTGGTGATAGGCAAATATTGTTCCATCGCGGAACATTCAACAATTTTGCTCGGCGGTGAACATCGAACGGATTGGCTCACAACATTTCCGTTCGCCGAACTTTTGCAACCAACCCCGGAGGCACCCTTGATTGGATACAGCAAAGGAGATGTGACCATCGAAAACGATGTTTGGATTGGTTACGGGGCGACAATCCTGTCGGGAGTGACTATCGGATCGGGCGCGGTCATTGGTGCAGGCAGCGTGGTGGCCAAGAACGTGGAACCCTATTCGATTGTGGTGGGAAATCCCGCCCGACATTTGCGATTCCGGCTGGCAGAGTCTTTGATACCTCAAATGTTGAAGATTGCCTGGTGGAGTTGGCCGCATCAGGATGTTTTGGCGGCGGCATCACTCCTGCTATCGAAGAACGTCGAAGAATTCATTAGAATTTACGGATCAAACAAGGCCAAGCCGTGATGCACGCACGGCAGAAACAAGCGTTCGAAATGGAAAATACGACCCACACAGAAAAGACCATGGACTATACCGGGGAAAGGATGGTTCCGGAAGCAGCGGACCTTAACACATATTGGGAACATGTATTCAGGTATGCGTTTGCCTGCAAGCTGGTGAAAGAAGCCGCGGTTTCGCAACCCAGTGTCTTGGACATCGCCTCAGGTGAAGGCTATGGTACATATGCTCTTTCTCAAGTCTCAAAGGATATTGTTGGCGTGGACATCAGTGCCGAGGCGGTGGAACACGCCAGACAAAAATATGGCCTCAATTTCAAGGTGGGCAGTGCCGAAGCAATTCCCGTTGAGTCCGGCTCCATTGACACGCTGGTTTCATTTGAGACGGTTGAGCATGTGCCGGAACCCGGAAAATTTGTGTCGGAGGCTTTTCGAGTTCTCAAGCCTGGCGGCTTGTTTGTCGTCTCAACCCCGAACAAGAATGTTTATTTAAAAGGTCAGGAGGCCAATCCGTTTCATTGTTCGGAGATGACCAAAGAGGAATTCATCAACCTCTTGAATCCTGCCTTCGAGGTTAAGAGAATATTCGGGCAGGTGTACCAAACCACTCCTTTGGATCGATTGCAACATGTGATTGGTATGTTTTCGGATCGACTTGGATATTATGTTCGACGTAACGTCGAGTTGGCATTAAGGTCCCGTTATCTTCCCAACACCATTGCGTCTGATGCCGCAGAACGTCGCCGGATGGTTGAGGCTATTCCGACACTCTCCCCGCCTTTCAACCGTTTTTGGAATCCTTATGCGCTGAGCGCTTTGACTGGGTCCTCCAAAAATCAACCACTGTACTATGTGGTAGTGGCCAGCCGGCGAAGCGCCAGGATTTAAGTTCGCGTAAAGTCGCTCCCCTGAATGTGTGCCAAAAAGCCAAGCTCTTTACTCATGGTCAGCCTTGGAAAACAAATTGAGACGAGTCGGGTCAATAATCTGAATGCCATCAGATTGATGTTGGCTTTGGCGGTGATCGTTTGCCATGCCTACGTTCTATCTCTCGGTTGGGAGAATGGTTGGGAAGGCAAGTCGAACGTCGAACCGCTTAATATTTTGACCCATCATCAGGAGCAATTGGGCTCGGTGGCAGTAGACCTGTTTTTCTTTATCAGTGGAATGCTGATTACCGCAAGTTGGCTGAGGTCCAAATCCATGCAGGAATTCCTGATGAAAAGAGTGCTCCGCATTTATCCGGGGTTTATCGTCGCCGTTGCCTTTAGCGGGGCAGTCGTTTTGGTGTTTTGTCCGGATTTTCGGGCCGGCATCGGTCATGGTATCTCGTGGATGCTGGAAATGATCAAAGACTGGACCTTTCTGTCGAACAACAGTCTCCAGGGAAGGAACATATTTGCCGGCAACCCATTTCCCAACCTGGCCAATGGTTCATTGTGGACGATCCCGATTGAGTTCGGCTGCTATACACTGGTGGCGGTGATCGGACTATTGTGTCTGTTCAAACATCGAATGCTTGTGTTGATGGCGACTGCCGGTGCCTCCTTCATTTACTCGGTGGGCTTGCATCGCGGAGAGGACGTCAGCCACCAGGAATGCCGTTTTTTAACTTATTTTCTGTTAGGGATGTGTGCATGGCTTTGGCGGGACAGGATTCCTTTTTCAAAATGGCTTCTGCTCGGTTGTCTGGGTCTCCTCGCAGCGGCCAGCCAGTTCAAGCCGTGGTTTTCGGTACTTTTTCCCTATTTAGGCAGTTACTGCGTTCTCTGGCTTGGCTATGGGGTGCGGATAGCTTTTCTGGCGTGGACGCAAAAAACGGATCTTTCTTACGGGACCTATTTGTACGCGTGTCCAATCCAGCAATTGGTTGCCATGCACGAATCACTCAGGTACCCTTTGTTAAACTTTGTGATTGCCACGCCGTTGACGCTCCTGCTCGCATTTGCCAGTTGGCATTTGGTCGAAAAAAGATTCCTAGCGATGAAAAATGTTCCACGAACAGATTTTGACCCCGGTGCGGAGGTTGAAATAGCTTGACTTGTTGTGCCGCCAGCTATGAGATTAAATTCGTCTACCACCATCTCATCGGTTCCTAAAGATGGTAAGCCTCGTCCGTTTTGGTCGGTAATGATCCCGACCTACAATCCGCCGCTAAAATACCTGGAACAGGCATTGCAAGGTGTGCTGGCACAGGATCCGGGCAGGGAGCAGATGCAGATTGAGGTGGTCGACGATTGCTCGCCCGATGTAGATGTTGCGGCGGCAGTTCGGCAGATTGCCGGGGACCGGGTCATTTGTTCTCGGACGCCCCAAAACCTTGGCCTGGCCGGTTGCTGGAATACATGCGTTGAACGATCCCGTGGTGAGTGGGTCCATATATTGCATCAAGATGACATGGTGCTCCCGGGATTTTACGTTGCCTTGGGAAAGGCTGCGCTCTCGGATGAAAAAATCGGAGCTGTTGTTTGCCGCCTCGCATTTGTCGATCCCGACGGGCATTGGCTCGACCTGTCTGATATAATCCGCAAAGAACCAGGTGTGATTGAGGATTGGCTTGAGAGACTTGGTTCGAAGCAATTGATTCAAACGCCGTCCATAGTTGTGAGAAGGTCGGTATACGAGTTGATCGGCGGTTTTCGATCTGATTTGTGCTTTACCTTGGATTGGGAAATGTGGCTAAGAATTGCGACACGCTTTTCTTTCTGGTACGAACCTCGGATTCTGGCAAATTATCGGGTTCATGATTCTTCCGAGACATCAAAGCTTTTGTTGGAAGCCTCAGACACCCGGGATTGCCGAAAAATGATTGAGCTGACTCAGACCTACCAACCGCCTCACCTGGTTTCGAAAGTAACTAAAAATGCCCGCACCTTTTACGCTGAATTAGCGATCCAAAACGCCCGACGGCTGCTGGTACTGCGGCACCGGCGTTCGGCGTGGAAGCAAGTTGTCGAAGCGTTCCGGTTGAGTAAGCGTCCAAGGATCTGTTGGTTGGTTTTATCATTTTTTTCTCTGTGGGGACGTTTGCTGGGGTCATACGCGAAACAGTTTCTGAGGAGACGTTTTGGTTCAACTAACTAAGTCTGGATAATGCTATCCCGCTGTTTTCACAGACACTGAATTGCTTCTCTTTATAATCGAAGGAAATGAGCGACACAGTCATACGGGTGGAGAACATCTCGAAGTTGTACCGTCTCGGGGAAGTGGGCACCGGGACGCTTTCACATGATTTGAACCGTTGGTGGCACAAGGTTCGGGGCAGGGAGGA
>JBEKMT010000275.1:0-5166 GCA_050008355.1 Verrucomicrobiota bacterium
ATCCTTCAACAAGAAGTCTTGAATCAGCGGCTCTCGCGGATTTTAGTAAGTGAGAGTTTTTTAGCAAAACAAAATTTCCAGTTCAACAAAAATCCGCAAAAACTTTTAAGAAATCTTTTGCAATTATTTTTTTGCTCGAGTAGGAACATTTTTAGGCCGAATCCATTCAATGTTTGAACCTTTTGATACTATTTAGCATGCAATTTAACATTAACAATCCAGTCAAAGCCGGTCAGGGATTGGATTTGAGAGGGTGAAGATTCCAATTGGCGCAGGCGGCCTTCCGAAGCCGTTTCGACTCTGTCCATCGAGTCGTAGTCGTGATTGCCAAAGGGCTGGCGGCGCAGCTCCCGCCAGACCAGTTCCTGGGGATTGCATTGCGGGCTGTAGGGCGGCAGCCAAGCGACCGTGAGGTTTTCCGGCACGACCAGCGCCTGGGCCTAATGCCAGCCCGCCCGGTCCATGAACATCAGGATGTGCTCTTGGGGATGCCGCCGGGAGACCTCGGCCAGATAAAGCGACATCGCCGCCGTGTCGGCCTGAGGCAGGATCAGGCTGATCAATTCGCCGTCCTGCGGACAGACACTGCCGAAGACGTGCGTGTATTCCCGCACTCGATGCGTTGGCACTTCCGGCCGACACCCGGCCGGAGCCCAGCAACGGATCGGGCTGCTCATCCGGCCAAAACGGGCTTCATCCTCAAACATCAGCCGTAACGGCTGGCGGGGGTGTCCAGCCGCCACGGCGTCCACTTTGGCCTGGAGTTTTTTTAAAAGCCGCCCGGGCTTGCGGATTATCCTTGGGATGCTTAGGCCGGGGTTGAATCTGCCGCCACTGGTGGCGGCCCAGCAGCCGATACACGGTCGAATCGGGCACGGCGCGCCCCACGCGGGTTTCGTAGCGAATTTTGAGGGTGCTGGCAGTGACCAACTGTCCAGCCCGAGCCTGCGCGTGCAACGGCTGGAGGAGTGACCGTTCCTGTGCCACCGTCAGATTGTGGTGGCGGCGACCGCCTTTGGGTCGGCCTTGGGCCGCTGCCAACCCGCCTTGCAAATAGTCCGACCAAACCCGTCGCACATGGCTCACGCTCAAGCCCACCATCCGGGCGATGGCTTCGGTGGCTAGATCCTCTTTGGCACGCAGCCACAGGCATTGCAGACGTTGGAAGGCCGAGGTATTGGGAGCCGCCAGCATCGCGCGACGGATCGCGCCCTCCTGCGCGGCAGAAATGTCAGTTCGTGGGCGCATACTTTTGCCCGCCAGCTTACATTAGTAGCGTATTGATTGCAAGTACGTATAACATGGTGGTCGAATAATCGAATCGGATCTCTTGACCCTTTTTGATCGAGGTGAACGCCGCCTTCATCTTTACTGCCACGCTGAACACCTCGCGCGGATGTACCAGGAGGGTACGTCCGGCGGCGTCTGGAGCGACATGGACGTCGGCGATGTGGCAGTCGCCGTCAAGGCCCGGTTTGGATTATTGGTGAAACCGACAACCTTGACAAATCTGCCTGTCTTTACCAGCAGTATTGACCCCATCGGCAGCCTCAGCGCACCGGGCGGAAGCAACTGGTATGACTATGCTAACAAGATTTGCTTTGCCAAAGGTAAGTGCGTCATCCAGGGCCTGCACTCCACCGGGGGCCGGATAGCAACGAGCCAACCCCTGATTTACTACCAGGAAACAGGAACCAATAAGTTATGCGCGATCACCGACACCGAGATGAGCAACGGCCACAGTACGGAGGGGTCCTATCTCGCCAAATACCGAATAATGGGATCAGCCCTGGAGGAAAATGATTCATTTCTTGCCGAAGCGTGGGACCAGATCGGCTTTACAAGCTGGGTCTCGATTCGCAATGTTTCCGACCTGCCGAACACCTCGAATAAGGAGCAATTCGCGCAATATCGCTACTGTTCGTCTATCAACGGAGCCTATGCGATTTGGGCTTTCATTATGGGTCACTGATTTACTGCGGAACACTTCTTGTAGAAACTAAATCGGACGGATGCGATCCTGCGGGGAGCTGTATGACCCATGCGCTCCAGTTGTTTTGATGAAGGCTCGCAGGTTATTGACGGATGATATATATTGAATGATGTATCCGACAACGCCGGGCTAAATCTCATATGCGAATTTAGAGCTGCTTGTGCGGTAAAGCCTCAGACTTTCTGGCTGAAAACTTGCCAGATTGGCAAGTTCTGCCGTCGTGCATGATTTGGCTGCCCCAGGTATTTTGTGTGTCTATGAAAAAAATATACAACAAAGCAAAACCAGGCATGCCATTTGTTCCGCGATATCGCTCGTTACGCCGATTTGTGAGAAAAGTGTTCGCAAGTTTTATTAAACATCAAGTTTCCATCCTGGACGTTGAATTTCAAAAGCAGGTTAAACACAAATTGAAGAGTATTGAGGCCATGATCGCGCGTGAGATTGAGCGACAATCTAAGCCACGCAAATAATTAGACCAGCTCATCTTTCCCGCCGTAATTGGCAGGTTAGCTCACCTTACATCACCCTGTCCGTCCAATAGGATCATCAACATTACGATTCTCACGCGGATTGACAACCTTGACGGCACGGGAGTATCCGGGAATAAGCGACAAGTCGGGCAACAACCCTTGGCTATTTAACGCTGCCAAAGTATCGAGAATCTTGTCCCAAGTTCGAGGTATGTCCCGTTGAAGGTCACAACCAGTATTTTCAGACCGGTTCAGCAATGGCTCAAAGGCCAATGATGGCTTAAATTCTACGCTTTTTGAATCTACCAACCGGTTCGAGGTAGCCATTTTTATCATTTCACGTTTTTCCTCAGGGAATGCCAATTGGTAGCTCAACCAAGCCGTTCCGGCCAGTTCGAGGAATTTCTCCAATCGATCCAATTGCTGGACGCTACTACGCTTCAAATTCATCAAGCATTCCTCCACGGCCTTTTGCTCCAATAACAAACTTTGCTTTCGCTCCTCAAACATGACTTTGTCCAAAGATTGATCCAAATAGGCATCGGTCAGCCGGTTTAACCGATCTTTGACCTGGGCGAGCTTTAAATTCTGACTTTGGGTTTCTTCTTCTAACCGACTGGTCCACGTTTCCCGCATTTTGAGAATCTTCGGCCTGAAATATGCCTTTTCCTCTTCATTGCACTGTGCGCGCTCGAAAAATTGCGCCGTTTGTTTTTCGACCATTTCCTCACGAATGGCTGTCCCGACGCATTGCTTGCTGTGACAGCGGTAATAGACGTGACCTTTTTGGCATTCGCCTATGAGTGAATAGCCGCAGGCGGCGCACGACAGCGTCCGGCGGAATTGAAAAGCATGACGCTGAGTTCGGGCATTTACCTTACCTGTCAATACGGCTTGAACGCGGTCAAACAAGGTTTTGAGGATGAGCGGCTGGTGGATGCCGATGAAACTTTCGCCGGTCTTTTGAATCTGGATCAGTCCGATGTAAAACGAGTTGTTCAACAGTGTGGACAATCCATTGCGCGTGACTTCACCGCCATTCCGGTTACGCAAGCCAAGTCGGTGAAGCTCAGGACCCAAAGTCTCAAAGCTGTAGCTCCCGCTGCCATACAGCTCAAACGCCTTCCGGACTATCGGCCCCATGATGGGATCAATAGTTTTGGCCTTCCCCTTACCTTGGTCAAGATAACCGATGGGTGCACCCAGGGGATACAGCCCTTGTTTTAAGCGTCCGTAAAAACCCTTGCGGGTTTCCTCACGCAGATTACGAATGTAATCGGCAGCCACAACCGCCTGGATGTCGGCGGATAGGCGCCCGCCTCGGGACTGGAGATCAAGCCCTTCGTTCACGAAATGGATTTCAACGCCTTGATCAGAAAGTTCGCCGATGGCCGCCCAGTCGCGAAGATTGCGCGCTCCACGGTCGAGCTTGTGCAAGATGATTCCGCGCGCTTTGCCGGAACGCAGCAATCGGAGCGCCTTCGTGAACACCGGTCGGCCCTCCTTGGCCGCCGTCTCCATTTCCTCCAGCCAGACGGTGACGGAAAACTGGTTACGCTCGGCATACCGCAAAATCGAGTCTCGCTGCTCTTGCAGCGACACGCCTTGGGTCCCTTGTTTTACCGTGGAAACACGGATATATCCGATATAACCTTTCAAATTGGCGGCGTTAATATTCCTACAAACCTCATGGTATCTCGTCCGCATTTTGTGTCAAATGGCCGCCAGGTGAATCTGATTGCGATTCCAAACGCTCAAAGATGCGCAGTACCAATGCAAGATAGCGTTCCCAAGTGTCTTCCACCTCGGCAAGCTGCTCATCATTCAGATGGGGATATAAGTCGCGAAGGGTCGGGGCCGGCTTTTGTTCCATGCGGTAGAATCTACCGTTGCCAGTTCACTCTTCGCAGACGGCAAAACTTGCCGGATTCGGCAAGTCATCTAAAACAGAAAAGCACGGTCCGCGAAACGCAGGCCGTGCTTTATATATCTCAAAACGGATTAAAGCATTTTCTTCCCAGTCCGCTTGGCTTTCGCCCAACGTGCTTTCGCTATCGCAGAGAGCTTGGCCTTTGCCGCCGCGCTCATGACCTTCTTTTTGGCCGGCGCTTTAACTGCAGACTTTGCGGCTGGCTTAGTCCCTTTAACCTTCGCCCACCGCGCTTTCTGCGCTGCCGCAATTCTCGCCCGGCCAGCCGCACTGATCTTACCTTTCTTCGTCACCCGGACAGATGCTGGAGCAGGCGTGCCTAAAACGGAACTCAGTTCCTTGTTCAACGCCTCGATCTTTTCTTTAAGATCCGCCGCGCGTCGCAGTTGCACAGTCGTTAATGATGATAATGGATTACTCATAGTAATCGGAAGTATAAGGGGGAACCCTTGAAATTCAATGGAATTCTAACAGTAACTATCGCGCCCAATCGCCGCAACTATTGACAAATATTAAATGATGTGCTGTGATATGTAATGAAACACAGAGCCGTACGGCCCCGTGTTTTTTCATAAAACTTGCCGGATGTGGCAAGTTTTGCCGTCTCGTACTTCCAGCTCCGTCGGCATATTGTTTCCCCTGAACTCGCATAGGGTTCATTTTTTATGGCTTCGCTTCCAAACTACCTACGCACCCATCGCAAACGGCTGGAACTTTCACAGGAGGAAGTGGCTTTTC
The DNA here is from genome assembly GCA_050008355.1 of Verrucomicrobiota bacterium. GTDB lineage: Bacteria > Verrucomicrobiota > Verrucomicrobiia > Limisphaerales > UBA11358 > UBA11358. Next base: position 5,135 of record JBEKMT010000275.1, read on the forward strand.
TCCTTGGTTTTAACGGCGTGAACAAGGGGGTC
>JBEKMT010000276.1:0-5150 GCA_050008355.1 Verrucomicrobiota bacterium
AATGGTTTATGAGATACATCCATAAGGATGTTCTCGATCCTGCTTGCGTACAGATATGACGACTAAGTTGACAGAATTCGATCGTCGATTATTCAATTTTAGAATATAAACCGAAACCAGCTCCACAATATATCCCGTGCAATTCCTATGAAGCATTTCATTGAAATTCTTTCCGCAATTCTCCTGTTTTGCGGATACACATCTGAAGCGGAACCAACGAAATCTCTTGCGTCCGATCGCTGGACGGTTGAAAAAGCTGATGCCTGGTACGCCGCCCAGCCTTGGCTCGTGGGCGCAAACTTTGCGCCGAGCACGGCCATCAATCAACTTGAAATGTGGCAAGCCGACACATTTGATGCGGTGACGATTGACCGGGAATTGGTGTATGCGCAAGGCATTGGGATGAACACGATGCGCGTTTTTTTGCACGACCGCGCCTGGCGGGAGGACCCGGAGGGTTTCTATTCCAGAGTCGACAAATATTTGGAAATCGCCAACCGGCACGGCATCAAAACGTTGTTCGTCATCTTCGATGGTGTGTGGAATCCCTATCCGAAGCCAGGCAAGCAACTCGACCCCATTCCTGGCCGCCATAACTCTGGATGGGTGCAATCCCCTGGACGCGAGTACCTCGAGGACCCTGCAAAACAGGATGAATTGAAGCCATATGTTGTCGGGTTGTTGACTCGCTACAGAAGCGATCGGCGGGTTCTAGCGTGGGACCTGTTTAATGAGCCGGATAATCCAAATCGCCAAGCATATGGACAAGACGGCAACAAAACTGAACTGCCGGAGAGTAAAAAGGCACAATGTGCCTTGCAACTACTTCGCAAGACCTTCCTCTGGGCACGCGAAGTCAACCCTTCACAACCTCTGACTGTTGGAGTCTGGATTGGCGATTATTTGAATCATCCCACGGAGGTTCAACAGCTATGCCTGGAGGAGTCGGATGTTATTTCATTTCACTGTTATGACGCCCCGCTTGAAATGCAGAAGCGGATAGAAGGCCTGAAAAAGTTGGAGCGGCCATTGCTCTGCACTGAATATATGGCACGCGGGAATCATTCCACGTTTCAAGGCATTTTGCCTATACTTAAGCAGTCCGACGTGGCGGCCTTCAATTGGGGGCTCGTGAGTGGGAAGACGCAAACCATCTATCCGTGGGATTCGTGGGTGAAACATTACACAAATGAACCGACGATCTGGTTTCACGACATCTTCCGTGCTGATGGGACCCCTTTCTCCACGACTGAAGTTCAGTTGATACGCGATTTGGCCAAAGCGCAGTAGAGGAGTGGAGAAGGCAGACTGCGTCAAAGCAAGACGGTCCAATAGCATTTGGCAAGCCCCGCAGGCGCACATCATGGTCGTTCCCGCTGGGCAATAAGGGGCAATTTAAGACGCAAATCCGAAGGCTGAACCGGGGTCACGTTGCCGCTATGAGTAGCACCCGGAGGCGACTCCAAGGTGCTCCAACACGATCCAAAATCACAAGATCACACAGCAGAAAATCTGCCTCGAATTCGGTGTTTGGATTCAAGAAGTTCCGAGTCATAGTTTTGGACGTATCATCAAAAACCAATTCGAAACGTCCTGAAGGACAATCCCGCAGGACGATGGCAGGTGTATAGTTTTATTTAAGACTGAAGCACGCCGGGATTTTCTGGAAAGGGCGCGGGCCGGAAAAGCAGTCACATTTCCAGTCCTTTCAGTTTTCCATATCCTTGCTGGTTGACGGTCTTCGCAGGGGCCAATGATATTGTTTTGCTGAACGTCACCGGTGAAGGCGGCGACCAAGCACTCGCTTTCGGGGCCTATGGAATTTTTCTCGCTGGCGCAGTGCGTTTTTACTGCGAAGGCCCTCGTCTTTGAGCAATGACTTCAAATCTCGGCTTGCGAAACGTACCTGCCAGAAGCGCAGTCGCCCGAAGTCTGGTCAGTTTGGGGGTCTAGCGCGGCAAACACCTTGATGGGGAAACCTCAGAGCTTCTTTGAGCACTGACACTTTATTGCTGCCGCACAACATTCATCAGCTTTGCAGAACCTGGTGGATTTGAAAGGAAAATCACATTTACAGGGCTAATCAATTCATCTTTTTCGCTGCCAAGAGGTCGAGGCGATTTATTGATTCTGTTCACCTGGGGCCAATATCTGCTGAAACATTTTCCCCGATATCACATGTCCCACCAGAAAAACCGATTTCCACCCTTCTACCCACCAAATACATCAAGGAAGCACAAGCAAAGACAGCGGAAACTACGGAGGAGGTGTCTTCGCAGCGTGCGGAACAGCGTGCGGAGAGACAAACTCGGCGACAAATCTATCCCTTTGCCACTCAAAAAGCGATCGCGACTCTAAAAGGGACTTGCAAACCGGTGGAACAGGTTGAAAATCACAAAAACGGCCCATGATGGATGTGGGCTGGAAACCAGATAGGAGATATCAACTGAATGCGCGGCCGAGTTGATAAGGTGAACCTGCGTTTAATTATGAAATCGAATGCGATCATTGCTTTGAGTTGTCTGTCGGCATTGGGGGTTGTCGGTCGAGTTGCGGCGGCCGATCCAGGAGCCGCCAACAATCCGCCGCCTGTTCCGGAGTTTTCCGTAAGTTACATGGACAAATCGGTCGATCCGGCCACAAATTTCTATCGCTACGCCGATGGCGTGTGGCTGAAGGATAATCCGGTGCCACTGGACAAACCCCGCTGGTCCGCGTTCTCTGAGCTTGCAGAACGCAACTGGTATTTGATCCACGGAATCCTTGAGGACGCCTCGGAAGCGGCGGCGGCATTGCCGCAACATTCGCCAAGGCGCGAAGCAGGCGACTTTTATGCGTCGGTCATGGACACGAACCGGATTGAACAGCTTGGACTCTCACCGATTGCGAATGACCTTAAGAAAATCGACCGTCTAGAATCGGCCAGGGATCTCTTTGCTCTGGTGGCGGATTTTCACCAGCGGGGCCTTGGAGCAATGTTCGAGGCGGATTTCGGGCCGGACAGCAAGCGGAGCTCGATTTACGCGATTGAACTTAAGCAGAGCGGCCTTGCCCTGCCGGATCGTGACTACTACTTGAAGGCGGATTTCGCCGGCAAGCTCAAGCTATATCGCAAGCACATGACCAGGATGTTCACGCTGCTCGGCGACGACCCGACCGCGGCGGCAACCAACGCAGACATTGTGGTCAGTCTCGAAACCGAGTTGGCCAAGGCCAGTCGCACTCGGGTGGAACTACGCGACCCGGACAAAAATTACAACAAGTTCTCCACCGCGGAATTCACGTCGACAACACCGGCGCTGCTCTGGAATGTTTATTTTGGCGACCGCGATATTGACCCTCCGGCCTATGAAATTGTCGGTCAGCCTGAATTCTTCAAGGCGCTGAACGACCTGGTCCAGAGCCGTCCGCTGTCTGATTGGAAGGTTTACCTTCGCTGGCATCTCGTGCATGCCAGTGCGCCCTATCTGCCTTCTGCCTTTGAGCAAGAGAATTTCAATTTTTACGGCCGTGTGTTGAGCGGAACACCGCAGCAAGAGACCCGGTGGAAACGGGCGGCGCTCATGATCGATGGCAATATCGGCGAAGCACTGGGGCAGCTGTATGTGGAAAAATATTTCACGCCGACGGAGCGCGCTCGGATGGATGCCCTCGTTCAGAACCTGAAGTTGGTGTTCCATGACCGTTTGGAAAAGGTGACTTGGATGACCGACGAGACCAAGGCCAAGGCGCTGGTCAAGTTCGCCCGGTTTACACAGAAGATTGGATATCCGGCCAAATTCCGGGATTACTCCGCGATCAAGATTAGTCGGGATGATCTGCTGGGAAATATTCAGCGGTCGGCGGTATTTGAATCACGGCGGAGAATCGCACGGATTGGCAAGCCAGTTGACCGCACGGAATGGGGTATGACGCCCGAGACGGTCAACGCGTATTTCAATCCGGAGCAAAACGAAATCGTTTTCCCGGCCGGCATTTTGCAGCCGCCTTTCTTTGACGTGACAAAGGACGACGCGGTCAATTACGGTGGGATCGGCGTCGTGATTGGCCATGAGATGACGCATGGCTACGACGACGAAGGGCGGAAATATGATGCCGATGGGAATTTGAACGATTGGTGGACGGAGGCGGACGCCAAGGCATTTGAAGCTCGCGCGCAACTCGTGGTGGACGAGTACAGCAGCTTTGAGGCACTACCGGGAATGCATGTCAACGGCCAGTTAACGTTGGGTGAAAACCTGGCGGACCTGGGAGGCGTGCACATCGCCTACGACGCCTTGGAGCGCGTGTTGGCCAAAGACCCTTCAAAGCGCAAGTTGATTGACGGATTCACCCCTGAACAACGATTCTTCATCGCCTTTGCCCAAATCTGGCGCACGAACATTCGGGACGCCGAAACGCAGCGGTTGCTAACGGTGGATCCACATTCCCCGGGACAATTCCGGGCTTATGGACCCTTGTTGAACGTGGACCAGTTTTATGAGGCATTTGACATCAACCCCGGCAGCCCCATGTGGCTCCCGCCCGAGAAGCGTGCTGTCATCTGGTAAATGGAAATTAAAATGTGGAAAGCCGTTTATGAATATTAAGAGTGAACCCTCTGGGAGACTGTTGATTAGCATCCCAGTTTTGGCAGCGGTTCTTTATGAGATTGTCTATTCGCATTCGCTGGTCCACACCAACAGTTCAGAAGGCCTCACTGATCGGTCTGTTATTGCATTAAGCTAGCACCCGGCTGGCCGTATTTTATTCGTGTCATTTTATGCTAGATCGGCGTTATCCACGGATCCTTCGCTGTGCAGGTCGAAATTGAACAATTAATTAGCTCGGAAAGCTCTGTGCGCTCGCCGAGACGATTAAATGAGAAGCGTGTGCGACTCGGGAGGCGACTCGAGCAACGTCAGCTGGCACAAAGATTTGCTCAACTCTGGCTCATGGCGCGGAAGAGATGATGCATAAATATGCCATAATGCGAATGCAGGTTATGATGCCTGATGATCCGAATCAATGACTCTCGGAACATCTCGCATGACGGGATCGCTTCGAAACTCGACCAGAATTCCGGCGGAGCTCTTATTTCCGAGGTCAACGGCCTTGTCGTGCCTCAATGCTCAAGAAACCTTCAAGAAAACAAAATCGGTTACGCACGG
>JBEKMT010000277.1:0-5118 GCA_050008355.1 Verrucomicrobiota bacterium
GCCGTAAAAATAAGAGATAAGAATAAACCTTTAATCGTTTTCATTTGGGATTTCCCACTTGATTTGGTGTCCGAGACCGGCGCGGACTCTTTTATGTGACTTTAACCATTATCGTTCTGCTTCATAGCTTTGCAACTCTTTTTTCAGCCCGCCACTGGTTTTTGCCGACAAAGGAGGTGTTTCGATGGCATTTTGGGCTCCAATGCTTCGCTTCTTCCAGGTGTTAGGACTCCGCCTCCGTAATAACTGCGGTTTTGTCATGGTCGGCGTTCATCCTGACATCGCACTTGCCAATCGCAGCCGTCCAATCCTTTGGAAAATTGTCTAGAACAACTCTCTCGGCATCGCCACCTCCGCCGTGCGAAAGATAATCTTCCGGGAGGGGCGCACAAACTTTGCCCCAATGTTGGTTAGTTCCTCCCGCAAAGTCGTCAATGCCCAGTGACGCACCGCTTGGGGCAGAAACGCCTGCCGCAGGAAGTTGCCCAAACTGTGGGCCAACACGAACAGTTGCAGCCACACTTGACTGTCCACAAACTGGTGATAGGAAGGATTGGCCTAATTGACAGCGTTTTTACCTTGATGACCTACCGTTCCGACGTGAATTGGTGGAAGCAAGCTCGAGTTTCAATGCACCGCCAGCATCCAGAGCAACTCCAAGTATCAAATTTGAGATACAAGTTCACGCGACGATTTTGGATGTCGTTTATTGGAGGTGCTCCGCAGCCACTAGGTTGGGCCCTGGAGATTCGCGAAAGGCACATCCAAGTCAACTTTTCTGCCCTCACAGTTCCCCGCCGCCCGCCAGCCTTAAATGAACGTCCCGGCAGGTTGCGTGAACAATGCTCAGGGCTTCAGCAGCTCTCGCTGCCATTTCATCAGCTCGGCAGAATATTTGTCCCAATCGCGTGCGAGGTCGCCAATCGTGGCTTTGCTGGCGATAAGGGTCGGGTCGAGCCCCAGTTGGTGCGCGTGTTGGTCACGGCGTTTTTCGATGTCGCGGAAGCGGCGGAACTCCTCCTCGGTGGGGCGCTTGGAAAAATGCCGGATGACGGGGGGGAATTTTGACGGTGGCACGGTGAGCGCCACCCGGATTGCCTCCAGCAAGGTTTCCTTGCGGCGGGGATGCATCCGCGGTGGAATCAGATGTTCAAACGGTTTTTGCGCGGCGGCGGCGGCGGAAATCGCGATCATGGTCTCGTGCGCCAGGACAAAGAAAGGCGGACGGTTGGCGGCGACCGCCTCGTGTTCACGCCAGTGCCAAAGTACGCGCAGGACGGCGAGTGCGCTTCGATCCAGAAACGTGCTGCCTTTTATGCGCCAGACCGTTTCCTCATCCACGACGATGGGATGCGAACAATCGGTGATCAACCGGGCACAACTTTCCTGATGCCAAGACAGGCGATCTTTGGCGACGAGTTCCGACTTTAACTTGTCGGCCAACGGCTTGAGATGGTGTGTGTCATTTCGCGCGTAGGTTTCCATTTTCTCGGTAAGGGGACGCCGCGCCCAGTCGGCTTTCTGCGATCCTTTGTCGAGTTTCACGCCGAGGAATTTTTCGACGAGGTTGCTCAGACCGAACTGGCGTTCTCCGAGCAGGCGTGCAGCCAGCATCGTATCAAAAATCGCCGACGGGGTGAATTCATGGTGTTTGCGGAGGAGGCGCAAGTCGTAGTCGGCGGCATGAAAAATCAATTCGTGAGCGTCCAGCGCGTCGAGCAGCGGGTCGAGTTTGATTTCCGCGAGGGGATCAATCAATTCATCGTGGGTCACCGTGCTGATCTGGATCAGGCAGACCTTTTCGGGATAGGCATGAAGGCTGTCGGCTTCGGTGTCAATCGCGAGCCAGGCGGCGGACTGCACCACAGGCAGAAACGCGGCGAGCTTTTCATTGGTATCAATCACTTTGATGAGTCTGGCGCAAACCGGAGCATTTGAAAAGTTTTACTGCAAGATTGAACGGTAGACAGCTTGTCAAATCAAAGACTGTGGTTTATTTTTACCGGATGTCGTTAAAGAAACACATGGCCATGGCGGCGCTGCTGGTTTGCGGCGCGCAGTTCAATTTTGCCGACACCATTCAGCTCAAAGATCAGGACGCGGTCACGGGAAAAATTCTGGCAGAGAAAGCCGACTCCGTCGTTGTGGACGTGGGCTATACCGTACTCATCATTCCGCGCACCGTGATCACGCGCATATTGAAAACGAGCGACACCAACGCACCGGTGGCCGCGCCACTGGCGGACAGCGGACAATTTTACTTTGCCAGCACGCACCCGTTTGTCGCGCACGATGTGAGTTCGCTGGTCAAGCAGATTGGCGAATCGGTGGTGCAGGTACGCACCCCGGAAGGCCTGGGCTCGGGATTCTTCATCAACGCCGACGGCTTTCTCATCACCAATTTTCATGTGATCGAAGGAGAGACCGAAATCTCCGTGGAAGTTTATCGTCAGACCGATGGCAACCTTGACCGCGAGATTTACAAGCAGGTCAAGATCATCGCCATCAATAAATTTCATGACCTGGCACTGTTGCAGATCCAGGATCGAAACGCCCCGAAGTTCAAGCCGGTCACGCTCGGCAGTTCGGACGCGCTGAGCGTGGGCGACACGGTGTTCGCCATCGGCAGCCCACTCGGCCTTGAACGCACGGTCACCCAAGGCATCCTGAGCACCAAAACGCGTGAACTGGAGGGTGAATTGTATTTGCAGACCAGCACGCAAATCAATCCGGGAAACAGCGGCGGTCCGTTATTCAACCTTGCCGGCGAAGTAGTCGGGGTGACGAATATGAAGATCACTTTTGGCGAGGGCCTCGGCTTTGCGATCCCGGTTGAACTGGTGAAGGGTTTTCTGGATCACCGTGACGCATTTGCTTATTCGACCGATAACCCGAACAATCCGTATCGCTATCTCGAACCGCCCAGCCGGACCAAGAGCAAGGCCGCCGAATCGAAATAAACAACCTAACCTTTTAATTTTCGCGCCTCCACCGCGGTTCTCTTTGTCCAACAAACCACCATTCATGATGACCATAAAGAATTTGCGCTTTGCCGCAATCGGAGTTTTTCTGGCCGCGGCAAGTCTGATTCACGCCGCCATTCCGCCTGCCGAAAATCTCCTACCGGGGGACACCTTTGTTTTTTTCACGATCCCCGACTGCGATGCATTGCGCGCCGACTGCAAGGTTTCGCCACAGCTCATGTTCTGGAATGACCCGGCCATGAAGCCATTCCATGACAAGTTCATGGAGAAACTGACCGAACAATACATCGCGCCACTCGAAAGGAATCTCGGCGTGAAAATATCCGACTTCACGGACCTCCCGCAGGGGCAGGTCACCATCGGTGTGACGGTAAACGGATCCAACGGCCATGACGATGTTCCGCCAGGCTTGATTTTGCTGCTGGACGCGAAAGACAACAGTGACCTGCTCCACAAAAATCTTGCTGCGCTTACAAAAAAGTGGAGCGACGCCGGGCGGGCATTGCGCACGGAAATGATCCATGGTCTTACGTTCACGGTTATTACTTTATCCACTAACGATCTCACTGGCATCCTGCCCCAACGGCCGACTGTATCCGAAATCGGCAAGACACCCAAACCGTCCAGCCCGGTGGATATATACTTTACGCAATTCCAGTCGTTGCTTGTCGTAGCCAACTCGGCGAACGTGGTGGAGTCGGTGGCCGCACATTTGACCGGCAGCAGTGCGCCCGCGCTGGCGGACGACCCGACGTTTGCGGCGGACAAACTGGCTCAATTCAGGGATTCGCCGACGTACTATGGCTGGTTTAACGCCAAGGAATTTTTCTCGATCATTTCTCAAGCTTCTGACGGCGGGGCTGACGCGAATGCCTCGCCCTTTGCCGCAAGCTTCTCCGCCGCAAAGATTATCGGGGTAATTGGTTTGGGCGGATTAAAGTCCGCCAGCGTGGCCCTGCGCGAATCACACGAAGGTTCGATGCTGACGGTGCATCTCGACGCGCCGGAAGGCGCGCGCGCCGGCTTGTTGAAGATTCTTGCGTTACCCAACAAGGACGCGAATCCGCCGGCTTTCGTGCCCGACGACGCGGTGAAATTCTCCCGCGTCCGTCTCGACGGCAAGCAAGCCTGGGCCGAATTACAAAAGATCGTCGCCGCCATTTCACCCAGCGGGCTGTCCAGCCTAAACTCCGTCATTGACCTCGCCAACGCTTCCGCGCAGCAGAAGGATCCGAGCTTCGACTTGCGCAACAATCTTTTTGGCAATCTCGGAGACGACATTGTCAACTACCAGAAGACTCCCCTGGGCGATTCGATCGCAGCTTTCGCCAGCCCGCCTGCGTTGACCCTGGTGGCGGTTAACAATCCCGACCAGGTCATTCAGGCCATCGAAGTGATTGCCTCCATGGTGGCATCGCAAGCGGCCGCGCAGCCGCCGCGTGATTTTCTGGGCCACAAGATTTATTCGATTGCCCTTCGCCCGCAACAAGCCGCCGATGGCACGGCGGTGCCCACGACACCGTTGCTGGTCAGCACGAGCAGTGGCTACGTAGCCTTTAGTGTCGATCCTGGCATTTTGGAAGAATATTTACGCAGCGCGGATGGCAAGACCAAGCCCCTGAGCCAGCTCCCCGGCCTGCTGGATGCCGAGGAACACATTGGCGGTGCCAACGGCGGTTTATTCGGTTACCAGAACCAGGCAGATACCATGCGCACGTCCTTCAAGTTGCTGAAGAACGCGGGCAACTCAGATATGACGCTGAAGATGTTCCCACCGTCTTTCCGTGAGTGGACGGACTTCACGTTGTTGCCGGACTTTGATCAAGTGGCAAAGTATTTTTATATCTCCGTTTACGGTGCCAGGACTACCGATGAAGGCATCAGCCTCAAGGTGTTCTCACCTCGTCCGCCGCAGTTGAATTGAATTGAGAAGTTTTTGTGGTTTTTAAAAAAGCGGCACGACGAGGTGGCAGTCTTCCTCCAACTGCGGCCTGCCTCCCGATCGCAAAGAATGTGGCAAAAGAGAACGGATGTCTTCGGGCATTGGCGCGCCGTGAATTTCAAATTTCCCGGCGCGCCGCTTGCTAAATTCGGCTTTCAAGGAGACAGAAAAAAGCCCTGCCAAGAGTGCAAA
>JBEKMT010000278.1:0-5062 GCA_050008355.1 Verrucomicrobiota bacterium
TCTTGTTCCCTGACAATAAGCCACTTGAAGTGTTCGACCTAAAGAGTGCTACGTTCGTGGGGGAGTTGCCGGGAATGGGACCATGGACCAATATGTGGTATAGGGATTATTGGTACTTGAAACAATCTTACTGGCTTCTCCGTTGGGATGGCACCAATCACATCTTCGTCGAAAAATGGAACGGTACGCAGTTCACGCGGCAAGGGGCCGTTACCACGCTGACCACGGGAAAGCACCCGGACTGGGTCGCTTTTGACCCGGTAAGGAGGATAGTGGCTTGGAATGAACTGACGTTATCCAACTCCGTGTTCCTCGTTAGCCTCGCGTCGCCGTCACGGAGGATTGAACTCAAAAGCGAGATTGCCGGGTTGGGGCCGACTTCGTTCATCCAGAATGGAAAAATTATGGTAACGATTGATCCACTGGACACAGTGTTGCGCTTTTGGAACGTAGACACCAGGCAGATCGTGATGACGCTGCAAGAGCCGATTAGATCCGCGGTTTGGGCCATGGGTGGAAGCGTGGTGGTAACTTTGGCAGCCGCATCTCAGTCAGACCATGATATTCGCTTCTATGACATCGACCATCCGGACAAACTGCCACGGCGGATTCACAGCAGATACGAGCCGATCCAGCTGGATGTGTCACCCGATAGTCGAATTGTAGCTGTAACAACTGAAGGTCGGGCCGTGCGGCTGTGCGATGCTGCCACAGGCGAGTTGATCGAAGATTTGCCTGGCCAGCTTAATTCGGCCGGTGGCGTCGCATTCTCCAACGACGGACATCGGCTGATTGCCGCTAATGTTGGCGGACCTGATACGATTAGATTGTGGGATGTGGACACCCGGCAGCTACTCTTGACTCTCCCTGGAAACGGTCCGGTGCCAACCACAGCATGCTGGAGCACAGATGGGGATACCATCCTCGCCGGCACGCCGTGGCAGGCTTGGCGCGCACCGTCCTGGGAGGAGATCGCTGCGGCCGAGGCGAACGACAAAACGAAGTCTTGGCAACCTTGATCAGAAGCGCAAGAGCGCTCACGAGTTTAATGGGAGATCTGCGCGTTCATGATTCATGGCAAAACACCGGAAAAAGTTCAATTTTCCTGATCGTTTTCGAGAGAGAAAAGCGCACTAATAACTGACGCGCAAAACAGCAAAAGAAATCAATATCGTGAACGCACACAATGAAATTATGAAAACCTTTATTAGGACTCCATTCCCTCAATTCTCGCTGGTCCTCGGAATGCCACCAAAGATACAATCGCCCGTTAAAACTTTAATTGCGAAACTCCTGACGATTCTTGCCGCTTTGTTAGCGACTGAAATTAGCACTCCGGCCCAATACATTTGGACCACAATAGACGACCCGCTGGCAAGTAATGGCGCCGGTCCGGACACAGTGGCCAATAACTTTTCAGGTACCAATATCGTGGGAGGTTATGGTGGTATTTTCAATAGCGGTATCATTCAAGGGTTCCTCCTAAACGGCACTAATTGGACGACATTAAGCGATCCGCTGGCTGGGTTTAGTATTGGCCAAGGCACCTATGCCACCGGCATGTCGGGCACCAACATTGTGGGCTGGTATATCAATAGCAGTGGTGTCACACAGGGATTCTTATACAATGGCAGCACTTGGTCTCGTTTGGACGCTCCCCAGGCCAGCCCCTCTGGCGGGACTTACGCCCAAGGAATTGACGGCACCAACATTTCTGGATATTGCACTGACGCCAGCGGCGTCAATCATGGGTTTATTTACAACACAGTCGCCAAGACATGGACCTCGCTGAATGATCCTGCAGCCGGGTCCGGCGCGAGTCAAGGCACTGTTGCCGAACGCATCTCTGGCCCCCTCATTGTCGGTGCCTATTTTGACATTGACAATGAGGAACACGGATACCTATACGACATGTCCGCCAACACCTGGACCACCCTGGACGCTCCAGTTGCCGGGACTGTTGGCACCATTGCTTATAACATTTCAGGCACTAATATTGTGGGAGCGTACTGGGATGACAATAACCTAAATCATGGGTTTCTACTCAGCGGCACCAACTGGACCACCTTGGATGACCCACTGGCTGGGTCCGGGTCCAATGAAGGCACGTATGCCGCAGATATGGAAGGCGCCGCCGTTGTGGGACTTTATCTGGATTCAAACGGTGTCAGCCACGGGTTTCTCGCCACACCGCCGCCGCAGGTGGCTGAAACTTCTTCTGGCAACGCTTTGACTGTTTCCTGGCCATATTGGAACAATCTTCTGACAGGCTGGAGCTTGCAGCAAAGTCCGGATTTTAACGCAACTGACTGGACGCCAAGCGGCAACGCCTCGAGTGATGGCACAAACAATTTTATCACCGTCACACCTACGGCGGGCAGTTTATTTTTCCGTTTGAGCCAGCGATGATTCGCACCTCAAGAACATGAAGAATCGGCATTGGTTCTTTTGTCTAATTCAATAACTGCGTGAAAGACACAGGCTGGGCTATGAAAATCGAAAAGACCTGTCAGAATGATCTTATAAATAAAAAGGGCATTAAATTCCTGTTATTCCTGGCCGCATTCATCGTCGGTCCCGGTTTGCTGCTGTCCAGTCGTGCGACGGCACAGGGCTTTACGACCCTCCACAGCTTTGCTGGCATCAGCGACGGTGCCAATCCGCGGACAGGATTAATTTTATCGGGCAACATTTTGTATGGGACGGCGTACAACGGCGGCAGTTCGGGGCAAGGTACGGTGTTCGCCGTCAATACTGATGGCACCGGCTTTACGAACCTCTATAATTTCACCGGCCGTAGCGACGGAGCTAATCCCTCTGCCGATCTGATTTTGTCGGGTAATACCCTGTACGGCACGGCTGTGAACGGTGGCAGTTCGCAAGAAGGAACGGTATTTGCCATTAACACCGATGGCACCGGTTTTAGGAGGCTGCATGATTTTACGGCGGTGGTTTGGGACGGCGACGGATCGTCAAACAACGACGGCGGTATTCCGCTGGCGCCGCTAATGTTATCGGGAAACACCCTCTATGGCACCGCCCAGGATGGCGGCCTGAATGGAGTGGGTACCTTGTTCGCTCTCAACACCAGCGGCGCCAGTTTCACGACCCTTTACAATTTCGGCGGCCCTGGAGTCGCCCCGGTTGCTCCGCATGGCGGCCTGGCGTTGTCGGGCAATACCCTCTACGGGACGACGATATATGGAGGGAGCAACGATTCGGGCACCGTATTTGCGGTCAATACGAACGGCAGCGGTGTCACCAACCTGTATAGTTTCCCTGGCGGCAGCGACGGAACAAGTCCGTGTGCCGGGGTGATTTTATCAGGAAACACACTGTATGGAACGGCGATTGGTGGAGGTACTTCGGGTGAGGGCACGGTGTTTGCCGTCAATACCAACGGCACCGATTTTACGGTCTTGCATAGTTTTACCGGAGGAGCCGATGGTGGTGGTCCGTTTTGCTCGCTGATCTTATCGGGCAATATTCTCTATGGAACGGCACAAAGTGGAGGTATTTGGAATCATGGCACAGTGTTCGCCGTCAATACCGACGGCACTGGTTTTGCGACCCTGTATAATTTTACCGGCGGCAACGATGGAGCGGAGCCCGCCGCCGATCTGATTTTATCCGGAAACACGCTATATGGCACGACTGTGTATGGCGGCAGTTCAAGCAATGGCACCGTGTTCAGCATTGAACTGGGCGAATTTATCGACACCACCAACAGCGGTGCGATCACAATCACAGGATACACTGGTTTTAGCAATGAACTGGACATTCCATCACAAATAAACGGCTTGCCCGTAACCAGGATTGGCTCCGGGGCGTTTGGAGGCGATGACCGGCTGACTGGCGTCACGATTTCCGACAGCGTCACGAACGTTGGAGCGGGAGCGTTCGTGGGCTGCTCCAGCCTCACTGCTATCGCGGTGGATACGCGCAACCCTTATTATAGCGATGTGGACGGAGTTTTGTTCAACGGGAATCTGACCACGCTCGTCGAATACCCGGCCGGCATAGCTGGAAACTATACGGTTCCCGATGGAGTTAGCAGCGTCGGGAACGCCGCCTTCGAGGATTGTTTCGGTCTCACCAACATCACGATTCCTGACACCGTCACCAACATCGGGGAAAATGCCTTTACGGATTGTCCCAACTTGAGGAGCGTCTATTTTGAGGGCAACGGCCCGTTCTTTGGCCCGTCTTCTTTCGGAAATCCCATTCCTATTATTGGCCGTTTTGGCGTTACGCCTCCCAATTTGGATCCCGCGACCCTCTACTATCTACCGGAGACCACCGGCTGGAATATCGTCGGGTATACGCTGGAGGGCGGTGAGCCGATCTCTTCCCCAGCCGGTCTCCCGACCCTGCCATGGCTGCCCCAGGTCCAGACCGGCGATGACAGTTTTGGCATGCGGAACCATCAATTTGGGTTCAATCTTGCCTGGGTTGGCGGAAAAACAGTCGTGGTGGAAGCCTGCACTAATCTGGCCAATCCAGCGTGGGTTCCGGTCTGGACGAACACACTCACCACCGGCTCCACTTATTTCAGCGATCCACAATGGACGAATTATCCCGGTCGCTTCTATCGCGTCATATCGCCGTAATCCAGATGGCGATATCTTCCTCTGGCTGTTCCTCTTCCTTGGCACAAAACTTCGATTGCTGACGCAGACCCACTGCGCCGTGTTTCCGATTCGACGGACATTCAAAAACCAGACCCGCACAGCCTTGATCGAAAAATCCAGTTGACAACAACTGTATGCTTGTTATCATACAGTTGGCATTGGCCGCGCGGTTTGACGAAGCTCAATCTAAACTCAGGATAATCTGTTTTGCATGCTGCGCGCGCGTGATCGTAAGAGTGATCCGGGTAGCCGTGCCTGGGCACAAATTGAGAAATAAAACGGTTACGCATATGAAAAGTACAATGGTCCGTCGTAATGGCCAGGATTGGACGAAGCCACATCCGCAAACGTCCACGCTCTGCCGGCACCGGGGAAAATGCGCGAAACCGATCTTGACCCTCCTTTTGAGCTTCATCGTTCTATCGCTGGCC
>JBEKMT010000279.1:0-5007 GCA_050008355.1 Verrucomicrobiota bacterium
TAAGCCACCGAATTGAGCCGCCCGGTTTTCTTCACGATGACGATGGCGGCAATGCCGTTGGCCATGGTCACGGTGTCATCCCCGTTGTCTGTCACGGTCACATTTGGCCCCGCTCCGGTGCCATCCGGAGCGGTATTGGCGGCTGAACGAGCGGGACCCGCTGCCAGGGCCATAGCCAGCAGGATCAGAAGCAGGAGACTGCCTTGGGGTGATGGGTTCGATTTGTTCATTTTCAAAGGGTTCCGAAGCTGATCGCCATCATTGTTCGATTTTGTCGCCGTCAAACTCCACGACGAGCACGATGGCCATGACGTCTGGTGCGTGGTATGGCGTCTGCACGACCCGCACGTTGTTGGTGACGGTGACGGCCGCGGCTAAGGCCAGCGGGAAGCTCACGTACAGCCAGGTTTTTTGTCCGTGCGAGCGCATGGCCTGAACACGCAAAGAATAAGTAACTTCCATGTTTTTGAGTCGAGTAACAATTTTTCTGGCGACAGGGTAGGATGGAGTATAATCTGGATTCATGGCCAGCTTTGTTTTTCCTTTGTGGAGCGGCTCATCCGGCGCCTCCCGACCGAGAATCTGGATCGGCTTTTTTATTGGATTGCCTAGGACTTGGAGCGGAAGTTGGCCGCATTCAGGAGCTATTTCAACGCCGTGCGAATACACCGAGGGCTGGGCGGAGACACGCCGAACGAGAGAGCCGGAAGTCCTGTGAGCGGGGTCGCCGATCTTGCTCATTACCGTTGGCAGGCCTATTGCCACGGCCTGGTTCAACTCCTGATTGCCGGCTGATCAACATTTCGCCACGTTCAGGCGCGCTAATCGGTGAAGCCCGAACGGATACAGGGATAAACAAATCTGGCACGCAAATGCGGCGGGAGATTCACCGCCCAACCAAGTAGTGAGCAACGATCTGGTTTTGCATTACTTCAGACAACATCAACGCCAATTCATCGCCTTGATGCCATGAATCTAGTTGGTAACGTTGAACCATATTGAATTGAGTTTGTTCACAGTCAGAGAATTAAATGCAGTGGATGTCCCTTGACTCCTCAGCGACAGCGAATTGTTTGTTGTCGAATAACTGGTTGTCCCTATTGGCATGTAAAGCTGACCGGAGTTTCCGAATATTTCAACTGATTGGCGATCTGTAATGACTTCAAGTTCGACGGTTCCATTCAGAGGCGCCAACGTTTGGGTGATTCCGTTGCAGGTGATTTGCTGGCTTGCCGGAGTATAGGTTATGGGAACTCCGCACAGGTCAAGAGTAATCGTCTGCGCGGAGCCTGGTGCAAAAATCGCTCGCACGTCAAATAGTTGACCGCTAATTGCGGACAGAGGGTTGTATCCCGGATTCAGGGTTAGATTTGTCCACGAATAGGTATTCTCCACCGCGTTGGTGATTTCTGCAATCGGTTCTGAACAAAGCTGCATACCAGACGACAACGATCGCAAGGTGAGCACGGTCGGAAAGAAATGCATCTGATTGAAAGGCATGCCGGGCATGGCAATTTGCGCCCACCCAATCCTCACGCGACGTGTGTCTCCTGGCGGCATCACCGTGAATGTTTGCGAGGCGTAAAAGCCCGACCCGCTGTTGCCGGGCAGCTTGGCGGTCGTTGGCGTAAAAACCGCCCCATTGAACTGGCCCAGCATATAGCCGCTGCTGCCATCATTCAATTCCCAGAGCATGTTGTTGGTGTTGCCGTCCACTGGAAGTTCGAACATATCGGGACACTCAAAGAAGCCGGCGATGCTGCTGCGATAGGTCCATTGATGGAAATCAGGCGTTGAAAAAAAGTCAACCCCGCCCAAGTTTGAATCATACACAACCATCATCCAATAGTTAGATGCCCCGTACCAAAACATGTGAGGATCACGGCCGGTGACGTTGACCACCGGATTGCCGATGTAATCAGTGAACGTTTCACCACCATCATTGCTATAAGCGATGGATTGACCGCGCAGAAGGCTGTAATAGGAAGCAACGATGACATCGTTAGTGCCCGTCTTGAAGCCGCCAGTGTTTGCAGAATCAATGACGGCGCTGCCCGACCAAACGTAATCTCCATACGAATGGGGATAGATTGCGTCTGGCAATTCCTGCCAATGCACCATGTCAGTGCTGACGGCATGTCCCCAATTCCTCTGGGCTCCATCAACACTATAACTAAAACTGATGCCGTACGGATTATGCTGATAGTAGAGGTTATACTGGCCTTGGTAATAAACCAGACCGTTCACGTCATTGATGATGCCTCGACGGCCTGAGTAATGTAGCTGTGGACGCAATGACTCGGAGTAAAGATTGGTTGCACCCACGATTCCGTTGCTTTGCACAACGGAGCTCAATCCGGTGGACCCCGGAGACAGGTTGTTCACCGACAAAGTCGCGGTCTGGCCTTGAAATGGAGCCAGATTTACAAAGGCCCACCAGTCGGGAGCGCCATCCGCCAGTTCAATATCAAAATCCTGCACGGTGTTTCCGCCCACCACGATAGTGAATCGGCGCATCGTCGCACCATTTTTTACAGGTAAATTCAACAGATTATTTGTTACTACAATCTGACTCGTTAAAGGCGGGATCGAAGGCGGGGGTGGCGGTCGCAACCGATAGAAAACCGCTTCAGTCCCCGGGTTGATCGGTAAATCCATGGTGGTTAGATTTGCTGAGCCGGCAACATCCGTCCAGTTGCTGCCCAGGCTATTGGTCTGCATTTGCAAAATCCAGCCAAGATAGTTTGTTGGCCAGCTCAATAGAAGGCTGCTGCCGCTCATGCTGCAGCTAAGGTTGAGTTCGATCTCCTGCATTGAACCGGAACCGGTAATAAAACCGGGAAGGTTGCCGGCATTATAAACCCCAGCTGGCAGCGCAACATTGTTTGTGTAGAAGCCGGCAACGACGTAGTTGCCGGCAAAGTTCAGATTCAGCATCGCTCCGTTGGCAATGCTCACTATCCCAGGTCTGCTGGCCGCATTCAATTCTAATGTGCCGGCTTCGACGATTGTTTCGCCAGTGTAGGTGTTTGACGCGGAGAGAATCAAGGCGCCGGAGCCTGTTTTGGTCAAACCGCCGTTGCCGGAAAGTTCGCCCGAAAGCTCAATCGTGTTTGCCCCCGTGTCGAAGGTGACGCAACCGTTGAGGTTTGTGAGGTTCATGTTCAACGATGATGACCAGCTCGCATAGGCCCCAACCTTCCCGCCACCCAGGTTGATGGCATAATTACCGCTTCCAGCAGCGCTGGTGATGCCGTTAGCGCCGATATAGATGCTCCCGCCGCTAAGCGTGTACACGCCCAGCCCATTCCCTGCCGACAGAGCGGGCATCTCAAGGTTGTAGAGGTTGGTAATGACGCCACCAACCTGGTTCAAGATGCCATAAGTTGTCACGCCATTCGCGGCAAAGCCGATTGACAGAGAATGCTCACGCATGTCCAACAGGCCACCGTTCATATCATAGGCCGCCGTCGTTCCGTTTTCGCTCGTCGCGCAGATCAGCATAAGCCCGTTGCCCATATTGAAAGTAAAAGTGCCGCTATTCTGGATCACCGTCCCGCTCCCGCTGTCGCGGCCGATAACGAAGGTGTCACCAAAGTTGCCGTTGATGGTAAGCTCTGCTCCGGGCTGGATCACGAGCGTGCCATTGCAGTTGTTGATGGCGTCGCCATCGCCCACATAAATGCGACCATTACCATCCCCGTTGATCGTGGTGGCACCCGTGATGGTGGTGGTGCCGCCATTGAGGTCCCAGCTTGTGATCGCGTTGACGCCGCCCAACGTCAGTGTGCCCGTGTCAATCTTGATCAAGCTGGTGTCCGAGGAGGAGGTGATGGCTCCGCCCAAGGCGAGATTGCCGTTGGTTGGCGTGTCAATGGTTTCGCTGGCGTTCCAGGCCATGCTAAGATTGACAGTCTGGGTAACGGGCGCCGCCGGATTCCCGTTAAAACCGATACTGCCAGCCAGGGTGATGCCCTTGCCGTTCAGCGCAAAGGCGCCGGCGGCGGCATCGAACGTGATGCTTTTTGCCGTGATGCTCGTAAGATCGTTGTTGTTTGCCAACTGTGTGTTCCCGGCAAAGGTCAATCCGATGGGAAAGATGGGCACCGCATTCTGATTCCAGTTGCCGGCCGTGCTCCAATCATTGTTCGCACCGGCACCGGTCCAAACACCAGTGCTGATGCTGCCTGCCACCTGCAAATTACCTGAGCCAACAATGAATCCAGGAAGGTTGCCGGCATTGTAGGTTCGCAAAGGCAGACTAACACCGTTGGTGTAGAAGTGGGCGACAGCAAATGTGCCGCTATAATTCAAATTCAGCAATGCGCCGCTGGTCAAGCGGAACGCACCTAGGCTGCTGCCGGTCACATCGAGCTGCAAGGTGCTGCCAGAGTTTACGGTACTATCGCCGGTGTAGGTGTTCGCCCCAGATAGTTCCAGTGTGCCGGAGCCAACCATGACCAAGCCGCCGATTCCAGAAAGCGCGCCCGAGAGCGTGATGTGATAGCCGCCCGTCGTGTTGAACGTGACCGGACCGTTGGAACCCGTCAGGTTCATGTTCAAAGACGACGACCAACTCGCTTCCGCCCCGACCGTCCCGCCGCCCAGGTTGACGGCGTAATTACCGCTGGTCGTGGTGATGCCGGTTGATCCAATATAGATGCTCCCGCCAGTGAGCGTGTAAACGCCCTGGCCGTTGCCCCAACCGACCCACAGATTGTTAACATTGGTAATGACACCACCGACCTGATTCACGACACAGGTAGTCAACACCCCGTTGCCAAGGGCGATTCCCAAAGTATGGCCGCTCATGTCCAACAGGCCGCCGTTCATGGCATATTCCGACTGTGTGCCAGGGTTGCTGGTCGCGCCCACCCACAAATATTGTTGGTTGCCATTGAACGTTAATATACCGCCATTCTGGATCACCGTCCCGCTCCCGCTGTCCCGGCCAATCACGAAGGAGTCAGCATAGTTGCCGATGACGTTGAGCACGGCCCCGTTCTC
>JBEKMT010000028.1:0-33110 GCA_050008355.1 Verrucomicrobiota bacterium
GCGCCGGCACGTGCGGGGGACATCAAACATTCACTGGCGGGAATCGAAAAATTGCAGGCGGCAGGCTTCACCCCGACCAGCGACTTCGCAAACGGCCTCAAAGCCACCATCGAGTTCTTTGCAAAAAAACCTTAATCGACGCAGGAGACAAGGTGACAAGTCTCAATCTGGGAGTACCTTCCTGAACTTCCCGGGGGGATTAAATCACTCAGCCCGGACGTTGTCGTGATGCAGGAACGGCTACCCAGGGTAAAACCAAAAACGTTGCCTCAATCGCGCAAGTAATGACGGGACCAACAACCAAGACATGGTGGGGTCAGACTTCTGCTGCTCACATCCCTCGAGCCTTAAAATCTCAGCACCTCGGCATCTCCGCCGTGGATCATGAAACCCCTCCACTACGGAGCAAAAATGACCCGAAAAAAGCCCTGCGAGTTGGTTGCATCTACATACTGCGGAGAATTTGTTGAAACAGCGATAAATGGCAAACCGTAATTGCTCCAGTTGGTAAGGTTGGCGGAACTTTGGATCTGGTAACTGGCGCCAACGACCAGGTTGGAAGTGTTCAGACGAAGCGCCTGCGCCGCGCCAGTGAACTGGGGTTGCGGGGATCCATCTTGATATAGCTCTTGGATTTCATTTGTCGACAGGGCGCGCTGGTAAATCCGAACCTCATCAATTTTACCCATCCACGGTTGCTCGCCATCAATAGCACCGATTTGAAACGGCATGCCGATGTCATACGAAATATTTGTAAACGCGCTTACTCCATCTTCTGCCCCAACCTGAACGAGACAAATTTTACCGTCTACGTACATGGAGAATACCCCTTGGGGATTGCTTGTGGTATCCAGCATGACGATGATTTGGTGCCAGGCGTTTGACGTTAATAGCGGCAAAATATAAGGGAAGTTGGTCTGCCCGATGTCATTCGCACTGGCATTACCAGCTGCCACATCTTGAAAATTCACTTGGCTCGCATATTGCACCCCCAAGCGCATACTGATCGGGTCATCACCCGGGCGGTCGTCCCCTGCGGCCACCAGCTGCCCTTCACCACCGACCATCACCCAGGCTGAAATTGTTGCGTTGCTTGCTCCGTTAAGCAGTCCATACTGGGGAGTTTGGATATAGCTGTTCCCGTCAAAGGCGTACGCCGAGTTCGGGTTTCCAAACCTGTCCGTCGTCAACGTTGCCCCAACCGGTGTTCCGTTATTTGTGCCAACTACATCGTTGGCATTTCCATTGAATGGATAATAGGAAACAAGTCCGTTGGTTGGGGCCTCACCCATGCACTGCCAACTTGCCATCGCCAATAAAATCAGCAGTAGCATGGTTGATTGGCGACTCGTTAAGCAAGGCATGACCGGGACGAGATTTCTTTTGAAGCTCATGACATTAATCCGATTCCAACACATATTGATCGCGAGTCAAATTTAATAAATTGTGTTCGTGTCCACAGCCTCTCCCTCGCTAGCACAACTTCGGCCTGATCGCGCTACATTTTCCTTCCGCGCGACCACAGTATTGATGAAGATCTTTCAAAACAATCCCGTGAAACAATTCCCCCTCTTCGCCGCGTGGCTCATCGCTGTCTTTACGGTCATGACGACCTTTGCCCAGGATAATCCTGGCGTCCCATGGCCGGCCACGGACGCACTTGGGCGTTCACTTCCACTCGCCAGTCAGGTCGGCTTGCCGAAAACTAACCGATTCGTCGGCATTTTTTATTTTATCGATCATCTTGAGTGGCCCCGCAGTCCATTGCTGGACGGACCCTATGACGTCGCGAAAATCCTGAAACGCGATCCTGATGCGTTGAGCAAACCGGAGAGCCCTCTATGGGGCGGCAATGGTGTGGCGCATTACTGGGGTGAACCGCTTTACGGATACTACCGCAGCGACGATCCCTGGGTGTTGCGTCGTCATGCTCAATTGCTGGCGGATGCGGGCATCGATGTTTTAATTTTCGACACCTCCAATGCGGAAACCTATCCCCAAGCCTACTTTGCTCTGTGCCAGGCGTTCCACCAAGCGCGGCAATCCGGCGGTCATACGCCGCAGATCGCTTTCCTCGTCAATACCAAGGCCGGTGAAACCGCGGAAAGAATCTACCGCGATCTTTATCAGAAAAATCTTTTCCCGGAACTATGGTTCAACTGGCAGGGCAAACCACTGATGATCTGCGACCCGACGGAAGCCAGCGAGGAATTGAAGCAATTCTTCACCTTGCGTGGCGCCCACTGGCCTTTCACCATGACCAATTCGCCGCATGCCTGGTATTGGGAGGCAACTTATCCACAACCTTACGGATTTGCGGTGGATCCGAGCCAGCCGGAACAGATTAACGTGTCTGTCGCGCAAAATCTCAGCGCCGACAATGGCCAGGTTGAGAACATGAGCTCCGGTCATGCGCGCGGCCGCAGTTTCCATGACGGTCGCCAAAACATCGCGCCCGGCTCCGTGGATCGCGGCGCCAATTTTCAGGAACAATGGCAGCGCGCGTTCGATCTTCAACCGCCTTTCGTAATGGTGACCGGTTGGAACGAATGGGTGGCCGGCCGCTGGATTCGCCCTGGTCAGCCGATTGTCTTTGTGGACCAGTACAATGAGGAATTCAGCCGCGACATCGAGCCGATGAAGGGCGGGCATGGAGACAATTATTACTGGCAACTCGTCGCCAACGTGCGCCGTTATAAAGGTGCCCCAGCATTGCCGGCGGCCTCCCCGGCCAAAAGTATAGCCATTTCGAGTGGATTCGCGCAGTGGCGTGGCGTTCAGCCTGAGTTTGCCGACCAATCTGGCGGAACCTCACCGCGCGCCTTCGCCGGCATCGCCGGTACCTCCTATACCAACGAGACCGCCCGGAATGTATTCACGCTGCTCAAGACCGCGCACGATGCGAACAACGTTTATTTCTACGCCCGCACCGCCCTGCCTATCAGCTCACCTCAGGATACGAACTGGATGTGGCTGTTCATTGATGCGGACCAGGACGCCGCGACCGGCTGGAGTGGCTACGATTTCATGGTGAACCGGATGGCCGATGCCGGCGGGAAATTCTGGCTCGAGAAAAATCTGGGCGGCTGGCAGTGGCAGAAAGTCACACCGGTGGAATTTCGCGTGCAAGGCCACGAACTCCAACTGGCCATCCCTCGCGCTGCTCTCGGCCTGGCCGCGGGCGACACCCGGGTAAAATTCGACTTCAAATGGGCCGATAATTTGCAGCACCCCGGCGACGTGATGGATTTTTATCTCAGCGGCGACGTCTCGCCGCCCGCCCGGTTCAACTACCGCTACGACGGGAATTAATCCTCAACTCAACGCTTTTCCAACTGACCAAGCTCCCGAAGCTGATTCTTTGCTTGAGGTAGACGGCGTGGGGAGTCTCAAACTCTAGCGCCAGCATTTTCCCATTCAACAAAAACTATTGACACCTGTCGCCAACTGTCATACAGTCATATGACACTAATCGGGCGACTATGCTGTTCAAGCTGGATTTTAAGTCGGGCAAACCGGTGTACCTCCAACTGGTGGATCAGATCCGCCTGGCGGCGGCGGCAGGCATGCTGCGGACCGGTGAGCCGCTCCCGTCCATCCGGCCCCTCGCCGAGGAATTGCGCGTGAACCGCAATACCATTGCCAAGGCCTACGCCGAACTGGAGAGTCAGGGCGTTATTGAAACCCTCCCCGGCAAAGGCTGCTTCCTCAAAGCCAACGATTCACCCTTCACCAAACCGATCCGGCAAAAATTGTTGCAGGCGGAAATTGATGAAGCGGTGGTCATGGCCCATCACTTGCAGGTGGACCGCGAAAAGTTCTTGGCCCTGGTCAAGGAACGGTTGGATTACTTCGAACGCCAGGCCGACGGAAACGATCATGCTGGTTGATTGAAAAGGAAATTCTATGGCAAACACTCCTCCCGTCATCGAAATTGAAAATCTGACCCGCCGCTACGGCAAGACTGATGCCGTCAACGGCTTGAGCCTGACCGTCCGGGCTGGCAAATGCTACGGCTTCTTCGGCCGCAACGGCGCGGGCAAAACCACCACGATCAAGTGCCTGCTCAACCTGCTGCGCCCCGGTTCCGGATCGGTCCGCGTTTTCGGGTTAGACCCGCAACGGAATGAAGTCGCGGCAAAGTCGCGACTTGCTTACGTGCCGGACATGGTTGCCTTTTACCCGTGGATGACCGTGAGCGAGACGCTGGAATATTTCGCCTCGTTCCGCCGGCACTGGAACCGCGACATTGAAAACGACCTGCTGCAACGCTTTCGACTCGATGCGAGCAAGAAAACCACCAGCCTCTCCAAGGGCCAGCGTACCCAACTCGCACTCATCAGTGCGATTTGTCCGGAACCGGAATTGCTGGTCTTGGACGAGCCTACCAGCGGCCTCGACCCCATTGTCCGCCGCGAATTCATCGAAACTGTCATCGGCGCCTACCAATCGGGCGACCCCGAACGCCGCACCGTTTTTGTTTCTACCCATCTGATTTCCGAATTCGAGGGCTTGATTGATGAATTCACCATCATCGAACAGGGCCGCAATTTACTGACGATGGACGCCGATGCCGCGCGTAATCGCTTCAAAAAAATCAGCGTGCGTTTTGCCCGGGAACAAAAGCTCACCCTGCCCGGGGCGCTACCCGGCGCATTCAGCGTGAAACAAAACGGCCGCGAAGCGGAGATTCTCGCGAACGGCAACAGTGAATTCATTTTGGAAAAGTTAAAATCCATGTCGCCGGAGGACCTGCGCAGCGAATCGTTGTCACTTGAGGAAATTTTTGTGGCCTCGGATGTCTTGAAAAAGGCAAGCGCATGAACCCCTTCATCAAAAAAGAGTTCCGGCTCCTGCTACCAAGCTTTTTGGCCGTCTTGGCTTTGGCGATGGTATCTCCATGGTTGTTCTGGGAGGATCGGGATACCGCGTTCTCCGGCACACCGCTCTTTGTCTTCTTCGGCATGATCCTGTTGGCGGTGGATTCTTTTGGCCGCGAATTCAACTTGGGCACCTTTACCTCTCTAATGTCGCAGCCGATTGAACGCCGTCAAATATGGCGGACCAAAATTGCACTGTTGGGTAGTGCCACGGCCCTGATTTATCTGGCTTATTTCATTAGCTGTGATTCGCTGCTCCACCTCGCGCGGAATGATCCAGGCCAGTACATTAGTTCTATCATGCTCGGTCAGAGCTTCCGGCACGCGACGCTTAATAGCTGCCTGGCGTTATTCATCGCACTTGCCGGCGGACTGTGGACTACTATTTTGCTCCGGCAAATTTCCGCAGCGTTTTGGATTACTTTTCTCGTCCCCTTGGGCTTGCTTGTGCTGCTTTCCTTTTTTCTGCCGGCAAGTTGGCAGGAAAGCCGCCTGTTCCCGCTCTTGCTTTACGCGCTTGCCGGCATTTACTGCGTCTCCGGCTTTTGGCTGGCACATCGGCTTTTTCACCATTCACAGGACGTGGCTTGGACCGGTGGGATCATTGCGTTCTCACGGTGGCGTTATTTCGAAGCCGACTCAACCAAAGCCGTCACTGTTCGACGGCCGAGACCGGTTTTGGCGCTCTTCAGAAAAGAGTTTCAATTGCAGAGCATCAGTCTCTTTTGCGTGGCAGCGCTGCTCGTGCTCCACATGGGTGTTTTTCTTTTGCGGGGATGTTACGGAAATCAGTTCGAGCAAAATTCAATTGCCGAAACCGTTTCCGATTTTTTCTGGATCTTCTGGCTGGTGCTGCCCTTGGTCGTCGGGTGCATGGCCGTGGCCGAAGAACGCAAGCTCGGGGTGATGGAAAGTCAATTTTGTCTGCCAGTTTCGCGACGCAAGCAATTCCTCGTCAAATTCATTCCCGCCCTGATCGCCGGGGTGTTTTTGGGCGCGATCTTGCCGTTACTGCTGGAATACATCGCGACGTGCCTGCGCCTCCCCGATCATTATCTGAACGAAAATAGCCTTTTAAGCACGCCTTATTTCTCCGGCACTGTGTTGTTCGCGATTTCCATGGTTCTTGGAGCGACTGGATTAACGCTTTCAGGCTTCCTGGCTTCCTCTCTCGCCAAAAATTTTATGCAGGCGTTGAGTATCGGTATAGTGATGATTGTCGCTTTATTCATGTTCAACGCTTTTGTCACCGAGGGACGGCATTTGGAAAACGGCGAATTAATTGGCTTGGGCAAGAATCTATGGGGGGCGGTGTTGCCCGCGCTGATCGGCATCCCGACGATCCTTCTTTTTGTCCCGTGGCTAAGCTATCGCAATTTCAATTATTTCGCAGAGGCAAACCGGCTCTGGCGACGCAATGTCTTTAGCCCCGCAGGAGTATTGATATTTGTTTTTGGCGCCAGCGCGTTGATTTACAACCGTGCTTGGGAGGTGTTTGAACCGGTCGAGCCAGCCCACGGCGCCGCAAACTTCTCACTCTCAAATCCACCAACAATCCAAGTCAGCTATTCTAGCCTGCAATTGCGTTTGCCGGATGGAAGGCTCTGGTTCGACTGCTTGGGTGACAATAATGATTTTAGCCGGCCCGACTCGTGGAGGGAATTGTGGTATGAATACGTCCGTCCACTGCCTAAGAGTCGCGGTCCCGAACAATATGTCGCCGGTTCAAATTGGGTCTCCTCGGTCCCGACGTTTCGAGTTGATGGAATTCTACCGAACGGGGCAGGCTATCTCGATACGGCTGGTATCCAATCTGATGGTACCCTTTGGATTTCTCGCGATGTGAAGCCGTCGGGCTGGAACGGAGGTGCTATGATTCAGTTCGGCGACGAAACCAACTGGCAACAGATCGGCCTTGCGGGACTCAATTTCGTATTGCTGAAAAATGATGGTACGCTTTGGCAATGGGGAACCAACCACTATGACTGGCATCGATGGCAGACGAACTGGCCGACTGTGCGCCATTTTTCGCCTCGCCGAATTGGAACCGATGCTGATTGGAAACAACTATACAACACGGCTTTCCGTTCCAGCTTTGCTCAAAAAGCTAATGGAACCATTTGGTGGATCGAATCTCCAAGTAATACAAATAACTTCGAATTGTCGGAACAAACCAACCTGCTCGCCAATATAGCTGCCAATAATATTTCGTCGTTTGGCGATGAAAAAATGGCTTATGTCAGCACTAATGGAACATTGTGGGTTGGCAACCGGCGAAGGGAACAGGTTGGCGATCACCTGGCCGGTTGGACCGGAACCGGATTCTTGCAGGTGGGTAATGAGACCAATTGGGCTGGAGTCAACGTCACTTCGGACCAGTTAGTCGCGCTCAGAAACGATGGTTCCCTCTGGCAATGGGTATTCCCTGAATCGAACACTGGTGCCTTGGCCAAGACGCCGCCGACTCGCCTCGGTATCCATGATGACTGGGTTGCTTTGGAAGGCTTTTGGACCGGAACCATTTCTCTGGCCGCAGATGGAGGTCTGTGGTTCTGGCCATCGCCGGGATATTATAATGGTGAAATGCTGAAAGCTCCCAAGCAGCCAAAACTTCTCGCCAATGTTTTCAGCGGAAACAACTAATCAAATATAAAAGGACTGTTGCGCGTTTTTGCCCCTTTCGACGTCATTCCGCTTCAATCTTTATCGTGTGCGTCACCGGCGCAAATGCAGCGGCAACCGCAACCGCCAATCGGCAGTGTTTCACTTCTGCCTCACCAAACGCGGCCGCAGTGCGTTCCGCGATTTGTTCGCGCGTCAGATTTTGTCCCTGCGCTTCAAATTGATTTTTGATTTCGTCCGTCTCAAAGTCCTGTTTGGCAGCGACCGCTGCATCTACCTTGGCGAATTGATCTGAGAACGGATTGTGAGGAAATTCCGCCGCCAGATTGATACCTTCCGCGAGTTGTCCTGCCGTGAAGGTCTTGCTGTCCTCGCCCCAGGTGACTTTATAATTTGCGGCCGTTCCGTTTTTCGCAATTAACGTCAGCCGGTTAAGTTCCTGGTTGAACGGCACGAGGCTCATGCCCGAACGGATGCTTTGGAAATTGCTGACGTCATCCTGGCCGCAAACCGGATATCCTTCCGCCGCGGGCGCGGAAACACAGGGACAAAACGGGTAGCGCGTGCTCTCAATTTCATACTCACCATAGCTCTCGGAAATCACTCGGTGGCCCTTCGTCACTTTCATCTTGTCCCGCTTGAGGTTGACGGTGAAAGTGCCAATGTTACCGTCCAATCCCAAGGCCTTCAAATACGCGTACGCCATCACCGTATGGCCGGCCCAGCCGGGGTGTACGCCGTCAGAACTGGTGATGGTAAAATTGGTGCCGTATGCTTGCTGGGCCGTAAAACCGGCGGTCAACATTGGCCAGAAGACGTCAGCAAAGCCAACCTGCTCGGATTGAGCGATTCCGATGTCAATGTTTCGCAAATGGCAAAGGCTCAAATTCAAATCCAGCAGCGTATCATCAAGCGTCGGCGCCCAGCGTGGGATCTTGCCGACGCAGCCTGCCGATCCCAAAATCACGCGCGCACCATGTGCTTTGAATGCCTCCACAATGGCTGTTTGACTGGCGGTATAAACCTTCCCGATACGGTCTTCGTACGGGCGGTACTCGAAATCGTTCATGCCGTAGCAGGTTGTGGCGATCGTGGGATCGAACCGCAGGCAATCATTGGTCATGCGCGAGAGGAACCCCGGGGCCTTTTCACCGCTCCAGCCATATTGGCGAACCGTAACTTGCAATTGCGGCACGCACACCGTTAGATAATCTTCGATGATTCGGGAATATTTTTTCTGTTCCGTGATGGAATCGCCGCAAATCGCCAGGCGGTCACCCTTTTTCAACAGGAGTTTAGTGGGCTGTGGCGCAATAATCGGGTTGAACGGGGCAAAATAGCTGTCCGCAGGCTTGGTTGCGAGGGGAGATTCCGCGATCGCGCCGGTGACAAAGCCAAGAAATAATATGGGTAGTAAAAATTTAATGCGCATGATGACGGCGATATTTTCATTTTATTGCCAGGGCGTCAACGCGTGTTTTAGGCATTTCCGTTCAGCGCGCGATTGCACGGAGGGGAGATTGTGTCTATTTTGAAGTCATGTCGTTTTTTGGCAGGATTATTTTATGTTTTTTGACCGCGGCGTTTTTGACCGCGGTGAACGGCTGTTCCCCGGGGGATTCAGGTCAGATTGATGAGGAAAAGGAACCGCATTTTCTATTGGGTAACAGCCGCTGCAACGAGATGGATTGGAACGGAGCCGTCGAGGCTTTTGAGGATTCTCTCGAGGTGAATCCGCACTCGGCCGAGGCACATTACCGGCTCGCGCAATTGTTTGACACCAAGGTACCAGACCCCGCCGCGGCGATTTATCATTATCAGGAATATTTGAAGCTGGAGCCCGATGCCAAAAACCGCGACGTCATCAGTCAGCGCATTGATAGCTGCAAACAACAGCTCGCGACAGATGTGTTGCAGCTTCCCAGCGCGCCGGCGGTCCAAAAACAGTTGGACTCGCTCGTGGAGCAAAACCGCCAACTGCAGGCGACCGTGGATACCTTGAACGCTCAGCTTCGGGATTGGAATGCTTATTACGCATCTCTTAAACAGGCAGGCAATGCCGGTACCGTTCCCGCCGTGCAGCCCGCCACGACCAGCGTCACCCCGGATGATATCTCCAGCCAACCCAGCCAGCCGCAACCGCAAACGCAGCCGACTCTGACCGTTGTAAACAAGGCGAAACCAGCCCTGACCAGGGCGGAACGATCGCACACTCACATCGTCGCCAGCGGGGAGACCATGGCGAGCATCGCTCGCAAGCATGGCCTGAGCCTTTCGGCCCTTGAAGATGCGAATCCCTCCGTTAACCCGAAGAAACTGCACGTCGGCCAATTAATTATTCTGCCTCCGTGAATCTTGCATGATCGCGCGCCTGACATTTCTCGTTTTTGCCGCGTTCTGGGTCACGATGAACGTGCTGCTCTGGCGTATGGAATTCGGCTCGCGCGGCGGCGACATGCCGGTACCACTGCAACTGGTCTGGCGCAAAATCCTGACCGCCCCGGATGCGTCGTCCTTGAGTGTTTACCAGAATGGCGACCGCACCGGTTATTGTGAGTTGTCCACCAGCGTCGGGCAGCAGATGGCCACCCTTGATGAAAACCGCCCCCCGCCGGAGGGCTTTGCCATACGGGCCGGTTATCAGCTTCATTTCGCAGGCAATATTTCTCTGGGTGACTTCACCAATCGCTTGAAATTCGACGGGCGGATTCAATTTTCTCCCAAACGCGACTGGGAGGAGCTCAATTTGAAAATCACCTCGCACCTCGCCACACTGGAACTTCATTCGCTCGAGACCAACCAGATGGTTCACGTCAGGGTCACGAGCGACAATGAAGCAATTGAACGCGACCTCCCCTTTGCCGATCTCGAAAACCCTAACGCACTCATCCGGGCTTTCACCGGAAATTTCGCCGACGCAGTGCTGGCGACGATGGATCTCCCGGACTTCATGCCCGATCCTGGCGGGCAGAAAATTCAGTGGAGCTCGCGCCGGACTCGTATCAAAATCGGTTCCGAATACGTCCCCGTTTACCGGCTCGAGACCAGCTTGTTGGGACGCCCGATCTCTGTGGATGTCAGCACGCTCGGCGAAATCTTGCGCGTTCAAATGCCGGGCAACGTCACGGCGGTGATTGATGAGTTGAATAAACCATGATTGAAATCGACCAGCTCGTAAAAAAATTCGGCAACCTCACCGCTGTTGACAACGTGTCGCTGACAATCCCCCGCGGCGAATTTTTTGCTGTGTTGGGGCCAAATGCGGCCGGCAAAACCACCATGATCAAGTTGCTGGCTGGTTTGCTCAAGCCCAGTTCCGGCTGCGCTCGTATTTGCGGATTCGATATCCAGACGCAGCCGCTCGAGGCGCGCAAAAGGCTGGCCTATGTCCCCGATTATCCGTTTCTCTACGATAAGTTGACGGCGTGGGAGTTTTTCCGATTCATTGGCCAGTTGTTTCATCTCGACGCCGCGCGGATTGAAAAGAACTCTCGGGAATTGGTGACGCGCTTTCATCTCACTGAATTTGCCGATCGTTCGCTGGAAGGGCTTTCCCATGGTACGCGCCAGCGCGTCGCTATCGTTTCTGCCTTATTGCATGACCCGGAGGTCTTTGTAATTGATGAACCCATGGTCGGTCTGGATCCCCAGCACGCGCGCGTTGTCAAAGACGTCTTGAAAGAGCGTTCGCTCGCTGGCATGACGGTGCTGGTTTCCACCCATCAGTTGAGCATTGCTGAAGAAATGGCCGACCGCATCGGTATCATCAACGGTGGGAAACTCATTGCCGTCGGTACGCGCGACGAGCTCCGTACTCGCAGCGGCAGCTCCGGCCAATTGGAAGAGATTTTCCTCTCGCTGACTGCTGAGACAGAGAAGACGTAAGCTGCTTAAGCGCATGATTTAAAATTCCAGGCTGCATTTTTTAAAACCGATCTCAGTCTTCGTTGCTTGCAACCACAGATTCGCGCGCCGGTGGTGTTAAATTCACAAATATTCAGCGTTTTATTTCGCAGGCTTCTCCAATTACGGATCGGTCAAGGACAGCGGCCTCCCTATCTTGCGAATGGCGATAAGCTTTCGTTTGCCTTGGTTAACGGGCCAGCCTGGCTGAATACGACTCCCGATGGTGCGCTTTCCGGCACAGCCAAGGGGCTGAACGGGGGCACTGATACTTTTCTCGTCAGCGTGACTGACTTGGGCGGTTTTTTCTATACCACGATCATGACCGTCTATGTAAACAGTCCGCCTGTTTTCGACCCGCAGACCTTCATCGAGCAGGCAGCCACCATAGGTGTACCCTATTTTGGAAGAATCGCGACCAACGCCACTGATCCAGACATCGTTGCCGGTGACTTTCTCACCTTTTATAGAGTGACCGGCCGGGCCCGGCTTGACGTGGCCACTAACGCAACGTTATCGGGCACTCCGGCCGGCACTGATCTGGGCGCGAACATCTTCCTTGTGCTCGTCGTGGATTCCGTTGGACTGGCTGGAATCGGGTCGATGAACGTACAAGTCAATGATTATACTCCGTCGGTGTTCGCTGCTAATCCGTTCACCGAGCCGCTCATCATGGCAGGCAATTATTGCACGGCGACGCTCGCCACCAACGCCATCGTCAGCGGGCCAGCTTGGCTCAATATTGCTGGTAACGGTGCCTTGTCCGGGACGCCACTTTCCATCAATGCTTGCATTGACGCCTTTGTGGTCACCGTGACCGGCCTGCACGGCTTGAGCAACAGTGCCACCATGTACGTCAGTGTGACCTACATTCCGATTTGCGAAAGTATCTTGAATCAAGGCAGCAATGGCCTCCTTGGGTGGACCGGATGCGTCCCGCCCTACCAGGTACAGACGACCACAAATCTTGCCAGCCCCACCAGGGCGACCAACGTACTGATTGAGCCGTCCAATAACATGATATTTTATCGCATCCAGGGCCATCGATACCCAGGACTTCCGGTGGATTTCCGGAGTGATCAAACCTGGAAATTGGGCAATAGTCAGGCTGTAAAAGACTCTGGCTCCCTCCAAGTGAACAATCGATCTAGCCCTTTGCAGATTGCTGGTTGTCCTTATCTCAACCTGCTTTAGTTGACTGCCTTTCATCGGTTTTCTAGTGGTTCCCCAAGATAACGGTGCGCCACCAAATCACTTTCCCAAGCTTGACGAAATCACCAATTGTGCCATTTTGCTACAATCTAATCGCTATTTTAGCCAATGCCAACAATCAAATCCAATTTCCTCGACAAAGTGCTGGGCCGTATCGGCCGATTGGACACGGAAGGGCTCCAAAATGTTGTCCAACGATTGGCACGCGAGCGCAGCTTTCTTGAGACCCTTTTCAACACCATCGAGGATGGGGTGCTTGTAGTGGATGAGCAGGGTCGAATTATATACTTCAACCAGGCCGTAACTCAGTTGATCGGTTTGCAGCCCGGCGACGAGGAACAGCATATTTCAAAAATCCTGCCGGAAGTGGATTGGCAGAAGATTTCACGCGCGGATCACGCCGGTGGAACCCATGTAACTAGGCATGAATTTGAAGTTCACTATCCCCGTTCACGTTTCATCCGGCTGTACGCCGCGCCGGTCGATGGCGAGGCCCGCGGGAGTTCCGGCGTGGCATTAATATTGCACGACGCCACTGAGGCTCGTCAAAAAACCTTCGAAGCCATCGAGAGTGAACGCGTCCAGGCCTTGACCTTGCTCGCCGCCAGTGTGGCACATGAAATCGGCAACCCGCTCAATGCCCTGCACATTCATCTCCAATTAATGGAGCGCGAGGTTAAAAAATTGAAAGCCACCTCGGCAAATCCAACACTTCCGGCGCGGTCGCCCGCCAAAACCGGCGTGGTCGAATCCGACACCGCCGGTATTGGGAGGAAACTGGAACATTACCTCGAGGTCGCTAAAGGCGAAATCAATCGATTGGATTACATTATTACCCAATTCCTCGGTGCGATCCGGCCTGCACCCGTCCAGCTAAGACTCGCCTCCCTAAACGACGTGGTGGAGAAAACTCTGGAGTTGCTCGGGCCGGAAATTGAGAATCGCGGCGTCGCGGTGAAGTCAAAATTAGCGCGAAATTTGACGGCCACGCCGATCGATGCCACGCAGTTGCAGCAGGTCATGGTGAACTTGGTAAAGAATGCAGTGCAGGCGATGTCTACCGGCGGGGCCCTTACCTTGCAGACCGGCGAAACCGGCGACAGCGTCTGGGTGAGTGTGGCGGATACCGGTGGCGGCATTCCGCAGGAACTGATCAGCCGGATCTTTGAGCCATTTTACACCACCAAGAAGAAGGGTACGGGACTTGGGTTGATGATTGTTCAGCGGATTATTCGCGCGCACAACGGAAGGGTTGAATTGGAAAGCCATGTCGGGCGTGGAACAACTTTCCGGATCTGGCTGCCGTTGCATGAGCGGAAACCGAGGTTGCTGGAACAGAAAACTCCGGAGGCGACCGCAGTTGATTGAATATGGCTGAGAAACCGACATTGTTGATCGTGGACGACGAGAAGCCGACGCGCGAGGGACTGCGCGCCGCTCTCGAGGATCGTTACGAAGTTTACATCGCCGAGAACGCGAAGGCGGCGATGGATCTGCTGGAGAACGAAAATTTTGAGGTAATGCTCACGGATTTCCGGTTGCCGAACGAAGACGGCTTGAAGTTGATTGCACGTGCCAAATCTCTCCCGAAGCCGCCAATCTGCATTTTGATGACAGCCTACGGCTCCGAGGAAATCGCGGTTGACGCCATGAAGCACGGGGCGGATGACTACATCGCCAAGGGGCGTTTGCAGATAGACGAATTGGAAATGCGGATTGCCCGTGCCTTGAAGCAGCAGAATTTGGAGGTGGAGAACGTTTCGCTGCGCAAGCAGCTCGATTCGAAATTCGGATTGGAGAACATCATCGGTCAGTCGGCCCCGATGAAGGAAATCTTTGAGGTGGTGCAACAGGTGGCGCCGACGCGCGCGACCGTGCTGGTGACCGGCGAAAGCGGCACGGGTAAGGAACTCATCGCGAAGGCGCTGCACCAGCTGAGTCCGCGAGCCAGGCAACCGTTTGTGACCGTTCATTGCGCGGCGTTGGCACCGACGCTGCTCGAAAGTGAATTGTTCGGCCACGAACGCGGTGCATTCACGGGCGCTCACGAGCGGCGCATTGGCCGTTTCGAACTGGCCCAGGGCGGAACCTTGTTCCTGGACGAAATCGGCGAGATCGACCAATCGATCCAGGTGAAACTGTTGCGTTTCCTCGGCGAACGGACTTTTGAACGTGTTGGCTCGAACAAAGTATTGAGTGCGGATGTGCGATTGGTTGCGGCGACAAATAAAAATCTGGAAGAACTGGTCAAAACCGGGAAATTCCGCGAAGATTTATTCTTCCGCTTGCGGGTGGTGGAGATCGAATTGCCGTCGTTGCGCGAGCGCACAGGGGACATTCCGTTGCTGGCACAGAGCTTTCTGCGTGAGTTCGCCAAAGAAAACGGAAAGGCGGTGAACGATTTCACGGCGGACGCGCTCGAAGCGTTGATGAATTATGCTTGGCCCGGCAACGTGCGCGAATTGCGCGCGGCGATCGAACACGGCGTGGTCTTGTGCCGGGGCGATCGCGTCTCTTTGCGCGACCTCCCGGCATCAGTTCGTGGCGGGAGTTTGATGAGCGACACGAAGCTTTTGCACGGAAAAGATTTGACGGTGAAAGATGCGGAAAAACAATTGATCATGCGTGCTTTGAAAGAAACGGACGGTAATCGCACGCGCGCGGCACAAAAGATCGGCATGAGCCGCCGGACGTTCCACCGCAAACTCCATGAATATCATTTGGAAGCTTTTTGATTTGTTGATTTATGATGATTTCCGAGCGGATACAATTCCTGATTCAAAGAACCGAATCCGGCCCTGGTTTGCGTATCTTGTGGACTTTAGCCGCCATTCTGGCCGTGGGCGGGATGACGGCGTGGTATGATGTTTGGGCTTATCACGGTTTTACCGCACCGGAAGCGATGGACACGGCGCAAGTCGCCCGAAACCTCGCTGAAGGACATGGCTATGCCACCCAGGTCATCCAGCCGTTTAGCCTTTTTCTTTTGCAAACAAAACACCACGAACAACAGCTGCAGCAGCTGAACCTGACGAAGACGGGCGGTTTTTATCCTGACCTGGCCAACGCGCCGCTTTATCCCGCGGTATTGGCAGGATTGATGAAATTGCATCCCCCAGAGTGGAATGTCCGGCTGCAAAAAAAGTTTTGGTGGCGGAACGGGCGCTTTGAGCGTTACCCGCCGGAGTTTTTCATCGCCATTTTCAATCAATTCCTACTCTTGGCGGCCGTGGTACTGACCTTTTTCATCGCCAAGAAATTGTTTGATTCACAGGTATCGTGGCTGGCCGCTTTGCTTACGTTGGGCTCGAACTTGCTATGGCAGTTCAGCTCTTCCGGTCTTTCCACAATGTTATTGCTCGTGATTTTTCTGGGGTTGACGCTCTGCCTTTTGAAACTGGAGTCGCTCGCGCGGGTTGAACCGCCTGACCAGCGCCTTCTGTTCGGCTTCGCCCTTGCGGCAGGTGTGCTCGTGGGGCTGGGTATGTTGACGCGATACTCATTCGGTTGGTTGGTCGTGCCGGTGCTGATTTTTCTGGTTCTTTTCGGTGGCGGGCGCCGGATGGGGCTTGCGGTTGCCACCTGCCTCATGTTTGCCTTGGTCGTCGCGCCGTGGCTGGCGAGGAATTATGCCGTCAGCGGGACTCTTTTCGGAACGGCGGGTTATGCGGCAATTGAAGGGACCGATACTTTTCCGGGCATGAAGCTGCTGCAATCGTCCAATCCTGATATGTCAGCATCAAGATTCGGCGGCGGGTGGACAATGTTAATGGTGCATAAACTATGCAGTAATGCGTCCAGCATTTTTCAAGATGACCTGCCGCATCTCGGCGGTTGGGCAGCTGTTTTATTTTTTGCCGGACTGCTGTTGGGTTTTCGCAGCCCTGCCGCCAGCCGGCTGCGTTATTTCACGCTTATGAGCCTTGTTGTATTGGTCATGGTGCAGGCATTGGGTCGCACCTGGCTTTCCGACGTCACGCCGGAATTGAATTCGGAGAATTTGCTGGTTTTGCTGGTGCCGCTGATCTTGATCTTTGGCATCGCTTTTTTCCTTACCTTGCTGGACCAGATGAATCTGCCGGCGCTTGAACTCCGTTATGTCGCCATTTTATTGCTGGCAGCGATCCTCTGCTTGCCGTTTGTTACCAGTTTTCTGCCGCCCCCGGCTTCGCCGGCAGCTTTTCCGCCGTATCATCCGCCGGAAATCCAGCAGGTCAGCAGCTGGTTGCAGCCGGATGAATTAATGATGAGCGACATGCCTTGGGCGATCGCGTGGTACGGCCGGCATTCTTGCATTTACCTTTCTCAGAACACGCGGGACGATTTTTCCAACATCAACGATTATTTTCAATCCGTGAAGGGGATTTATCTAACGACCATTACGCTGGATGACAAATTTCTCTCGAATGTGGCGCGGGGTGACGAGGACTCTTGGGCACATTTTGTTTTGCAGACCGCCACGAGAAATCGATTCCCTGATAATTTTCCATTGCAGACCCCAAAGAATCTTGGTGCCGGGTTGTTCTTTACCGATCAGCAACGCTGGCCGGCCAGTCAATAAATCAGGCGGCAGCACGTCGGAGCCGGTCCAGAATGCCCGACCAATCCGGCAAATCTGGCGGTTTTTCGACGACGATGCATTTTACACCCGCGTCGTCACAGCGATGCAACTCGGCGTACAGCGCGCGGGCAAATGCCTCAGCATCGTGAGGAATCACACTCACGCCCGCGAAATTTTCCCCGGAAGGAATCCAGGTATGGGCGATGAGGTGGACGGTGGACGGTCGAATGTCGAAGGCCAAAAGTTGGGCCCTCACGTCGGCCTCATGTTCCCAGCTCAAAACCAGCAACTTCGCTTTGGGAGAATAATGCTTTTGCAACTGACCGGGGCTGCGCGGCGTTCCATTGACACTTGCACCTGGAATTTCGCTGGAACTCTGGATTTCGACACCGATCGCGGCAAGCGATTCAGCATGGATCATGCCCGGCCGCAGAATTCTAGGCGGTGAAACTGACAAATCCAAAACCGTGGATTCAATCCCAACTTGCGACTGGCCTCCATCCACAATTAGGGAAATCCTTCCGGTGAGTTGCGCACGAACGTGTTCAGCATTGGTCGGCGAAATCCGGTTGGATAAATTTGCGCTCGGCGCTGCCAGGGGAAACCCGCATTCCCTCACCACCGCTTGGATGAACGGATGGCTTGGCCAGCGGATGCCGATGGTATCGCCGCCCGCCGTGACATTGCGCGGAATGTGCGCTGCGCACGGCAACACCAGGGTCAGCGGTCCGGGCCAGAATGCTTTGGCAAGTTTTTCAGCCAGTGCTGGAAAATTCTTGACGCAGCTTCTGGCCATTTCGTGGCTGGCAACGTGAACAATGAGAGGATTGTGTGCCGGCCGCCCCTTGATTTGAAAAATCCTGGCAACGGCTGTTTCAGCCAGTGCATTCGCCGCCAGGCCATAAACCGTTTCTGTCGGTAGGGCGACGACTTCGCCGGCGCTCAATCGCGCCGCGGCGCTTTTGACGGCCGCGGAAAATAGCTGAGGCGTATGCGTTAAGAGAATTTCCGTTTTCATCGGCCGCGGCGTGAATGGTTGCAGGGGCTTGAGCGTATTCATCCGTGCTCACTCATAACGCAAAGCGTCAATGGGGTCGAGCTGGGATGCTTTCCAGGCAGGATAGAAACCGGAGATGATACCGATGAATCCGCTGGAAATAAACGCAATGCCAATCCAGAGATAAGGCGTGATGGCGGGCAGGGAATTGAAATGCGCTATGAACAGGGAGAAGCCCATGCCGAAGGCAATACCGATCAGGCCGCCGATGGCGCTTAAGGTAACCGCCTCGATCAAAAACTGGACAAGAATATCCGCCGCCCGCGCGCCAACCGCCATGCGTATGCCGATTTCACGTGTGCGCTCCGTAACGCTCACGAGCATGATGTTCATGATGCCGATGCCGCCGACAACAAGTGATACGGCGGCGACGCCGGCAATCAGCAGGCTCATCGTGCGCGACGTCTTGGTGACCATATCCATCAGTTCTAGTTGATTGCGGACCGTAAAATCCTGTTCCGTACTTCGATGGCGTGCTAGCAACAAATCAGTGATTTCATCCTGCACCTGATCAATGACCTGGTCGTTGGCCGCCTCGACCAGAATATCAT
Organism: Verrucomicrobiota bacterium; assembly: GCA_050008355.1. GTDB lineage: Bacteria > Verrucomicrobiota > Verrucomicrobiia > Limisphaerales > UBA11358 > UBA11358. The sequence continues at coordinate 18,787 of JBEKMT010000028.1, forward strand.
TTACAAATGTGCGCGTGGTGATGCGGTGCATGTGGCTCGTGTAGGGTACTACAACCGTATCGTCCTGATCCTGTCCGAACAGATTGAATCCCTTGGGAGCAAGGACCCCGACAATCAGAAATGGCAAATTACGAATGCGGATGGTTTGGCCGATCGGATCTTGGTTGGGAAACAACTGGTCAACGACGGTCTGGCCGATGACGGCAGATTTGGCAAGGCTGCGCACGTCCTGGTCTGAAAACATTGCTCCCTTGGCAACCTTCCAATTGCGGATTTGCGGATAGTCGGGTGACTCGCCCATGACTTGCGTATTCCAGTTAAGGCCATTCGCCAGCACTTGCTCGCGGTCGCGCACTTCGGGGGTGACGGCGACGACGCCATTCAACCTCGCAATGGCTTTGGTATCGTTTACCGTCAGGGTCGGGGCACTGCCCCAACCCCCGCGCATCGCCCCCTGCGTGAAATTGCCGGAAAAAACCGTGACTACGCTTTCGCCGAGGCTCGATACTTGATCTTCCACCTGCTGGGTTGCTCCGCTCGTCAAGCTGACTGAGCCAATGACCGCACCGACGCCGATGATGATGCCGAGCATGGTCAGGAGCGAACGCATTTTATTCCGGCGCAGCGCCCGGCCGGCGATTTTTAGTGAGGCAAAGATGCGCATGGCCGGTTCAGTGTAATTTCACGGCCTCTTGTTCCTGGCGCAACCGTTCCAATTCCCTTTGCGCGATCGAACGGTTTTGCACGAGTTCATCAGTGACGATTTTCCCGTCGCGCAATACGATCATGCGCTTGGTGAAACGAGCTACATCGAGCTCATGGGTGACCATGATGATGGTGATGCCCTGGTCATTCAGTTTTTGGAATACGCCCATGATTTCGATGCTCGTCTGGCTGTCAAGGTTCCCGGTCGGTTCATCAGCGAGCAATAAGGTCGGACGGTTCACCAGGGCGCGGGCAATGGCGACGCGCTGCTGTTGCCCGCCGGAAAGCTGGTTGGGATGATGGTCGGCGCGTTGACCGAGGCCGACAAGCTCAAGTGACTCCATCGCACGAAGGTGCTGTTCGGGAGCCGGGATGCGATGGCGATGATAGAGCATCGGCATTTCAACATTTTCCAGGGCCGTGGTGCGAGCGAGCAAGTTAAAGCCTTGAAAAACGAAGCCGATCTTTTCGTTCCGGACGTCCGCAAGGGCGTCCCGGTCAAGGGTGGAAACATCTATGCCATCCAGCCAGTAATGGCCACCGGTCGGACGGTCCAGCGCACCAATCATATTCATCATCGTGCTTTTGCCTGAGCCGCTCGAGCCCATGATGGCGACAAATTCGCCCGGCAAAATCTCAAGGGAAACTCCGCGCACCGCGTGTACATCGACTTCACCCGTATGATACGTCTTCTGGATGGCGTCAAGCTTGATGACGGGTTTGATGGGCACGGGCATGAATTATCTTATTATTTCAACGCATTCTCGGCATGCCGCCGCCGAAGGCTCCGGCGTTGCTCCGGGCGCCTGGCAGGATTTCGTCTGTAACGACCTTGTCTCCTTCTTTCAAGCCGGAAATCACTTCTGTGTTGATGCCATCCGTGATACCCGTTTTGATCTGCACTGCCTGTAACTTGGCGGTATCAGCGCTGCCGGAAAGCACATAAACCGTGTGGTAAACCATGCGCTCGCCGGGCACAAGTTTCGAATGATGGCCTTCCCCTCCAATTGTCGTGCTGGAGCCACTTCCGTTGGTCAAAGGGGTTATTCCCAGCCCGCCGGCCGACGCGGCAGCCTCCACTGGGTGAAAACGAAGCGCAGAATTCGGTACATTTAAAATGTTGTCCTTCTCGGCAATGATGAAGGAAAGGTTGGCGGTCATGCCGGGTTTCAATCTATAGTCGGAGTTGGTGACGCCGACCACGCAATCGTAAGTGACGACGTTATTGGCGTTGGTCGGCGCGTTGCGGATTTGCGTGACCAAGCCTTGAAAAGTACTGTACGGATAGGCGTCCACCGTGAAATCGACACTCTGGCCGTCTCTGATACCACCGACATCCGCCTCCGCCACATTGGAGTCAATCTGCATTTTCGTGAGGTCGTTGGCGATTTCAAACAGCGTCGGCGTGTTGAAACTGGACGCCACCGTTTGGCCAACATCCACAGACCGCGAAATCACTACCCCGTCCACCGGTGAACGGATCGCGCAATAACCAAGGTTGGCAATGGCGGTGTCGAGCACGGCTTGTTTGATTTTTACGGTTGCTTCTGCCTCGTGTAGCGTGGCGACAGCCGTGTCGTAATCCGAACCGGAGAGCAAATTGTTGGTAAACAACTCAGCGCTCCTGCGGGTTTCAACCTGTTGCAATTCCTGATTGGCCTTCGAATTAGCTAGGTCGGCCTGGGCTTGTTCCACCGCAGCTTGGTATGTCGAAGGGTCAATTTGGGCGATGACCTCATTCGATTTCACGGTGGAATTAAAATCGACGTTGATTTTGCTTATGATGCCTGAAACCTGGCAGCCAACCTGCACATCGACCACGGGATTCAGAGTGCCGGTCGCCGTGACAGTTTGGGTCAGATCATCTCGCCCAACGGTTGTAGTTAAATATTGAGGCGTAACGCTTTTCGCATGCTTGAAATACCATGTGCCGCCGGCAAGGCCCGCGCCGACAATCAATAATATGATCACCCATTTCAACCAGCCGCCACTTTGTTTTGCTGCCATAAAATATTTAATCCGGCGAAATTCTATCCCGTGAGACGGAATCGTGCTCCACAAGTTACGGGATTCGCCTCACTTGTTCACGTACTTTCAGTTTGAGCCGCGCGCTTTAGGCCTTAAAATCCCGCGTGCTCGAAAAGCTTACTGAACAATTTGCCACGGCTCAGCCGCTGGACGACGGTCAGATTCGCCGCGCCGTCGAATGGCTGGCAGACGAAAAAATCACTGCGGCCGTCAAGGCAGATTTCCTCACTGCATTCGCGCAAAAAGGCGAAACGCCCATGGAAATCGCCGCTTTTGCCCGCGCCCTGCGTGAAAAATCCATCCTGCCGGTGCTCGATGCAGAAACGCGTGCCCACGAAATCCTCGACATCGTCGGTACCGGCGGCGACCGCCTGGGCACCTTCAACATTTCCACGACCGCCGCAATTCTTTGCGCGGCCGCCGGCGTGACGGTTGCCAAACACGGCAACCGCGCCGTCACCTCGCAAGCCGGCAGCGCTGATGTGCTCGAGGCGCTTGGTATCAGGATTGATTTGACGCCGGAAGCTGCGGCGCGTTCATTGCAGGAGCGGAAATTTGCATTTTTCTTTGCACCGAATTTTCACCCGGCTTTCAAGAATATCGTGCCGGCTAGAAGACTCTGCGCCGAGCGCGGCCAGCGAACGATTTTTAATCTGCTCGGGCCGTTGCTGAATCCCGCGCAGCCATCATCAATGCTCCTCGGTGTTCCTCGGGCGGAACTGTGTGAGCCGCTCGCGGAAGTTTTGCAGGCGCTCGGCGTCCGCCGCGCCATGGTCATTTGCGGCAAGGTTCCAAACCCGGCGCCGATCGTCTCAAATGCAGGAGCTTCGGGAAACAGCAACCAGGACGGGAGGCGGGAAGGTGGGTTCTTTTTGGACGAGCTCTCCACAATGGGTGAAAATACGATTGCCGAGTTTTATCAGGAGCGCGGCTTCACGGTTTCCACCACCATGCCGGAACAATTTCTCCTGCAACCCGCGACGCTGGAGGATTTGCGCGGTGGTGACAAATTTCAAAACGCGGAAATTGTCCGGCGCATATTGCGCGGCGAGGATCGCGGCCCAAAAAGGGACGCCGTTTTGCTCAATGCCGGCGCGGCTTTGTTTGTCGCCGGAAAAACCAAGTCGCTTGCTGAAGGCTGGGATTTGGCGGGCGCGACGATCGATTCCGGACGCGCACAGACTAAGCTTGGGGAACTCGTGGGCTGAAGCTCGTCGGAAAAGGTGGTTTACCTGAGTCCTCAGCGTAGTTAAAAATGCTGATTCGAGTCAGTGGGGTGTGTTTTTTGCCAGTTCGGCAGCCTCGGCAGCCGCGATCGCCGCAGCCTCCGCCTCTGCTTCCATGCTTGAATAATGGAGGCCCAAATTGTGTTGCGCCGTTTTATCGCCTTGTCTTGCGGCGCGCATGAACCATTTCATGGCCTCGGCGTTGTTTTTTTCGACGCCGCGCCCTGTCTGGTAGCAAAGACCCAAATTACATTGCGCCGGTGCGAGTTCCTGTTCGGCAGCAGCCAGATACCATTTTACGGCTTCGCGATAATTTTGCTGCACTACTTGGCCAGATTCATAAAAGACCCCCAGGTTGAATTGCGCGGCTGGATAACCGCGGTGGGCGGATTCCCGATACCAATTGATGGCGTCGGCGTAATTTTGCGGCACACCCTGACCGGTTTCGTAGAGCATGCCCAGATTGAATTGGGCCGCCGGATCGCCTTGTTCGGCGGCTTCGCGTAACCAGCGTGCGGCCTCACCAAATTCCTGGGGTACACCGGCGCCACTCAAATAACAGACCCCGAGGTAACACTGCGCCACAGGATCGTTCTGTTCCGCCGACCGGCGAAACCATTTCACCGCGTCGTGGTAATCCTGCGCCACGCCCTGGCCGTTTTGATAGCAAACGCCAAGATAACATTGCGCCTGAGCATCGCCCGCCTGTGCGGCGGCGCGCATCGCTTCAAAATTGTCCCAGGATTTACGGTGTGCGGCCATATTTTATCAGCGGTGACAGCTTAACCCTTGTGCCAATGAATTCAAGCCGAGAATGAGTGGGAACCGTTTTCACTTTATACCGCCAACTCCGCCTGCTACAAAATCCATATGGCAGCCCAATCAAAAATCGGTTTTTTCGGCGCAGGTAAAATGGCCACCGCACTGGCCAAAGGTTTCGTCAACGCCAAAATGGTTTTTCCGCGCGAAATCATTGCTGCCGATCCATCCGAGTCGGCACGAAAACATTTTGCGGAAGAAACCGGCGCGAATATTGCCGGCTCCAACCGCGAAGTTGTGGAGTCGGCAAACGTTTTGATTCTGGCCACCAAGCCCGACCAGGTTGCGGCGGTGCTGACGGAGATCTCCGGCGGCTTCAACACCAATCATCTGCTTATTTCCATCGCTGCCGGGGTGCCAATTGCCAAACTGGAGGGCGGGTTGTCCGCCGGCGCCCGGGTTATCCGCGTGATGCCCAACACTCCCGCCCTGGTGGGGGCAGGGGCGTCCGCGTTCGCCCTCGGCAGGTCAGCAACCTCCCCGGACGGTGAACTGGCGAAAAGCCTGCTGTCTGCCGTCGGCACCGCGTTTCTCGTGAAAGAAAGTTTGCTCGATGCTGTGACGGGTTTGAGCGGCAGCGGCCCGGCTTATGTCTATCAATTCATCGAAGCGTTGAGCGATGGAGGTGTGGCCGCCGGTTTGCCGCGTGATGTTGCGACCAAACTGGCCGCGCAAACGGTTTTGGGTAGCGCAAAAATGGTTTTGGAAACCGGCCAGCATCCTGGTGCGCTTAAAGATCAGGTCACCAGCCCGGGCGGAACAACCATTGAGGGCCTGCACGAACTGGAAAAGGGCCAGTTTCGCGGCGTGGTCATTAGCGCCGTCCGTGCAGCGACTGAAAAATCAAGGAAGCTGGGGCAGTCGTCTTGAGTATGGAATTTAATTCGACGACCCGTTTTTCCAGCCGGGTGGATAATTATATCCGCCATCGTCCGGGCTATCCGCCACAAATAATTGATTTTCTACGCAGGGAGTGTGGTCTGAAAAAGGAGTCGTTAATTGCGGACATCGGTTCCGGGACGGGGAAGCTTACGGAACTCTTTCTGGAGAACGTTAACCTAGTTTTCGGTATTGAACCCAATCGGGAGATGCGCTTGGCCGGTGAACGGCTGCTTGAAAAGCATCCGCATTTCCGAAGTGTGGATGGGACTGCGGAGGCCACCACCTTGCCTGACCGCATTATGGATTTCATTACCGTCGGCCAGGCGTTTCATTGGTTTGATCTGGAACCATGTCGCGTGGAGTTTTCGCGAATTTTAAAAAGCGGAGGTTGGGTGGTCATTATCTGGAACGACCGATCGGTGGACTCAACGACCTTTCTCGCGGCCTACGAGCAGTTGCTGCGTGAATTTTCGACGGATTATGAGCGCGTTAATCACCGGCGACTTAACGATGGCGATGTTGTCTGCAACTTCTTCGGCAATCAGGCGCGCTTGAAAAATTTTCCCAGTGCTCAGCAATTTGATTTTGAGGGCCTCAAAGGAAGGCTATTGTCTTCCTCGTACGCGCCTGAAGCCGGGCACGCGATGCACGACGAAATGATTGCCGCTCTGAAACGGATTTTCGACGTCCATCAAAATGCCGGACAGGTTGTTTTTGAATACGAGACGCACGTCTATTACGGTCAATTGAAATAGAAACCCAGTCGGGGAATTGAAATGAATTCAAGATCACCAACTGAAAGCCAGCGACGGATCATTTGGTTTGCCGTGACCGGTTTGGCGGTGGCGGCTGTCGTCGCGCTGGTGGTGGCGGGAGTATGGGGATTATCTCGCTTGCTGGATGTGCTTAGTCCCGTACTCTGGCCACTGGCGATCGCAGCGGTCGCGGCGTGCTTGCTATCACCACTGGTGGATTTTTTTGAACGCCGGAAAATTTCTCGTCTTCGGGCCATCCTCCTCGTGTTCGTCATCGCCTTTGCGCTCGTCGCGGGCGTTCTCGCCAGCGTCGTACCTCAAGTGGTCATCGAAACGCAGGAACTTGCCAAAAAGGTCCCGGAATATTCTCACCGGTTGCAAAATCGCATCCAGGAATTCATGGCACAACCTCCAGAATTTCTGCGCCATTTCTGGCCGGCTCCGCCGACTGATGCAGGTGACACGGATTCAACCAGTAAGCCAGCCGCGACCAATCTCGCCGAAGCTCCCAATTGGCTGACCGGTAGTTTGCCTGCGATGGGTACCTGGTTGCTTGGCCAAATCGGCCGGGTGGCTTCTGGTTTCGGGATGCTGGCGGGATTGGTTTTAATCCCCGTGTACACGTTTTACTTTTTACTTGAGAAACGTGGCATCGTCGTTCATTGGCGAGAGTATCTGCCTGTGCGCGATTCCTCGGCGAAGGAGGAGATTATTTTCGTGCTTGATGCCATCAGCCAGTACCTCGTCGCCTTTTTTCGTGGGCAAGTGCTCGTGGCCATGTGCGACGCGGTGCTTTACACCATTGGCTTGCTCGCCGTCGGTGTGAATTACGCTTTTTTACTGGGTTTTGTGGCGGTGTTTCTCACCATGATCCCATTTCTCGGCGCGATCGTCATCTGCCTGGCCGCGTTGATTCTCGCCTTTGTCCAATACGGCGACTGGGCCCATCCGCTTATGGTGCTCGGCGTGTTTGCCGTGGTGCAAACGCTGGAAGGACTTGTCATTTCGCCAAAAATCATGGGTGATCGGGTGGGTTTGCATCCGCTGGTCATCATTATCGCCGTTATGACCGGAACAACGTTGCTGGGTGGAATCTTGGGTGGAGTTCTGGCAATCCCCCTGGCTGCCGCTTTACGCGTGATCATGTTCCGATACATCTGGAGAAAAAGGGAAACGGCCGTGACATGAACGAGGAAATTTCCGCGCGACTCGGCCGGATTGAGTCAAATCTCGCGCATCTTGAGCATCTGGTGGAACAGATGAACGGGGTGATCATGGCGCAGGATAAATTGCTGGAACGGTTGAAGAAAGAACTCCAGCGCCAGTCGTCTGCCATGGAGACACTGGAGTTGGAACGGATCAAGGCCAATAATTCCAAACCTCCGCACTATCAATAATCCCAGCAGCACGGTCGTGCGCCTCGACTTTGCCTGAAAATTTGTTAGAGTGGTTCTGTGAGTTTTGTCACTGAATTCAATTCGTTGCCGCTGTCGTCGCTGGTCAAAAGCTCGCTCGCCGCCGATTCGCGGGCCGTCCAGGAAAGCTTGGGGAAAACTAGATTGTCCCTGGGTGATTTTGCCAACCTGATTTCTCCCGCCGCTGCGGAATGGCTGGAGGCGATTTCAGTCCGGTCGCATCAATTGACCCAGCAACGTTTTGGCAAAGTGATCCGCCTTTTTGCGCCGCTCTACGTTTCAAACGAGTGCATCAATAATTGTAAATACTGCGGTTTCTCCAGGGACAACCCGATTCTTCGCGTGACCCTTTCCATTGACGAAGTAAAACGCGAAGCCGCCGCATTGCGTGAGCAAGGTTTCCGTAACATCCTGCTGGTGGCTGGTGAGCACCCAAAATTTGTCTCAAACCATTACCTCGCGGATTGTACCCGGGCCTTGCACGAAGAAGTGCCAGGCATCTCGCTCGAAGTCGGCCCCATGGAGATGGAAGATTACCGACCCATCGTTGCGGCGGGCGCAGACGGACTGGTTGTTTATCAGGAAACCTATGACCGGAGTGTCTACGAACAGATGCATATCTCCGGGCCGAAGAAAAATTTTGATTGGCGTCTTGAAACACCCGAACGCGCCTATGCCGCCGGGTTTCGCCGTCTGGGCATTGCCGCGCTGTACGGCTTGGCCGACTGGAGGCAGGACGCAATCAGCGTCGCAGCACATGCAGATTATTTGCTGCGGCATTGCTGGAAGGCGCAGGTAACTATCTCGATGCCGCGGTTGCGACCGTGCGCCGGCGAATTCCAGCCGCTCACGCATTTGTCCGACCGCGAAATGGCCCAGATGGTATGCGCGTTCCGATTGATGTTTCCCGACGTGGGCATTGTGCTTTCCACGCGGGAAATGCCGAAGTTGCGTGACGGTCTCGTTCCATTGGGCGTGACGATGATGAGCGCGGGTAGCCATACGGAACCCGGCGGCTACACCGGTGCCGGCAGGGAAAAAATCCATCATACTGAGCGCGGACGCATCATCGAGCTCGCCGCAGGTTCAAGCGAGTGGGCCGCGGCAGACAAGCGAGCCACCAACGCGACTGTGCAGTTTGAAATTTCCGATGACCGCTCGCCTCACGAGGTCGCCACATTGATCCGCAAACTTGGGTATGAACCCGTCTGGAAGGATTGGGATGCGGCGCTTACGGCGTGATATTATGCGGTTGCGAAAAATGGCACAACGCGCCTGATTTATTTTTTAAATCGTGAATTCGTTTGTCATTGCCAATGGGAATCGCGTCGAGGCGCAACTGCCGTGTTCAATTGAGGCTTTCTTGATCGTCCAAAAACTGCTGCCGCGCAGTGTGGTGGTGGAACATAACGGCGAGGCCGTCGCGCCGTCAGAATTTTCACGGCGACAGTTGAATGCGGGTGATAAATTGGAAATTGTGAAAATCGTGGCGGGCGGTTGAATTGCTAGACGGTCCGAAACAGCAGGCACAGGCTATCGCATCGGAATCATTGTTCGCGGTTCCAGTCCGGTGAAAGAATTTCGCTGGTTTTTCCGGATAGATAAAAATCAGTTGGCGGCGGCAATTAAATTTCCTGATAATTTTGAGCATGAAATGGCGATTTCAGTGGTTGTATCGTTTGGCGTTGATCGTATTACTGATCGTTGCGTTCTGGTCGGTCTGGGCCAAGGCGCAAGAGGTTACCAATGCGCCTGTCAATGTGACCACGAACAAGTTGCAGCAGGCCCTGGTCAGGCTGAACGAACATACGTTAACCTTCGGCCTCGATCACGTGGGGTTGCTCCGCGATAATACCTTCCTCGACCAGCCTCTTTGGAAATATGCCGCCTCGCTCATTTACATCGTGCTGGCGTTTGTCGTGGCGTGGCTGGTGGATTACATCATCTGTTCGTGGTTGAAGCGATGGACGGCCAAAACCGAGACGAAGCACGACGACATGCTGCTCGATTTGTTGCGTGGACCGGTGAAAGTCGTGCTCTTCGTAATTTTCCTGAATGTCGGGCTAAATATTTTCGAATGGCCGGAGCGGGCGCAGTTGTTTTTGTCGCACGGATTTATCGTCGTCGTGGCGTGTTCGGTGACGTACGTGGTTTTGAAGGTGGTGGATTTGTTGATCAGCATCTGGCGGAACAAATCCGCCACTGCACAGGACAAGGTGTTTGCCGATCAATTATTGCCGCTGGTCAGCAAGGTGATGAAGGTTTTGATCGTGATCATCGCGGCGTTGCTCACCGCAGATAATCTGAATATCAAAATCGGCAGCGCGCTCGCCGGACTTTCCATCGGCGGCCTGGCGCTTGGGTTGGCGGCCCAGGATACAGTGGCCAATCTATTTGGGGCGGTGGCCGTGTTTTTGGACAAACCGTTTAATATCGGCGACCGGATCAGGGTTTTGAGCGTGGAAGGCACCGTGGAATCCATTGGCCTGCGCAGCACGCGGGTGCGCAATCTTGACGGTCATCATGTGACGATCCCGAACAAGACGATGGGGAACGAGATCATCACCAACATTACCCGCCGGCCCAACATCAAGACCGAAATGAACATCGGCCTGACCTACGATACGCCCGTCGAAAAAGTGAAGCGGGCGACGCTCATCCTGGACGAAATATTCGGCACGCACCCGCAGACGAGCGATTTGATCATCAGCTTCAATAAATTCACGGATTCAGCGCTAAACATCCTGGTGGTCCACGTGTGGAACGGCACGGATGCGAAGGTGCATTTTGCGGCGATGCAGGAATTGAATTTAAGGATCAAGGAGCGTTTTGAAGCGGAGAGAATTGAATTCGCCTTCCCGTCGCAGACGATCTATTTGAAGTCGGAGCCGGGAAAATGAATTGTCACCCTGCCGCAACTCCGGCTTAATTTACCGATGGATTTCATCTGGCACGACTTGATCTGGCATAACGGCAGGTTTCTCGGCATCGCATGGAGTGTCTGGAAGGTTGTTGGCTGGCTGGGCAACGCGACCTTTTCTTCACGATTCATCGTCCAGTGGTACGCGACCGAAAGAAGCAAAAAAGTCGTGGTTCCGGTGGCCTTCTGGTGGTTGAGCCTGTTGGGTTCGCTGCTGCTGCTGGTGTATGCGTTCAGCAAGACGGATTCTGTTTTTATTTACGCTTACCTGTTTCCGTGGATCCCTTACACGCGGAATTTGATCATCCATTATCGCCATCAAAGAGCACATACCGATTGCGTCGGCTGCGCGCAAAAAATACCGCCGCACTCGAACTATTGTCCGAACTGCGGCGTGAAAGTGGCTTAATGAACGTTACCGTTTCGGCGCGATGGGCTGAGGTGAAACGCCGTATTTCTTCAAAACTTGCTGGGTAAATTCCGGGTTTTTCTGTCCGAAGACCACCAGTTCATTGATGAAGTTGACGATGTTGGGTTCGGCCTGATTGTAATGAGCGATGACGGTTTTTGCCTCAGCGATTTGCTTGCCGGCCGCGCTGGCCTGACGGTAGAGATAGACCGTCAATGTGCCGGTGACCACGATCAACGCGACCAACTGGATGAAGAGCTGGCTGCGCAGAGCGGAGATTTCGGATTCGGAATCAGTACTCATAAACTTTAGTGGGCGGCAGGTTTTTGCTGGGCGGCCTGGAGAATTCTGGCCAGTTCAGGATTGCGGGCGGTGGCGTTGTAAGCCACGGCGTCGTTGAGAATCGCATTAACCTTCATCATGTTGTTGTTGTCCTGAAGGGCGACGGTGGCATAAACGGGCACCTTGGGTTCGCGCCAAACGGCCAGCAGCCCGAAACCGACGCTGGCAAAGACCAATACCACCAACACGAAATTCAGGACGGTCGTTGTCAAATCGTTTTTCATAAATGGTCGTTGAATTTAGCGGATTGGCGGCGAATGTCCACTCTGTTTTGCGGGGGCATTTCCATTCGCGCACTCGACTTTCCGGCTCTGATCGGCATCTTTGCGGGATGAAAATTCACTACTTCGGCGCCTCGCGCACCACGACCGGCTCCATGTATTTGATTGAGGTCAACGGCAAAAAGCTTTTGCTCGAGTGCGGATTGTTCCAAGGGCGCCGACAGGAATCCGAGCAACTCAACAAGGTCCTTCCCTTTGATACCAGGACGGTGGACGCGGTGGTTTTGAGCCACTCGCACCTCGACCACGCCGGCAAGCTGCCCAGCCTGGGCAAGAATTATGACGGCCCCATCCATTGCACCTCCGCCACGCGCGACCTTTGCGGCATCATGCTCCTTGATTCAGCGCACATCCAGGAACAGGATGCGATGTTTGTTTCGAAAGTCCGCGCGCGCCACCACCAGCCGCCGGTGGAACCCCTTTATACTGTTGTAAACGCTCAGAAATGTGTGCAGCAGCTCGTGCCGGCGGATTATGAGAAACCGTTTCAACCGGTGCCCGGAGTGACCGCGACATTTCGCGACGCCGGGCATATTCTGGGATCTGCCCAGGTGATTTTGGACGTGCAGGAAAATGGCCGCAAATTCCGCTTTCTTTTCAGCGGCGACGTCGGCCGTGGCGGCGACGAACTTTTGCGCGACCCGATTCCCGTGGAGAACGTGGATTATCTTCAGATCGAATCCACCTACGCCGGGCGGATCCACGAGCAACGCCCGGACGCAGACGACCTCGTCGGCAAGCTGGTCGGTGAAACCCTGAAGCAGGCGGGTAAAATCATTATTCCGGCATTTTCGGTCGGGCGCACGCAGCAGATTGTTTATGTGCTCCACGAACTGGTTTGCGCGGGGAAACTGCCGCGCGTTCCGATATTCGTGGACAGCCCGTTAAGCGTGAACGCCACCGATATTTACAACCGGCATCCTGAAGCCCTCCGGGATACAATTTACGAGACGCTGTGCAATAATGAAAACCCCTTCGGAATGAAGAACCTCACCTACATTGCGAGTGCCGAGGAATCCAAGAAACTGAACGATCGTCACGAACCGATGATCATCATCAGCGCCTCTGGCATGTGCGAGGGCGGGCGCATCCGGCATCATTTGAAAAACAACCTGGGGGATGCGAAGAACCTGGTGCTGTTCATTGGGTATTGCGCCGAAGCCACGCTCGGCAACCAGATTGTCGCCGGCAAAACGCCGGTAAACATCTTTGGCGAACCATATGATGTCCGGGCGAAGGTGGTTTCCCTCGACACCTATTCCGGCCACGCGGACAAAAATGAATTGAAGAATTACGTCCAGAAACTTGCCGGTGACATCAAGAAAATTGTCTGTATCCACGGCGAGGAAGCGCAATGCCTGGAGCACGCTGAAACCCTGCGCGGCCTGAATCCGAAAGCCGAAGTCATCGTGCCATACTACAAACAGGTGGTGGAAATTTAATGTCCGGTTCGGTTGGGCGAGTGAGTCGTACCTGGTTTTTGAACGTTAATCCCGAAAATTTGCAAACTGAACGGCTACGGGAAACTCATGGGTGCGCACAGCGGCAATGACCGCCTGCAATTCGTCGCGGCTCTTGCCGTTCACGCGCACTTCATCGCCCTGGATCTGGGTGGTCACCTTGAATTTGCCGTCGCGGATGAAGCCGGTAATTTGTTTGGCGACGTCGCTGGCGATGCCTTGCTTGATCTTGATGCTCTGGCGGGCATGGCCGAGCGGTGAAATGTCCGGATCACATTGCTCCACGCATTTGAGGCTGATGCCGCGCTTGGCGAGCTTGCCGATCATGATCTCGTTCAACGTGGTGACTTTGAACTGGTCCTCGGCGGAGAGCTTGATTTCTGCTTTTTCGAGCACGATTTCCCATTTGCTACCCTTGAAATCAAATCGGTTGGCCAATTCCTTTTTAGCCTGATTGACCGCGTTTTCGATTTCCATCGAGTTGACCTGCGACACTATGTCGAATGAAGGCATGGGCTGAGCGTAGAAAATTTCTACTGAAAGAAAAGCGAATTCAGGGGCTCGGCATGGGGTGAGTCTTGGAGTTCGGATTCGCGGTTTTCAGTTCCCGCCTCAGCGGGTGCTTGGGGGGAGATGATCGGCATCCCCTCTTCCCAAGGGGAAGGGACAGTGATTGTATTTTTCCAGTTGTTTTGACTCGTACATTGCGAGCGCAGTCGCGAGTTGTTCGGTTTAGATTGCGCTCGACCCGCTGAGCGGGATCGAGTCTCTCCCCACAGTGTTTGCGGATGCGGGTTGTGCGATCCCAGTTGTGGGTCTTTAGAGCGTCCCTTCAGGGCTTTGGATTTTGTGGTTTGGAGACCCAGGGCGTTTGCCCCGGGCTGGGTTTAGGCCGCCCCGTTGGGGCTTCGAAAATGGTGTCCACCATGTCTCCGGTCTTTACAGTTTGGCGGGGTAAGGGAGCCCATTTGGGTTCGTTTTTTCGTTGGCAGCACGGGGAGTGTAGCCACAGATGCGTTGTTCTCCGTCGGGAAGGGTTTCGAAGACAGGGTCGAAGTCGTCTGCCGCATTGGGTGGCGAAT
>JBEKMT010000280.1:0-4918 GCA_050008355.1 Verrucomicrobiota bacterium
TGATCGCATTGCCAGACATAAGGTGGATGTCTGGCTGCTAAATACCGGCTGGACGGGCGGCGCTTACGGGCAGGGCGAACGGATCAAGCTTCCATTCACCCGCGCTATCATCTCGGCCATTCTATCGGGCAAACTCAACCGGGCATCTACCAGAACCGATCCGATTTTTGCTTTGGCCATCCCGCTGTCATGCCCGTTTGTGCCTGCTGAGATATTGAATCCGCGCACAACCTGGAAAGACAAAGCGGCTTATGACCGAACAGCTTTTGCCCTCGCGGCCATGTTGGAAAGAAACTATCTGGCGAATGCGGATGGTGCTCCGGCTAACGGCGAGGATCCGGAGCCGAAACGAATCAGCACACTTCCGGAAAGCTGTCTGGCTGTATGAAAACTGAATATCCTTGTCCCGGTAACCGCCGGAACGAACCGGCCAAACAATTGAAAAATCTTCTGGTGCCGGTCGATATCGCCGATGACGCCAAACTGGCACTGTCGTACGCCCTGACATTTGCCCACCAGTTCGATGGTGAAATCACCCTCCTGGCGGTGATTCCCAACAACCATATTTCATTTGAATACGGCGTGTCTGAAGCCATCGCTCTGCGGGAACAGCAAAGGGAGCAATCGCAACGTAATTTATCCAAGCTAGCCGGGGAAACTCTTGGTGGAATCGGCCATAAGATTATCGTCAGGATGGGTAAACCATTTGAGGAGATCATCCGGTTTGCCAATGAAACGGGCGTGGACTTGATCATTATTTCCAGCCACGGGTATCCCGGAGTGACACGCGTGGATTTTACGAGTACCGCCGAGAACGTCGTTCG
Source organism: Verrucomicrobiota bacterium (assembly GCA_050008355.1). Classification (GTDB taxonomy): domain Bacteria; phylum Verrucomicrobiota; class Verrucomicrobiia; order Limisphaerales; family UBA11358; genus UBA11358. The sequence goes on from JBEKMT010000280.1 coordinate 825, forward strand.
CTATGCAACTTGTCCTGTCCTGGTTGTCCCATTTGTCTGACGGCGCAGACCGGAAAGAAGCGATGCCGGTCGGTCAGCTGGCGTGTGCGAGAACGTTCAACTCACTGTTTCGGCTCCCCCAAAATTTTCCTGGCCCGCAGCAGGGATGATTCCATGTCGCCGCAAATGTTGTCCTCGCCGATCTTTTCCATGAAGCCCGCGCGCGTCAAGGCGAAGAGCGGCTGAGAGTGCGGTCCGCATAAAATCAAATTCTTCCGTTGCCGCCGCAGTTTTTCCAGTAAATCTTCCAGCGCATCCAGACCGGTGGCGTCCAAGGCCAGCACGTCGCGCATCCGCAAAATCAAGACCGGCGGCATTTCGCCCGTCCGTTCCAGCGACGATTCCAGCTTGTCCGCGGCTCCAAAAAACAGTGCGCCGAAAACGCGGAACACCAGCACGCCATCCGGGATGGTCTTTCCCGTGATCTGTTGGGCGGGAGAATTTCCCTGGGTTACTTCCGCATCCGGCTCCACATACGCCGTCTCGGACAAACGCTTAACCAGCAAGGCCGACGCCAAAATCAGCGAGGCTCCCACGGCGGTTGGGAGATCCAACAGGATGGTCAGGGTGAAGGCGCATAAAAACACCAGGACATCGCTTTTGGGCCAGCGGTTCAGGCGCACAAACTGATGCCATTCACCCATACGCAGCGAAACCACCACGAGTACCGCACTCAAGGCTGCCAGCGGAAGGTTATTGGCCAGCGGCGCGGCCACCAGCAAAACCAACAAAACTGTCACCGAGTGAAGCATACCTGCCACCGGCGTTTTCCCGCCACTGCGCACATTCGCGGCGGTGCGTGCAATGACGCCTGTGCACGGCATGCCCCCAAATATGCCCATCACCAAGTTGGCCACGCCTTGCCCCATCAATTCCTGGTTTGAGTCGTGCCGGTCGTCAATCATGCCGTCCGCCACCACCGCCGAGAGCAGCGATTCAATCGCCCCCAACACGGCAATGGTCATGGCCGCGGGAACCAGCGACCGCCAGTCTTCGAAAGACATGGAAGGCCAATGCGGTCCCGGGAAAGAACGCGGCATCTCACCGAATTGCGAGCCCAGCGTGGCGATGCCAAAATTTTCATGAAACTGAAATACCACTGAAATCACGGTGGCCAGGACGACCACCACGATGGTGCCCGGCAGGAACCGCCCCAGTTTTTTCGGCCAGAACCAAATCGCCAGCGTTGCCAGGATGGCCAGCAAAACGGTGGGCCAGTTCGGGTGAAAATCTCCGGCCAGCGCACGCAGTTTCCCGACGAAGTCCGGCGGCAATTTTTGATTCAGCCCGAAAAAGTCGCGGATTTGCGTACTCATGATAATGATCGCGATGCCGCTTGTGAATCCGGTGACCACCGGGAAGGGAATATATTTAATCATCGAACCGAGTTTGCACGCGCCGAGGACGATCAAAATCGCTCCTGCCATCAAGGTGCAAACGACCAGCGCCTCTGGCCCGTGTCTCATCACGATGGGCGCGAGGAGCGGCACAAATGCGCCCGCTGGTCCGCCGATTTGCACGCGCGAACCGCCCAAGGCGGAGACCAGGAATCCGCCAAGGATTGCCGTGAACAAACCGATTTCGGGCTTGAGTCCCGACGCAATCGCCAGGGCCAGAGATAACGGGAGTGCGATGACCCCGACGATTAATCCGGCGCTTAAGTCAGAAAAGAAGGTTGGCGCCGAATAATTTTTCAGCGTCTCGAGCAATTTGGGACGAAATGGAGTGGACCAGGACATGGTTTTGTTGGAAACCCCTTGTTTCGAAGCGGCGACAACCCTAACTGGATACACCTTTCAGGCTGGAAATGACACGGAAGACTGACCGGCAAGCATTTTTCAGCAGTTGCATGGTGACGGGAATGAATGCGGATGGGAAGTGAACACAAGCTCCTCTGCAGTTCGCAGGATACACGCGCGTAACAATGTGCGAACTTGCTCTAATGATCTTCTGCATGATTTCCGCGAGTCCGTTTATTCGTTGATTCCCCAATGGGTCGCCGGGTGAAGTTCCAAAATACCCTGGAGCAGGGATGTAATGGTTTCTGCTCGAGTGTGGATTTCTTCAATCTCGTGTAGCTCACCCGGCCCGGACTCATTGTGGCTATCCAACAAAAGCTTAACGGCCGCGCTGGAATCAGGCACAATCTCAGTCAGTGGTTTCACACCTGAACTGTTTGGTGTCGCATTCATGTAAACATATAGGCACCGAGGTTTCGCTTTGACTACACCTAGTTTGCCCAACACCAATCCTTTCTTGTTCTTTGTGCAGTCGGCTGGTTGCACCACCCGTGCATGCGGAGCAAATCTTTGGGCGAACGCGGGTTCTGGCTGAATTGTTCCCGCCGGATATCGCTCACGTGTTTGCCCCTTGCGATTCCGACCAGCGGACGGCAAAGCGGATCAGCTCCGGTGCCGACGTCAACTTCAATTTCTTTTTGATGTTGGTGCGGTGAACGTCAACCGTCTTTACGCTCAGGTGAAGTTTATCCGCAATCTCGCGCGTCCCTTTACCTTCACTAATGAGCTGAAAGACTTCAAATTCCCGGTCAGTGAGTTTTTCCACCGGTGAACCTTCCATGCCGGCCCGGCGGCCGGAAAATATCTCCAGGATCAGGGCGGACATTTTTTCACTGACGTAGATTTGTCCGCCCAGCACCTGCCGGATCGCCAGCATTAATTTTTTTCCGCCCTCCTGTTTCATAATGTAACCGCGTCCCCCAGCGCGCAATACGCGCTCGGCATAGAGCGATTCATCGTGCATGGAGATCACCAGCACCGGTAGATTCGGCTGAATGGCTTGAAAATCCTTGATGAGTTCGAGACCGTTCTTGCCGGGCAGGGAAATGTCCGCCAGCACTAAATCGGGGTTCAATTTGGCGACACTGTCAAGCGCGCCCTCGGCGTTTTCCACTTCGCCGCAGATCATAAGATCGGCCTCGGCACCGACCAGTTGGGCGAGTCCCTGACGCATCATCGGATGGTCGTCCACCACCAGGATGCGTTTCTTGCCGGTTACGACGCCTGTTTTTTTCTTCATAAATTTCTCCCGAACGTGCAGGTAACCGTTGTGCCCTTGCCGAGGCTGGACTGTACTTCCAGGTCCCCATCCACCACGCTGGCGCGATATTTCATGATTTGCAGTCCCATCCCCGCCCTCTTTCGGTTTTCCTCTTCGGAAAAACCAATTCCGTTGTCGGTGACCGCCAATTTGATTTTTTCGCCCGCCGGCTTAAGGGAAACGACCACGCGTTTGGCCTGGCCGTGTCTCACGGCATTATTGATTGCCTCCTGGGTGATGCGAAACAGGTGCGTCGCATAGAGATGGTTGCGGATCAACACGGTTTCCGGGCATTCGAGCCGGCATTCGATTTGCGACAGGCTTTGGACGTTGGCCGCAAGTTCATGCAGCGCCGACATGAAGCCGTTTGTCTCCAGTTCCACGGGTGACAACCCGCGGGCGAGCGAGCGGGTATGGGTGATGGCTTCGCGAATATGCAACGCGATTTCACCTACCTGCTTTGATTCCGCTTTCGATTTCACCGCCAGCTTTTGTTCCAACACCTGGCACATGAGTTCGATGCCCGCCAATTCCTGGCACAAACCGTCATGCAAGTCGTTGCCGATGCGGCGCTGCTCGCGCTCGCTGATTTTGAGGATTTCGTTCTCCAGCCGCCTGCGCTCGGTGATATCACGCGCCACTTTCGAAGCGCCGACAATTGTACCTGTCATCTCCCGGATGGGGGATATTGTCACCGAAATGTCCACCGCCCGGCCGTCCTTGCGCCGGCGGATCGTTTCATAGTGTTCCACGGATTCGCCGCGCCTGATTTTCGTCAGGATGGTTTGTTCTTCACTGAGTCGGTCTGGTGGAATGATGATGGAGATATGTTTTCCAAGGGCTTCCTCGGCTTTGAAGCCAAAGATGGCCTCCGCCCCCTTGTTCCAACTGGTGATGAAACCCTCGAGCGTTTTGCCGATAATCGCATCGTCGGAAGATTCGACCAGCGCGGCGTAATGCAACGAAGCCTTTTCCGCTTGCTTGCGCTCCGTGAT
>JBEKMT010000281.1:0-4918 GCA_050008355.1 Verrucomicrobiota bacterium
AACCGCGAGGTCCCACGCCGCGCGAAATTGTCACCCGCAGGATTGAATTCGGCAATTGATTCCGCTCAATAAGTTCCGCGCCGAATTTTTGCAATTCCTTCGGCGTGAACGGCAGCTTGATTTTGATAAAGTCCAAGCCGCGGGTCATCCGTTCCAGGTGCTGGGCCATGCGAAAAGCGCGACCATTGACGACGCGCATTGTTTCGAACAGTCCGTCACCAAGCAAAAAGCCGCGGTCGTTAATCGGCACAACCGCCTCGGCTTCAGGCATAAACTTTCCGTTGAGAAAAACAGTCATGGAAAAACCAATTCCTACTGCCCATCAAATAACGGAAAATCGAACCGGCAGCGAGCAGAAAAATTACTGCTGCCGAAGCCGCCAGTCCGCGTATCACTTATAAAACCGCAATTACTACTGGGTGGCGAGGACACTATTAACCGTTTGATGACTCTTGATATAAGATTTTCTTCGGTCTAGGCGGGCTCCCGTGCCTGGCACTTCTCTTGAACAAACCAAGGGGGGAAATTTTAGGAAGAAAACGGAAGTTTGGGCTTTTCCAGGTCGGTCGCCACAAAGTCGAGGGCGGCGAGAAATCCGCGCGCTTTCGCGAGCGTTTCCTCAAATTCGGCCGCGGGATTGGAATCCGCCACAATGCCGGCGCCGACATGGAAATGAATTGCCTTTTGCGTGCAAATGGCCGTCCGGATGGCGATGCTCAATTGGCTCTCCCGATTGAACCCGAGATAGCCGATCGCACCGCAATACGTTCCCCGCGATATGGGCTCCAGTTCATCGATGATTTGCATTGCCCGAAATTTCGGAGCACCCGTGATGCTACCGCCGGGAAAACTGGAGGCGAACGCGGCAAAATGTGTGACCGGTTTCCGTAACCGACCCTCCACCGTGGAAACCAGATGCTGCACCTGGGCGAATTTTTCCAGCCGGGCCAGGTCGGGAGTCTGCACCGAGCCATACTCACAGACCTTGCCCAAATCATTGCGCAATAAATCGGTAATCATGACCAATTCGGCGAGCTCCTTGGCACTGGTCTGAAGTTCATAAGCAAGCTGGGCATCGCGAGTCGGATCGGCGTCGCGCGGACGGGTGCCTTTGATCGGACGTGTGACGATATGCGCACCGCTCATGCGCAGAAATTGTTCCGGGGAAGACGACGCGATTTGAAAATCGCCACAGTCCAGAAAGGCAGAAAACGGTGCGGGCGAAACCGCGCTCAATCTCTGAAAGAGCCCCCAACCCGACAGTTGATCAACGGGTTTGTTGGCCGGGCGGGCATCGGCGTCTCCCGCAGCCGGTTGCATTCGCTGCACAGAAAGCGATTCCTGGTCTTGTCGTGGCGAATCCACTGTCAGCCGCTGCGATAAATTGACCTGATAAATGTCCCCTTCCCTGATGTAGCGCTGCGCCCGCTCGACGGCGGAAATAAACCGGGCGCGGGAAAGGTTGGAATTGATCGTTAGCAATGAGCCCCTCAAAATCGGAGTGGAATTATCCTTCTCTGCTTCCCCGCGACTCTCCGGCGAATTGCTGTCCAACAAGATCGAACCCCAAAACTCCAATTGCTCCTGAGCCCGTTGTTCGCTGCGTGAACCCTCGGCATTTAACCCGGTGGCAACAATAAAGCGTTTTCCAAGTTGATGGTCAAAAACCACCAGGCTCGCATAAAAGCCGACGTGGCAGTCGGGCAGCTCCAAATCATTGACCGCACGGCGCGGCAGTTTTGGTTCGGTAAAGTTTTTCAGGTCATAGCCCCAGTAACCAAAACAGCCGCCGAGCGGAAATGGCAGATCAATTTCGTCGAGCAACTCGTATCGGGCCATCAGCGCATCCAGCAAATGCCACGGATTGCCGAACTGGTGCCGGATCAGGCGTGACGGATGATGCGTAATCTCGCAGCCCGAGCCACGGGAACGAAAGGTGAGAAATGGGTTGGCGGCAACAAAGGAATATCGCGACTGCGGCGAGTCAAACGACGATGTCCGGAGCACAACAATCCCTTCGGCCCTCACCGCAGGTTGAAGATTTTCAACCACGGATTCAGGCGTATGCGCAGTTTGAATTTCTTGGATGAGCGGACGCATCAGATTTGTCCCTTACGCCACGTTACGGAGTCCGGGAATGGGATCGCAAAAGTTTTTTGACCCATGACTTGAGACTGACCACCGGCGCATCCGCCGGCGAAGGAAAAATGCTTCACCAATGTCCCGTTGGCAAACTCCTGGCACGGATTTACCCGGCTCATTTTTGCGCCGGAGCGTCCGTTGACGTGGTCACCTGTTTGTAGAGTCCGGCTTTGATGAAGGGTGCGAGCTGGTCCGCGTAACCTTCCGCCGCCATCCGGTCGAGCGGGATGAATCGCAGCGACGCGGAATTGATGCAATAACGCAAATGCGTCGGGCCCGGGCCGTCGTCAAATACATGGCCGAGATGCGAATCCGCTGTCTTGGAGCGAACTTCGGTTCGTTCCATGCCGTAGGAAGTATCGTCCTTTTCAACAACTTTATTCTCCTCCAACGGTCGGGTAAAACTCGGCCAACCGCAGCCGGAATCAAATTTGTCGAGGGAACTGAACAGCGGTTCACCCGAGACAATGTCCACGTAAAGACCCGGCGCATGATTGTCCCAGAAGGCGTTCTGGAAAGCCGGTTCGGTGGAAGCGTTTTGCGTGACGGCATACTGCTCGGCGGTCAGTTTCTTTTTCAACTCGGTGGCGCTGGGCTTTTGGTAATTAATCATATTCGTAGAATTGTAGGTAAATGTTGAATTTTCATTGGAAGGCGACGTGTCAGCGGCACGCATGACCATGGTGACCTTCATGGCGATGAACACGCCAACTAGTACGGCAGCAATCCCGAATGAGGTCTTTTTCATAGCCAAAATCAATTCAGTAAATGGACAGCGATTGAACTCAAAAGTTCAATGCCACGATTCTACCATCTTCAATCACACCGGTAAGATGCCTTGCGCGCCATTTTATTCGCAAGAATCAGGAAAACGCTTTGGGCAAAGTTCCGGGATGCCCGACCCGGCGCTCATAATCGCGGATGATCTGAATAACTTCATCCGTGTCATCAGTCAACTTCACCAGATCAAGGTCGTCAGGGCTGATGAACTTGTCCTTTTCCAGACGCGACCTCACCCATGCCAGCAGACCCTTCCAATGTTCACTTCCGTAGAGGATCATTGGAAACTGCGGAATGCGTTGGGTTTGCACCAGCGTGAGGACTTCAAAAAACTCATCCAGGGTGCCAAAACCGCCGGGCATGAAAACGAACCCCAGGCTGTACTTCACGAAACAAACCTTGCGCGCAAAAAAGTAATGAAAATGGATCGGCACATTGGAAAAGCGGTTGCCACTTTGTTCATGTGGCAGTTCAATGTTGAGGCCCACAGATTTGCCCCCGGCCTGCGCTGCGCCCTTGTTCGCCGCTTCCATGATGCCAGGTCCGCCGCCGGTCACCACGGCCAGGTTGTGGTGCGCCAGCCCCTTGGCAATCGCGCTCGCGGCGTGATAATACTTGTCACTGGTTTTGGTCCGGGCCGAACCAAATATCGTTACCGCCGGGCCCACCTGGGACATCGTCTGAAAGGAGTCCACAAATTCGGCCATGATGCGAAAGATGCGCCACGGATCCTCGTGAACAAAACTGGTGTTGTCGCTCATGCGCGCAACATAATCCCGCGCCGCACATGAAACAAGCCGGAGAACTTGAAAGTTCTCCGGCCGTTGCTTTTCGCAATTCTGCTCCTCTTCAGGAACATCCTGAAGAATATGTAGAAAAATGCTACTTGTATGTGTGAGTGGCCGTAAATGCACGAGATTTATGAGTAAACGATACTTTTACGGAAGGTAAAAGTAGTGGCGATACTTCCACCAAATCACCCTTTGTGAGACCATAGCTATCATTTCAATGCTTTTCTGCTCCTGGAGCGGAGTACCAGCGCCAGCTTGGAGTCTCCGCGCCGAAAAAATCGACGAAAATCGAGTTTTGCGGCCCAAAATGTGTTTACCGGCGTTGATTACGAATCACTTGCGCAATTTTGACCTCGAGAATAGAGTCGTGTCGATAAACGAACCGGCAGTCGCTCAATCAGGTAGAGCATCGTTGATTATGAATGCCTTACAACTAATAGATTGGCCCCAAAGCCGGATTCGATATACTAAACTGTCAGTCGTTGAATAACAGTGTATGCAGCGTATCTGGAAATACATTTATTTCGGCTGGGCGATTTTGTGTTTAGTGGGCGGCTACCGCAATCTAGCCCCCGAACACACTGCCCATTTCTTCATGCCGTTGTCGTTCATCGTGGAGAGTTTTTTCTTTTTTTGCATCGCGCCATTAGCAATCACAGCGCTCAATAATCGGTTTGGCTTTAAGACAGTTTTTCGCCGACCATCATTAGACCGCACTCTTTTTAGCAAGGGAGATATACTCCAGGCATTTCGCTTGTTTTGGGTGTCGTCAGCGCTGATGTCTGTTGGAGCTTGTTTGGCGCTCCCAAAAGCGGACCAACATGGAGTGATGATGTTTTGGTCCAGCGTTGCCATGAGCACGGGATTATTTATTGGCGAGAGGATTGTTTATTTGGTTTATGCGAGAAAGATCTCCTAACCCATTTCTGGAGACGTCCGCCGTTGACGCGAGCAAGTCCACTGCGCGGGCAACGACACAGCTAGGCGGTGGCTCCACGGCGCGGTTCACTTCAAATATCGGCAGCTGCTCGCCTCACGGCCGTTAGGCCACTTCACGACTATGGCCGCTATCGACGTTTACGGCTTCGCGCACGAGGACTTGAATGCTGCACGAAAAGCGATTGAAAGCGCGCTCTCCATTCGTTTGGAACAGGCCAAGGAGAATGACGGCTCCGGTTATTATTTTCGCTGGGCCACTCATTCAG
>JBEKMT010000282.1:0-8131 GCA_050008355.1 Verrucomicrobiota bacterium
CTGCCTTTAGAATTTTGGGGCTGGTCTCGCGCAAATTGTTAAATTGTGTTTGCACTTGGACTTTGGTTTGGTCGAGTTTCCATTTCCCATAAAAATACCAGCCTATCCCAGCGAGGCCGACAATGATGAGAAACGGACTCTTATTCCACAATCCGTAACCCCCACGGCTCCCGATGGAAACGGGGGGCATTGACAATCCTGACACCCGGGAATTAGAAAAAAGGAATTATGACAAACAAGGATAAAGTATTGTGTGCCTGCTTGGGTATATTCGGAATAGCGGGAATCACTTTCGGGTTGCTTCCACTACTGCAACAACAAAGGCCACTTGAGCCCAATTCCTATACAGCCACTTTATCGGCCTCGGTAGTCATAAATTCACCTCAGCAAACGAATGGTTATGGAATTGGCGAAACGCCAGGAGTTCCACAGCCGACTCCGTCTCAAATAAACGAATTGGGCAATGCAGCCAATAATGCAGGCATTTCCGCGGAGGAGATGGAGCAACTTCGGGTTCAAACGATCCAATATTTGGAATCGGGGCAAGCTGCGGCCGATTTGCAATCTAACGGATGGAATCCTAAATGATTCTTTTGTCAAGAAGGCGAGTGGAGGCAAGTGGGGTTTAGGCCGTCTGACATCTGGCGATTTTTGGGCTTTTCCCCAATTGGGGAAGACGTACCGAAACCAGCCAAATAGGCACAGGTTCGCAAATTGGTTCAGCACATGTTCAAAAGGAGGATTGCGGAATCGAAGAGGGCCTAGTACAAGGGTTTCATGAAAATGCTCGCCGCCTTTGCTGCCACACTGTTGCTCACTGGCTGTTACAGTTACGATGTCAACGGTTCGCGACCGGTTCGCTACGCCAGCGGGGTCCAGGTTGCTACATACGATTCTACACCGCGCCAGCCCAGCGCCTCTGTTCGCGCCTTTCAGTCACCCGCCGAGGTTCAGCGACCGTATCACGTGATTGCCTTGCTGTCTCGCGAAGGTTATCTGCGCGACGAAGGGCTGATTGTCAATGCTTTGGTCTGGCGCGCTAAACAAATGGGGGCCAACGGTATTATTTTGCTGAACGTCACCAGCGAAGGTGGCGACCAAGCATTTGCCTTCGGCGCCAACGGCAGTTTTCTGGCTGGCAGCTCGCCAGCGCAGTGCGTTTTCACCGCGAATGCCATCGTCTTCGATCAATAAGTTCGAATGCCGACTGGTTGGGAAACGGACGCCCAACCGGCGATTGGCTTTTGGATTCGATATCAGAATCGTAGGTTTTCAAAGGGATCGGGCCGTCACGCGATCAGTCTGGCCAGCAGCCCCGAAAACCGATTTTCGGTCCGGTTGTTCTTGATCGACATCGCCAGCGCCTTCCGCTGCCCGATCAGAACCACGAGCTTCTTGCCGCGAGTAATCCCGGTGTAAACGAGGTTGCGTTGTAACAGCATGTATTGCTGCATCGCCAGCGGCGTGACGACCGCCGGGAACTCGGATCCCTGCGATTTATGGATTGTGATGGCGTAGGCCAGAGATATTTCGTCCAGTTCGCCGAAATCATAAGCCACCTCGCGCTGATCAAACCGGATCACCACCTCACGCTCAACTGGATCAATTTTCACAATCTGGCCGATATCGCCGTTGAACACGTCCTTGTCGTAATCGTTCTCCGTCTGGATCACCTTGTCCCGGAGCCGGTACTGCCAGCCGAATTTTTCCACAGTGGGCTCGCCGACTCGGGCTTGGTTCAGTTCGTCCTGCAGCCGCCCGTTCAGTTCACGGATTCCCAAGGAACCCCGATTCATCGGACACAGCACCTGGATGTCACGAATCGGATCCAGTCCGAACTTTGCCGGGATACGTGTCTTCACCATTTCCACCAGCGTCGCCGCAATCTGATCCGGCTCGTCCCGCTCGATGAAGAAAAAGTCCGATTCCTGGCCGGTCGCCGGAATATCCGGCATCCGGCCCTCGTTAATTCGGTGGGCATTGGTGACGATCCGGCTGTGCGCAGCCTGCCGGAAGACCTCGGTCAGGCGCAAGACCGGCACGACTTTGCTTTCGATCACATGCCGAAGCACCATGCCCGGTCCGACGGACGGCAACTGGTCAATGTCCCCCACGAGCAGGAGGCTCGCCTTCGGTGGGAGGGCTCGAACAAGGTGTGCCATGAGTGTTACGTCAACCATGGAGGTTTCATCCACGATCAGCAGGTCGGCATCCAACGGATTGGCCTCGTTCCGGCCATAGCTGCCTGTGCCGGGCTGGACTTCGAGCAACCGATGAATGGTCTTGGCCTCGGAACCGGTCGTGTCGGACAGGCGCTTGGCGGCGCGACCGGTCGGAGCACAAAGAAGGCACCGCACCTTTTTGGCCCGGAGGATCAGCAGAATGGCGTTGACCAAGGTCGTCTTACCTACGCCGGGGCCGCCGGTGATGACCAGCACCCGGCTAGATAGGGCCAGCTTGAGCGCCTCACGCTGGCTTGGGGCGAGTTCCTTGCCGGTTCTCTCCTGGCACCAGACGACGGCCTTGTCAAAATCAATGGCTGGGAACATGGACGGGGAGGCGGCAAGATTTCGGAGCCGGTCAGAGATGATCTCCTCCGCACGCTTCAGATGCGGCAGGAAGATGAGCTCCTGACCAAGAATGGTTTCCTTGACCAGATCCTTGCCAGCCAACGTTCGTTCCAGCGCCTCTGTCACAATCTTGTCGTCCACCAGCAGGAGCTTGGCCGCCTGGTCCTTGAGCAGTTCCACTGGCAATGCGCAGTGACCGTTGCTCGTCGCCTCGATCAACACATGGCTCAGTCCGGCACAGGCCCGGATCAGCGAATCCACCGGGATGCCTATCTTCTGGGCGATCTGGTCGGCCGTTTTGAAGCCGATCCCGTGGATGTCCTTGGCCAGCGCATAAGGGTTCTCCTGGACGGTTTGGATGGCCTTGTCGCCGTAAGTCTTGAAAATGCGTACTGCACGGCTGGTGCTCACGCCGTTGGAGTGGAGGAACACCATGATCTGGCGGATCACCTTCTGTTCCGCCCAGGCGGCCTTGATCAGTTGGCGCCGCTTCGGGCCGATACCGTCCAACTCTTCCAACCGGGCGGACTGGGTTTCGATGACGTCGAAAATTTGTTCGCCGAATTTGTCGATGAGCTTCTTGGCGTACACGGGGCCGATGCCCTTGACCATGCCGCTGCCCAGATATTTCTCGATTCCTTCCTTCGTGGTGGGTGCGGTGCTGTTCAGCATCTCGGCCCGGAATTGGAGGCCGAACTCCCGATCCTGAATCCAGCGGCCTTCCGCCGTCACCCATTCGCCCGCGCTGACGGAGGGCAAGGAGCCAACGACGGTGACAAGATCCCGGTGACCCCTGGCTTTGACCTTGAGCACGGCCCAGCCATTTTCTTCGTTGAAGAAGGTGACCCGCTCGATCAGCCCGGAAAGGCTTTCGGCGTGCAGGGCCGGCGGTGATTTAACCGGTTTCATCAGGGTAGTTGCTTCATCCGGAGGGGCTTGTCCTCCAATCATTGGTAATAACCAGCAGTGACTGGCTGCCAATCAGCCCATGGTTTTCCTGATACAAGCAATGTTTTCGGTGGTGGTCTGTTATCCCCCCTAATCGTGAGACTGCGTTCGAAACGTTTCATTATATCACCTTGCTGGTGATCGGTCAGCGAAGCCCACCATGTTGGTGAAATAGCGTGATTCTCTGAAACCTCAAAAACGAAATTAAGCAACGCTGCGGTTTGATTTTTATTTGATATTTTCGCAAACGATTTTGCCAATAAGGATGCATTTTTCGGCATTTTTTTAGACCAAGAAAATATCGCCCATCCGCCAGTTTCATCAGGAATTACACTTATAGTTATCCACTCTTGCCGAAAATCCAAAGTGCGTCCTGTGAATGTAGACAATGGATAAATGGTCGAAGAAGCCAAAACAGTGGGTTTCTTGGCAAATTTGATTACATAACTCTCAGTGGGATTGACGCCATCGCGCATTGACTCCTCTAATACATCCTTTTCCATTAACAGATCGGTACAACGTTTCATTTCGGCTGCGAAGTGCATTGAAAAATGAGGCGGGGCGGCTTGGTCTGAGGCTCTTGGAAGATTGCACGAAACCACTTGATGTTTTACGCAAGCCTCGCGGCAAACCGAACGGTATCGGAGTGCAATTAATTGCTCTTGGCTGGCTGTGAACGGTTTTTTCTCTAAGCAGGAAAACATTTCATTGTCATGCTTTTCGCAGAAGCCGGGAAAAGTGGTCGCCTGGTTAATTCCTAGACGACGTGGGGCAATACGAGCTGGCTGGTTGCTCAAATTCTCCGTCGTGAGTTCCAATTGAATAATGTGATTTGTATTGTCTGAAATTTGTTCTAACCATGAACGAGCCAGAAGATGGGATCGAATGGGGGGAGCCTCGCAATTACCAGACCAAAACATGCATTTGCCCAACACCGGCCTTTTCTGAAAATGCCGCATTTCATCATTAGCGGCGTAAAACTCTGCTAATTTTTCTTTGGGCATTCGAGCTTCTTTAACTTTCATTTCCATTTGACCGCCATTTCCCCTTTTATCTGGTTTTGGCGGCTAAAGCCAGCTTTGGTGATTCTCCCCGGCAAAACCATCCTGCCAGCGCGCTGCTGGGGAAATTTCACCAGATCGACTAGTTCAATGTGGGTGAATTTCTGGACGCAGCCGGGGCAGAAGTCGGTGAGGTCGGCCACGTTAATGTGACAATATCCCGAGTTGCCACGGGACAATGATAGCACCACTGGCCGCCCACTCCGCGATGATGACCATTGTAATCTGCAGGTTAAAACGAGTTGGCTTGCGGTACAGATTCGGATGTCATAAATGTCTTCCATCGGCGCAATCAAATATTGAAACAATGTCCAGGCACACTCATAAATGTCTTCCATCGGCGCAATCAAATATTGAAACAATGTCCAGGCACACCAAATCCAGGCGCGAAGCTCCCTGGACAACGGCTGAATTGAAACAACTCGGGAAAGTGCCCGACTTTGTCCTTGCCCGCCGCACCGGTCGCACTATCAAGGAGGTTGTCGCCGAACGGGAACGCCGGCGGATCCGGTTGGTGACTCCAAGTCGCCGCTGGACAGCCAACGAAATCAAATTGTTGGGCCGCCATTTAGACGCGGAATTAGCCCGGCGCTTGCGGCGCAACCGCAGTGACGTCCGGCGACAGCGCCGTGCGTTCGGGATTCCGGCCCTGCGACCATGGAAAGGAAAGCCGTGGACGCGCAACGAGGAGAAAATGCTCGGCACCGCATCCGACGAAGAGATTGCCCGCCGTTTAAAACGCTCCGTCACGGCTGTGACCGGTCACCGCAAAGATCTGCATATCCCAAAATTTGGACGGAAGAACATTCCTTACACACCCGCCGAAGATAAACTTCTGGGTACGAGGTCTGACGAAGAAACCGCACAGTTGTTGCAGCGCCCCTTAAGCTCCGTGCTGACGCGCCGCGGCCAGCTTGGCATCCCAAAATTGGGGTCCAAAGTCCGCCTTTGGACCCCGGATGAAGACGCCTTGCTGGGCACCATGCCCGATAAGAAACTCGCGCGCCGTTTAAAGCGCACTTACGAAGCCGTGGCACTCCGCCGGCTCAACAAAGGCATTCCGCCCTGCAATCCCAAGCGCAGAAACTGGCGGCCTGAAGACGACAAAATTCTCGGCACGCGACCGGACGAACAAATCGCCATGCTCCTCCGATGCACGGTACTGGCCGTAAAGAACCGACGACGGATACTCGGAATTGCCAACCGGCATCCTCGAGTTCGGCCATTCACCCCACAGGAAGACGCTGTGTTGGGAACCGAAACCGACAAATTCATCGCCGGGCGCCTGGGACGCGACCGTTCCACGGTTCTGGCGCGACGGTTGCGGCTTGGCATTCCGGCAGCTGCCCCTAATCGTTTGTGGACGCCCAAAGAAGATGCGCTCCTGGGCACCTTGCCCGACAAGGACCTGGCCGCGCTTACCGGTCGCAGTGTCGCAGCCGTCCGCCTCCGCCGAAAGCAAGCCCTTGGTCGTCCTCCCTGCAATCCAGTATGGAAACCATGGACGGCGGAGGATAAGGCGCTTTTGGGCAAGATGGCCGACGAGGAAGTTGCCCGGCGTACCGGCCACCCGGTCCGTTCGGTAATAGCGACACGCTGCAAACTTGGAGTGCCATGTTTCAATCTCAGGAACCGCCCATGGCTCCCGGAAGAAGATGCATTATTGGGCCGGATCGCCGATGAGGAAGTCGCCCGGCGCACCGGCCACACGTTTGCCGCGATGCGCACACGCCGCATCGTGCGTGGCCTGCGAGATCCTTCCGTGCGGCAACGCTGGACGCCCAAGGAAATTCTGCTGTTGGGCACCGCAGCCGACGAGGACATCGCGGGCCGGGTGAACCGCACGCTTAGTTCCGTCCGAAGCAAACGTAAGGATCTGAGAATTCCGGCCTTTTGATCTGGTCCTGCCAATGACTGACCAATGCCCTAGTTCAATGCGTCTGGGCCTGCGCCGCAAGTCAGATCGATGAGGACAGGCCGAAAGCGGGTGAGGGGTAGGCTCAATATATCCGCCCACTTGGTTGGTGTGAAGAATTGGACTTGGCTTTTGGCCGCGGCGTTTGGGGCGGACTCGAAGATTTCTTGATGATTCAGGGGTTGATGCGTGTTTGTTGCATGATTTTAGTAGTTACTAGGGAATTGTGAACCAATTATTTTGGAGGGTGACAGCGGTGGTGTGGCCTTTTGTGACGCGTGTGTTTCGTTAAGGTGACAAACAATTTTTTGGAATTTCCTTGCAATCTCATAAGTGAGAATTATAAACGTCATCATACGCCAGTTCATTTCTTGGTCTGGTTGGGTAAAGGTCACTAAAAAAGGCTGCTTGTACTGCAGTAAATCAGAAGCGGAAAGAACTATGATCGAGGGCCGTTCAGCGGCACGCTCGCGAATTTTCGCAACCCGGAATTTTTCTCGGGTTGTTTGGTCGAAGTTTTCCCATTTTCTCTCAATCATGAAAATCTCTATCATGGCGGTCGCCCTGTGCGCAATCGGCGCTATGGACCTGCGGGCTCAAACAACCGTTACCAGTCAAAGCAGCGTTCCGACGATGACGAATTATCAGGTGGTGCGACAGGAGGCGAACAGCCGCGTATGGCAGCGAGAAACATATGAAACCGGCCCAAACGGAGAGGTCGTTACCAACGTGCAGGGATACACGGAGCTCGCATCGGGACTGAACCATTTAGTAAACGGGCAATATGTCGCTTCGACGGAAGAAATAGATATATTACCGGATGGGACGGCGGCGGCAACAAACGGACAGCATCAGGCCTTTTGGCCGTCAGATATTCTCAATGGCGAGATTGAGTTGGTGACGCCGGACGGGAAACAGCTTAAGAGCCAGCCAGCGGCTTTGAGCTATGATGACGGGAGCAATACGGTATTGATTGCAGTGCTGACAAATTCGATCGGCCAGATTATTGGCGATAACCAAGTAATCTACACAAATGCGTTCGCCGGTTTGGATGCGGATATACTTTTCACCTACACACGATCTGGATTTGAGCAGGACATTGTGATTCGATCGCAACCACCTAATCCTGAGTCGCTCGGACTTATTGCGTCGAACACAAGTTTGCAGGTGATGAGTGAGTTTTTCAGCCCACCGCAACCCACTGAGACAACGAACACTTTGCCGGAACAGGCAGGGTTGGCGTTGACCGACGACACGCTGGATTTTGGGCTGATGCAGATGGTGCAGGGGAAGGCGTTTATTTTGGGCGAAACCACGCCATCGGCAAGCGTCGCCAAATCCTGGGTTACCATGGGGGAACGACAGTTTCTTGTGGAAGAGGTTCCGTTGGGAGCGCTGGCGGACGAGTTTGAGACTTTGCCGCCGACTTCGGAGGTGCAGGCGAGCATCACAACCGGTATCAGAGGCATTGCTAAGAAGTTGGTTTTACCACCGCAACACTTGGCGAAGACAACCACACATCCGCTGAGGCTTGCCGGGAATATGATGAACATGAAACGAGGAGTCCTGCTCGATTACATTACAGTTAACAGTAGCTTCACCAATGCAACCTTTCAGGGAGATACCACATATTATAT
>JBEKMT010000283.1:0-4668 GCA_050008355.1 Verrucomicrobiota bacterium
GCGGGCAGTTATGCGTTGACGGCTGTAGCTATCGACGGCAGCGGCTTGAGCAGCACATCGGCACCGGTGGACATTACGGTTGGACCCGGCAGCGGCCAGCCCTACGGCTTGACGAGCAACGGCCCGGTTCAGCCGTTTTTGAACATGCCAACCACTTTCAACGGCGCGCTGCCGCCGCTGCTCTCTGGAACCGGCGCGTACAGCGACACGCCCAATCGCACTCCGGCCAGCGGTTTGATTCCCTACATCCCCAACACACCATTGTGGTCTGACAATGCGGTCAAAAGCCGATATATGGCCGTGCCGAACACTGGCGGGCCGATCACACCGGACCAACAGATCACTTTCCTGACCACCAACTCCTGGACCTTCCCGGCGGGCACTGTCTTCGTCAAAAATTTTGATATGGTGGTCAATCAAACGAATCCCAGCGTGCCCTTGCGGCGGTTGGAAACGCGGCTGCTGGTTAGGGACATCAACGGCGCGGTTTATGGTGTGACCTACAAATGGCGGCCGGACGACAGCGATGCGGACCTGTTGACGAGCAGCTCGAATGAAGTCATTCAAATAACCAACGCGGCCGGGGTCACCGCGCAGACGTGGTATTATCCCAGTCCGGCGGACTGCCTGACCTGCCATACGCCCGTGGCCAATTATGTGCTCGGCGTCAACACGCGTCAGTTAAACGGCAACCTGACATATCCCGCCACTGGAAATACCGACAACCAGCTGCGCACATTGAATCGGCTCGGTCTGTTCAACCCGGCGTTTGATGAGGCGAGCATAACCAATTTCGAGTACCTTTCTGCGCTGACCAATATCGCGGCGTCGCTGCAGCAACGTGCCCGTTCTTATCTGGACGCCAACTGTTCGCAGTGTCATCAGCCGGGCGGCTCAGGAATCACCTTCGACGCGCGTTACGATACGCCGCTGGCGCAACAGAAAATCACGAATTTCCCTGCGGCATTCTCACTGGGTTATGACAATGCCTGTATTGTGAAGGCGGACGACGTCTGGCGCTCCGTCCTGTTGTACCGGATCAACACCAACGCGGCGGCCATCAAAATGCCGCCGCTGGCGCGCAACCTGATTGACACCAACGCGGTGCAGGTGTTTGCCGATTGGATCAATAGTCTGCCGGGCACGCCCGCGCTCGCGCCACCGGTGATTACGCCGAACGGCGGCAGTTACACCTCCTCAGTGAGAGTCGCCCTGACACCGCCGAACGGGAACGCCTCGATTTACTACACGCTGGATGGTTCGCTGCCCACGACCAATTCGCTGCTGTACACGGCGCCGTTCAATTTGAAGAATAACGCAATGGTTTCGGCCAGTGCGTTTGAAGCCGGCTATGACAACAGTGTGTCGGCGGGCGCACTATTCCTGATACAACCGCTGGATTTCACTTCGGCGGGTTTTGGAGCCAACCAGCAGTTCCAGATGGGATTTGCTGGCCTGGCGGGCAGCAATTATGTGTTGCAGGCGACCACCAATTTCGAGACCTGGACGCCGATCAGCACCAACATCGCGCTCACCAACATATTCAACCTGGTTGACTCGAGCGCGACCAACTATCCCTATCGCTTCTATCGCGTCAGGCAACAATAAGGCCGTAAAAATGAGAATGTCGCTCTTATTCATTTTGGCAGTGTTGTCTGCATCGGCCCAGAGTTCGGCTCCGGCGCCGGCCGGCGAGGCGGAATCAGTTCAGGCCCAGACCAACGGAAGTTTATCGCAGGCGCAACTTTATGAAAAAACGCGGGTGGATTGCATTCAGGCCCGGCGAATCATCTGCGGCAAGATCTTGAAGGTCTTACCGGACGGACTGGTGATTGAGAGCGGATACACAAATCTGATGCGTGCGCCGATCAATAAATCGTGGCTTATTCCCGGCACGGTAGTAGCGACGCGCGCAGCCAATCTGGTTGAAGCCAACCAGCCGGATAGCGTTTGTGTGGGACTGGTTTTTCTGGTGGACCAGCCGAAGTCCAGGGGCAAACCGAAGAAACCAAAGCTTTACGACTATGTCAATGTTGAAGGCTTTCCCATTGGCCAATACACCTATACATCGGTCGGTGGCATCCAACGGACCGTCCGGCAATTTACCACCAAGCTAGCGAAGGCCACGCAGTGGCATTTTGATCGAAGCGAAGAACAAAGTTCGCAGGCGAAGTGAGTTTTGGACTTCTGACTCCACGGCGTCTTTCCCGAAAGATTTCTTCGCCAGCTACTGGACGTAGACTTGATTAAACTCTTACCATGAAGCCGATGAAAATGATTCACGCAGTTCCGGAAGGCATCCTCGCCCGGCTCATCCTATGCTGTGTCCTCCTGACCGGCAGCCGGCAACCGGCAACCGCCAACGAACCGCGCATCGTTAACATTTACAATTTTGTCCGTAACTCGGATTATCGCGTCCCCAATTCTGAAGACGTGCTGTTTGAAACGACCCGGCGGCAAATCCAGTTGATCAAACAAGCCAACCTGCCCGCGACCTGGGCGTTGCAATATGATGCCCTGATCAATCCCCGCTATCAAAAGCTCTTCAAGGAGCAATTGGGCCCGAAGGATGAGATCGCGGCGTGGTGGGAGATTCCGCAACCATTAGCCGAAAAGGCCGGCTTGAAATGGCGGGGCCAGCATGAGTGGGATTCGACGGCCAACATCGGTTTTTCTCCGGGTTACACTCCGGCAGAAAGGCGCAAACTGGTGGATGTATACATGGCTGATTTCAAGTCGATCTTCGGTTACTACCCGCGCTCCTTTGGCTCCTGGTATATTGATGAAGTCACGCTGGCGTATATGGCCGACCGGTATGGCATTGTGGCCTCGTGCAACTGCAAGGACCAGGTTGGAACGGACGGCTACACGCTGTGGGGCGGGTATTGGAACCAAGCCTACTATCCCAGTCGCCTCAACGCCTATATGCCGGCACAGACCACGCCGGGACAGATCAACGTGCCGATTTTCCGGATGTTGGGGAGTGACCCCATTTATCAATATGGCACCACGCCAGGGATGTTTACGCTCGAGCCAGTATATCCAGCGGCAGGAGGATCGGAGGAATGGGTAGCATGGTTCATGACTAATCTGATTCAGCAACCTTCGCTGGCCTTTGGCTATACCCAGGCCGGACAAGAAAATTCATTTGGCTGGGAGGCAATGAAAACCGGACTGACCTTGCAGGTTGCGCTGCTAACCGAGGAGGCCAAGGCCGGGGAGATTCAAGTCGTGACACTGGCGCAAGCGGGCGAATGGTTCCGCAGTCACTATGGCCTCACGCCCCCCACTTCAGTGGTTGCTCTCGACGATTGGAAACACGAGGGGCGCAAGACGGTATGGTATGACAGCCGTTTTTATCGCATTAACCTTATTTGGGAGAATGGAGGTTTTTTCGTCCGTGATCTCCACCGCTTCGACGAGAACGTGGTCTCGCTAACTCACGACACCGCCCTCGCCACGAGGTCTCTAGCCTATGAGACGTTGCCTATCATGGATGGTTGTCTTTGGTCAGGGAGAGAGCCGGCGGGCATTCGACCGGTTTTACTATCACTTGATGGCAGCAGCACGGCCATGACCCCGGATGGCGAGCCGGAAGTGACTGAGCTCAACCATACTGACTTAAGGATCAAGCAAAGCTTGCGAGGGGGCGGAGTGATTTCCATAGTTTGCCATGAAACGACGGTTACCTTCGCGGCGGTAAACCGACAGGGTGAGCCCTTGCACTGGGCCTGCGATATGATCGGCGGGGAGCACCAAAAGTCTGCCGTGCAGGCGGTCACACCGGAGAGTATCGCTTATCAATATAACGGAGCGAGTTATCAGCTGAGGCTGTCACCCGGTGCGGGTATCTGCGAGCAATTAGCTAACGGTACGATTCGACTCAGTCCCAACCGTTCAGGAAAACTCGTCATGATCCTGGGTGGATTCTAAGTTTTATTTAAGGCCCGGTTATTGCGTACGAGGAATGGGGACAGGTGGATTGGGGATATGAGGTTTTGTGAACTGAACACCGTCGGCGCTTTTGTGCAATTTTCCCCGTAGAATGTCAAATTGCCAACTGTAAATGGTAACGCGCCCAAACTCGCGGCTCTTTCCGCAAGGGGCGCTCAAGTCTCAAACCGTCAGTTTTTCAATGAACCAACTCTGCGTTTGCGATACCGAGATCGCGATGCGAACGCATTAAATCAGGTGTCTGAAGCGGCCTTTCAGCGCGGTTTAAATCGGCGTGCAATGGCTCGCCTAGCGCGCCGGATGCAATAGCCGCCCAGACTGTGCTCACGGTGCGATGGCGAATCGATAAAACTGCTGTGGTTGCGAGAACCCGCCAAAGTTGGTCACTGTCAGCGAACCACCGATGCTTGTCGCCGACCCACCGACAACATTTGCCCACGCGCCAGCAGTCAGCGAGGTCCGATACTGGAGCCGATAAATTTCCGCCGCCACGGACGGGATGCTAACGAGAACATTCGTGCCTGCAAAATGGATGGCACTAATTTGATTCGCTGGAGAGTTGAGGGGAACTGTAAGCTTGAACACCGTTCCTAGGAGGTTCAGCCCCCCTACCGAGGTCGTCCCGTAGAAATTGCCGTCGCTGCCCTGCACTAGTCCGGCCTTTGGACTCTGAAACTGGAGGCTGCCAAGCCAGTACAGATTCGAGTAGCTGCC
>JBEKMT010000284.1:0-5632 GCA_050008355.1 Verrucomicrobiota bacterium
CTCGAAATCCAGTATAATCAAGATATGACGAATAAAACAGCGAACATTGGTAGTCGTTTCCGCTCAGGATATCAAAGAGGCTTTTTACATTCACCCGGTCCAGTGTGAATTTCTTGTAGTCCCGCACGGGATAAAGTCCCGAAAATGTCGCGAAACGCGAGTTGATCGAAGCGGCAAAATTCGAGAAAAAGTTCGGGAACAGCTCCATGCGGTCTTTATACAGGGAGAGCAGGGGCTGGGTCTCCACCTTGCCATTGAAGAGTGAAAGGTACTTGTTGTAGGATGATTCTTGAAAAATCAACACCACGTTGAGCCGGCGGGACGGGCGCGTGGTCGACCCGGCAGGACGCTGTAGCATTTGTTCCATTCCCAATTGGCGGGCGGTATCCATTAGCTTTTTCTTCCCCATTATCGGGTTGGTCATCCATTTGACCAAAGGGGTCGATTTGGCGAGCAAAACCGCAGTGACCCCTTCGGCCTTGTCACTGGGCATGATCCAGCTTCCCGCGGAACCCATGGACAGGAATGCAGCAATCAAAAACCATCCGCTGGTACCCAATTTTAAGGACTTCGTTGTCGGGCCGCGTTGCCAAAGCCCGAGGATAAGAGCATAAAGAACAAGGAGAAAAATAAGTGCCGCGAAAGTTTCCGGCAGGAATGGCTTGGCCTCCATCCATACCATACGGATATCCCCGCCGAAAATCACCGCCTGCCAGTCAAATCGCACCCTCATGATCTGCGATAATCTTAGATCGATGAGTGACAACACAATCAGGGCAAAATTGATCCCATCCAGCCAAAGCAAGGATCCACGCGGCAGCCAGTGCCGGTATAATTTCGCGACGAAAAGC
Source organism: Verrucomicrobiota bacterium (assembly GCA_050008355.1). Lineage (GTDB taxonomy): Bacteria > Verrucomicrobiota > Verrucomicrobiia > Limisphaerales > UBA11358 > UBA11358. The sequence goes on from JBEKMT010000284.1 coordinate 852, forward strand.
AGCGCCACTGCCAGGAATAGTTCACCTGTGAAATAGTGAGGCAATGTCAATCCGAGAAGGAAAAGATTCCTGAAGTTGGCGGCGATCGGATAATTAATGTTGGTCAGCAGGAGAAACGAGGTGAAGGCAAACGGCAGGATCCAGGTCCAGGCGGCATAGAATTGCCTCCGCCAGGCGAGCGCAGTAAGTCCTCCCAATAAAACAAGATTAAGAAAAAGAATCCGAGCCAGATGAACGGTTGAACCAGGCAGAACCAGTTCAGCCGCCATTGGGAAAGGGAAGTGCCCAGCACACAAATGGCGCCGAGGCAATCCGCCGCCAGCAAAGAATTGCGATAAACCATCAGGTCCTGAAGACAAAAAGCAAAATAGAGAACCGCGAAGACGGCCGTGGCTGATAAAACCAGAGATTCCCGGCCCGTGCGCGCCAGACCGTAATAAACCAAAATGTAAACGAACAGCCAGGCGGCTAGATACGGCATCTGGAAGAAGAATGACAAGCTCAGATATGAACGCAAATTCCACCACTTCAAAGTGCCGTCCAATAGAGGATGGACATAATTCTCGTTGCCCGCATGAAACGTCAGGAAAATAAAGAAAAACCCCAGCCCCAGCACGCAGGCATTGGCCCCCCTGACAGCGCGTACCCCAACGACCGCACATCTTTTTCCCAGGCGCCACAAATTCAAACCCACCAGGGCGACGAATATGCAAAACGCAACCCGGTTCAACCAGGTTATCGGAGATTGGTCCACGGGCCAGTGGATATGATACAAATGTTTCCGATAAGCCACCAACATAGCGATTTTGATCGCGCAAAGGGTTACAAACAACAACCCGATCCGTCCCGCGACATCCCAGGGGACGGAATGCCAGGGCCTGGGAGAGCCTCGCCCACCCGCGGATTGGTCGTTCAAGGCAGCGCTTGATCGCCCGTCCGTCGTCTCTGGTTTCTGGTCTTGGTTCATCCTGGTTCGCTGGTGCTGCAATGGCCCTCCCAATCTGGCAAACCCCGGCGATCTTGTTCAATCACAAAAAGCTGGATTTGAAAACGTTGGGTTGTTCAACCGGCGCTGGTGGTTGCCCCTGGCAGGAGTTCAGTTGTTTAGATCAATACTGGCCACGGCCATCGCCGCGATGCCTTCCCCGCGGCCGATGAAACCCATCGTTTCGTTCGTGGTCGCTTTAACGCCGATCTGCTTTTCGGAAATGCCCAACGCGGCGGCGATGTGCTTTTTCATCTCCGCGATATGGGGATAGATTTTCGGCGCCTGAGCGACGACCGTGGCGTCGACATTCACGATTTTGCCGCCGCGGCGGGAAACCTGCCGTGCGGCTTCTGCGAGGAATATTTTGCTCGGCACGTTCCGCCAACGCGGATCTGTGTTCGGGAAAAAGTGGCCGATGTCTTCTTCACCGATCGCGCCCAGCACGGCGTCACAAATCGCGTGCATAAGAGCATCGGCATCCGAATGGCCGTCCAGTCCGCGGGTATGGGGAATCTCTACGCCGCCCAGAACCAGCTTGCGTCCCGCAACCAATTGATGAACATCGTAACCAATGCCAACATGAACCATGGGCGGAGTGTAAGTTCATTCGGCCGGCTAAAAAAGAAATTTCGCCGGATTCGGCTAAAGGCCACAGGTTAAATGGCTTACAAATTATTTCCCCGCATCGTTTTCCGTCTCCGTTGATGCAGCTTCCGTGGTCTGAGAGGCAGCCAGATCCTCCCGGTCGCTCCGTTCGAAGGCCAGGATTAGGCGCGTGACCATCCACGCGCCGAAGGTCAGCACCATTGCCGCCGCCGCCAACCCGATCACAACGTCCCAAAAATGTTGGCCGGACATGAAACGCAGGGGAAAAGTGATCCACCAAATGCACGGGAGAGCCAGCACCACTGAACCCGTCACGATGCTCCGTCTCGTTACCGTCAGCCGATTTTCCGGCGGCCACACTTTGCGCCAAAAATAGAGGCAGCTGCCAAACCCGATGAAAACCCAGAACAGACCGTTCCAACGCCAATGAAAATAAAGATTGCCTCCTGCTTCCCGGTCAAAACAGCCCAACCAGCCATAGGCGGCCGCGAGGCTTAACGCCGTCGAGATGATGAGCATTCGGCGGAACAAAATGTCCGTGGAACTTGTATCCGGCGATATGGTGCTCTTTGATTCGTCCTGTCCAGTCATGAGATTAATGTTAACCGGCATTGGCGGCGTTGCGCTACCTTGATAACATTCTGCACTTGCGGGCAATTTGCAAGGCTGGAATCCCGGCGAGAATTGATGGCCGGCGATTTCAAATTACGATCAGGCTGACAGCTTCTTTGATTTGACGATGCCGCAAGCGGCGGTTTAGAATTTCCAGATGTCTTTTGTGCTTCTTATTTTATGACGACTTCCAAAAAACCCAAATTTTCGCGCATCCTCCTCAAACTGAGCGGTGAGTCTCTCGGCGACGAGAATGGCACCGGAATTTCTCCCGAGGCGGTGCAACACATGGCCGAACAAATCTGTGAGGTGCGCGAGCTCGGCGTGCAGGTCGTGGTTGTCAGCGGTGGCGGCAACATTTTCCGCGGCCTGACCGGGAGTGAACGTGGCATCGAACGCGCCACGGGCGATTACATGGGCATGCTGGCGACGATCATCAATTCCCTCGCGCTCCAGGATGCGCTTGAAAAACTTGGCGCTCCGACTCGGGTGCAAAGTGCCATTGCCATGTCGCAGGTTGCCGAGCCCTTCATCCGTCGTCGCGCCGTGCGCCATCTGGAGAAAGGCCGCGTCGTCATTTTTGGCGGCGGCACCGGCAATCCCTATTTTTCCACCGACACCGCCGCCGCGTTGCGCGCCAACGAAATCGGCGCCGAAGTAATCCTTAAAGCGACCAAAGTTGATGGCATTTACGACTGCGATCCCAAGAAAAATCCCAAGGCGGTGCGGTTCTCGAGAATTTCCTATTTGGATGCCCTGCAAAGGCAGTTGAAAGTCATGGATTCCACGGCTTTCTCGCTCTGCATGGATAACAAAATGCCCATCATTGTTTTTGATTTTTTCAAGCCCCACAATCTGAAGCGCGTTGTCCTGGGCGAAAAAATCGGAACCCTGGTCACCAGCTAAAACTCCGGATCCGATTCCCGCGTCAATTCAGATCCCAACCATCTGAGTTGACGCCGCCCAATCCCTACGCGTATGCCAGAATTGCCTGAAGTTGAAGTTCTTGCCCGCCACCTGCGCCGGGTCTTGCCTGGAGAATTCATTCGCCAGATCCGCGTTAATCGCGCGAGGATCCTGCGCCCGACCCTGGAACGGAAATTGAAATCCGTGTTGACCGGCGCGAGATTCCAAGCCGTTTCCCGTCGGGGAAAATATTTATTGTTCGAGCTCAAGCCGAAACAAAGCCGCCAAACCGCTCGCCGCGGGAACGTGTTGGTGTTGGGTCATCTCGGTATGACTGGCAAAATGTTTCTGGCGTTGAAAAACGAGCCGCCTCCGAAACATGCGGCTGTCATCCTGGACCTGGGCAAAACCAATTTCATTTTTGAAGACACCCGTTATTTTGGCCGGTTCACGCTGGATCTGTCTGCGCTGGAAAATCTGGGTCCGGAGCCTTTGTCCGGGGATTTTTCACCGGAAATGTTCGCGCAAGCGCTGAAGCGCTCCCGTCAGCCGGTGAAAATCAAATTACTCGACCAGTCCCTGATCGCCGGCGTTGGCAACATTTATGCCAGCGAATCGCTGTATCGTGCGCGCATTTCACCGAAACTCCCGGCCAACCGTTTGACGTTCAAACAGGTGCAAAGACTGCTTGGCACCATCCGCGAGGTCCTGGCGGAAGCGATTGAATTTGGCAGCACCGTTCCGGTCAATCTTTCCGGGGCCAAATCGGACGGGCTTTTTTATTTCGGACGCGCACCCGGCTCGCCGGATTTTTACGAGGAGCGCCTCCGCGTTTACGATCGGGCTGGAAAACCCTGTCAAAACTGCGGTAGGCCCATCCAGCGCATCTTTCAAGCGGCGCGCAGCACCTTTTTCTGTCAGCACTGCCAGAAAGTTTGACGAATGAATTTGACGCCATCACCCGGGATTTGTAGATTACGCCCCCGTTTGTGTTCCAGAGTAGCTCAATGGTAGAGCACGCGGCTGTTAACCGTGTGGTTGTAGGTTCGAGCCCTACCTCTGGAGCCATTTAGAAAACTGTTGAATTTCAATGGTTTAATTTCTTCTGGCAGGTCTTTTGAGGTCAAGTGACAGCGGAAACGGCAGCAACATCAAAAATCGGTCACAGTTCGATTTAACTGGAAGCTGCTCGCCCACTGCTCGCTAACCGTAAAACAAGGTTCTCCTTTATGTACCCAATTGGGCAGAGTTTTTACGCCTATTACAACCCACAAGACCCAAGCGAGGCTGTCGTCGAACCCGGTTATGCAAATATGGTTTTGTTGATTTTGGCTCTAATTTGGTTACTTATCTCAACAATCGGCTTGTGGCGGTATATTTCGATGAGGGCAGAATTACCAGACTCCTCAAAAGGCGATCCGGAATCAGGTATCCGGTTCGTGAGCGCTTAGCAGAATTGCGCAAGAGACTTGAGATTTGAGGATTCATCAACCAAGCATTAAGGACAAAGGCAGTTGAGAAACAGGGCTTGTTTGGTTTATTTTTATTTTGACGGAGCGAGTTGTGACCGCTAGGTAATGTCCTAATTTCATCTTCTTGAGCGGTTTCTGGTTTTATCCTTCAAGCCATAAATAATAACAAACGGAGCAAGCAAAATAAATACCCCACT
>JBEKMT010000285.1:0-4527 GCA_050008355.1 Verrucomicrobiota bacterium
CGTCAGGCGCATGGCGTTAGCCTTGACGACCGGCGCGAAATCCCCGACATCTGTGATGCCTGCGATTTCCACGGATTGCCCGGCGGCTAATCTATCGCACACGTTGGTGTTCAATACCACGTAAATGCCGGCCGTCGCATCTTGGACAAATAAATCGTTGGAGCGTGCATCATAATAAGTGATCACACCGTGTAGCTTTACTGGAATCCCTTTTTGCGCCTCATTCGGCGTCAATAATCGAATCTGCCGTACGTTCGTCAGGTAGGGCGGTTTATTTTCCACCTGTGACGCGGCGCTCCCGGCGCGGCTTGGGGACGATGAGAGAAAAATGAGCACCGCGGCGCAAAAGAAAACGGAACGCAGAAAACCCCTTGGCTCCCCAATTGAACGCCCAATTTCAAATCTCTTGGTTATATGCACAAAATCGTGCCGCACTGGCTCGGATCCTGGTCCCAGTATGCCAAAATAAATGAGATTTTACAGCATACTAAAGTATGACTCACCGTTAAACGAATGCACTCGTGACAGTTCACTAAAGTGGCTTGTAAATTAGCATTCTGACCACAGAAGCTTGAACAATCAACCCTCCATACTCAGCCATCATGAAAATCATGCAATCTGCCATTGTTGTCGCCGCGGTTGTCGGCACGCTCTCCGTCGCCTCCGCCCAAACCACGAACGTCATTCTGCAGACTGATTTCGACGGAGACGCAGGCGAAGGTAATTACAGTTATGCGTACGCTTATTGCGTCGCCGGCTCTTCCACCGGCCCCTCGGCAACCGGCTTTTCCGGCGGCCAGGTCCAGGCCGGCGTCGGCGTGAACGGCTCCTCCGCCAATTACGTTTCTCCCGATTACACCATGCTGCCCCAGGATCCCAACTGGACCAATCCCGCAGTCAGCTATGTTTACGCGGTCGTGGGTGACGCAACGGGCTTCTCTGGTCCCATCTCCCCCATCACCCCCACCAATGCCACGGGCTCATTCGTCTTGAGCGCAGATCTCCAGATTCAGGGGTTGATCCCCGGCTTGGCGAACACCGATGCTAGTATTTCCAAGCTTCAATTCATCGACGGGAGCGGCGACATTCTATTCGACTTCACTGGCGACGCGGGCTCCGTCGGATCCAATTTCGTTCATATCTCCGTTCCCTTATCTTCACTGAACAACGCGTCCGACGCCATCGATCCGGTCAGCGATCTGACGAATGCAACTGTGGTTGGCTCGATTGCGAGTTTCGTCGTCGAATTCAGCGTCCAGGGATTGGAGGGAAGTATCGGGAGCAGCCCGTTGATCTCACCGCCCTTTGGCTTCAGCAACACGGGATCGCTGGTCGTGGACAACATTGAATTGGTCCAAACCATCGGCGCCACCACCACCGTTCCCACTCCGCTGCAAGAGCACCTCATCTGGCAGGCCAATTTCGACAGCACCTTTCCCAACGACGGCGGCTACGACTTCAGTTATCGGGATGGATCTCCGAGCGCCACCGGCAGTTTGTCCACGAATCTCACCGGCGGAGTGGGCGGTAGAGCTTCGCTCGAATACACCGTGGACCTTTCATCCTGGAGCTCCAGTCCCCCCGTTAGCTATTCGGGCTTCGGCCTGGGCGCGGTGGAAGAGCCTCTTCCTTTCACGCTCACTTCCTCTCAAAAAGCATCGTATCGCGTTTACCTGTCGGCCAAAGTGGGCCGCATTAGTGCAGGCGTGACCAATGTTCCGGGAGTGGTGGACCTCACATTTTTTGTTCCGGCTAATACGCTCACTCCGGCAAATACCAGTCCATCTGCAGTATTTGATCTGACTTCGCCATTGGGTTTCTCGACGAATTGGCAATCATATGTCTTTGACGGAACGACGATGCAGATCGCAACCTACATTAGCGGAGCACAGGCATTGTTCAACCAATACGTTTCGCAGGTTGACCAGTTGGAAGTGCAGCTTACCGCCCAGGGTAGTCCGGATATTGGCGTGCTGTTTAATTATGCCACCAACGCCACCATTGATATTGATAATATCAAAGTGGTGCAGTTGGTTCCGGGACTTGCCCCACTCACCATCATCCAAACCAACAGCCAGACCCGGGTCGTGTGGGCTGACCCGACGACCGGTGGAACGGCAAAGCTCCAGAGCGCGACGAATGTCGTCGGGCCATATGTTGACATTGCCGGGGCCGCCTCAGCCACGGCATCGCCTTACCTCGTGCCGGCCGGCAGCCAGCAGCAGTTCTTCCGGACCGTATGGGTTCCTTAGGTTTTGGGGAAATGGAGGATCGAATAAGCAGCAGACGGGAGAGACCCGACATCTTCCTTTTTGTCCCGCCCCAAAGGCTGGGTGGACTACAACCATTCCTCCAAAAAATTAAATCACGCCCGACAAAATTTATCGTTGTTTCACCTGCGGACAATTATGTGTCATAATAACAAATCTATTGTTGACCTGCTTCGGCTTTCAGTCTGGATCTTCGTCAACCTCACTTTTTTTTCTGCAGGAGCACTTGCCTGGAATTGTACAACCTGCGACCAATTGGGCACCTGCAGTGATGGCTCTTGGATTATCACGCAGGATGTCTGGGGAGCGGCTCCGGACTGGCAACAGTGTCTTTACACCGACTCCCATAGCCACTGGCAGGTCGTTGCCAACCTGAAGGGGAAGACGTGGGTGGGGTCCTATCCCCATGCCAGCTATCCCGTGAACGCCGCACTTAATGATGTCCTCAATGGCTCCACACCGCTCCTGGCCGCATGGAGCGCGAGCTACCCGACCAACAACAAATTCGATTTCGCTTTTGATTTGTGGCTCAACGGCACAACGTACGAAGTGATGATTTGGTTGAACTGGAAAAATACCGCTCCCATTGGAGGAAAGCCGTTCACCAATGCTACCATTGACGGTATTGATTACAATGTCTACGAAGGGGCCGGAGGCAGCGGGCCTTATTGCATTTCCTTCCTGCCCCGGAATGGCATGATGGATACGGCAACGAATTTTAACCTCTGCAGCATTTTGCATTGGATCAGCAACCTCAAATGGAATGGCGGGCCCGGGGGCTACTTCTGGCATGACCCAAATTTCGATAGTGTGCAGCTCGGTTGGGAGATTTGTGACACGTACGGCAGTTCAATCACCTACACCATGAATTCTTTCAATGTCTATCACAGAAACAACGACTCAACGCCGCCGGCGCCGCAGGTGGAGAAGCCCATATGGCAGGCCAATTTTTATAGCACCTTTCCCAACGACGGCGGCTATGGTTTCAGCGATCGGGATGGATCTCCCGCCGCAACCGGCAATTTGTCCACGAACCTGACCGGCGGGCTTGATGGCCGCGCTGCGCTCGAATACCGGGTGGACTTATCCGCCTGGAGCAACAGTCCGCCCGGCAGCTATTCGGGCTTTGGCTTGGGCACGCAAGAAAGCCCGCTCCCATACACACTTGCTTCCTCCAGTCAGGCGTCATATCGGATTTATTTTTCGGCCAAGTTGGGGGGAACCAGTATAGGCGTCACAAATGTTCCGGGAGCGGTGGACCTTACCTTCTTGGTTCCCGCAGGCACGCTCTCCCCGGCAAACGCGGCGCCAGCCGCGATATTTGATCTGAATTCATCTTTGGTGCTTTCCACAAATTGGCAATCCTACGAATTTGACGGAACAGGGATGCAAATTGCCGCATACCTAAACGGAGCACAGGCCTTGTTCAACCAATACGTTTCCAAAGTCAACCAGATGGAGCTTCAGCTTTCCGTCAACGGCAGTCCAAACGTTGCTTCCCTCTTTGGTTACGACAACAATAATACCGTGGATGTGGATAACATCAAAGTGGTGGAGCTGGTTCCACAACCTACCCCGACCACCCCCATCCAAACCAACAGCCCGACCCAAGTCATGCGGGCGCCCCCGACCACCCGTGGAATGCCGGAATTCCTCGATGGGACGGGTCTGAGAGGTCTCTGAAGGCTCCGCAATGGCTCGATCTGGCGTAAACCGTCCGATTCCGACTGTCGCCCCAAATGCTTAAATTTCTATATGGCAATAGTATATTGGGTTTGCAAAGGCAGCAGCTCAAGGTTTGGCTCACAATCCTTTGATTCCGTCAAAACTGTATCCCCTTTCTGCCACGATTGTTCTAAAATGGCCTAACCGCCGGAATCCGCTCAAAGCTACGTTGCTCAAGTTGGTCTCGGCATTACACGTTGAAGTCTCGGCTTGCTCTTGTCCGGCCAGTACTGAACATGGCCGAAAGTTCTCGACTGGATTCGGCAAAGGGCGTATTTAACCATCAGTCGGAAACTTATCATTCAAAGCGTTTTGTCATGGAATTCGCAACTTGTTTGAGTGCGGTAAAACGCCAGGGAAAAACACTCAATATCTTAATCTTTCAGCTTTATTTTTTCTAACCGCACGAATATCTCTTAACCTTACAAAGCCAAATTGCAAAACCACCTGTGGATATAATTATTAATCGGGATTTTCCGACGGCCAGTTCATTTATGATAATAAAATGCGTAAACAAAGCGATCGCAGGGCT
>JBEKMT010000286.1:0-4495 GCA_050008355.1 Verrucomicrobiota bacterium
GCAACCGACGGCCATAACAGAGCCATGCCGCACCGGGGATGTCAACCGCGAACAGCGGAGCGGCAGCGCTAGCGTCGTTTGGCTCCAAAATCGTGGGCAAGGTAGAAATTGACACCACGAATCACGAGTGGCTAAGTTGCTCGTGAGGAAAATTGGTTACCGTGTGATGCGTTACCTTCTAAATATGTTGCTGCTGACAGCGCTGCTCGCGGGTCTTGGCTTGAACCTTACGGTTCCAGTGGCGGCTCAGACTTTCACGACTCTGCATAGTTTCAACGCAGCGGCCTACACGGGGGTCACTTCCACCAACAGTGACGGGGCTTTCCCTGGCCAATTGCTGCGATCCGGCAACACCCTGTTTGGAATGACCGAAGCTGGCTCCACAAATGGTGATGGGACGTTATTCTCCATCAACACCGACGGCACGAGTTTTACCATCCTGTATGCGTTTACGGCCGAAGCGACGAATGCCCTGGGGCATTACACCAACAGCGACGGAACGATGCCGTACGGCGGTTTGATTTTGGCCGGCAACACGTTGTATGGAACTGCAAATCAAGGCGGAACGAATGGCAGTGGCCTGGTCTTTGCCCTCGACACGCATGGATCCAATTATGTCATTCTTCACTGTTTCTCGGCAGAAGCAGCCATCGCCCCGAATCAGTACACAAACAGCGATGGAATTTATCCCGGCGGCCTGCTTTTATCTGGTAGCACGCTGTATGGCACCACGTCTCAGGGTGGTACCAACGGCGTGGGCACGCTCTACGCCATGAATACGAATGGGATGGGATTTATCATCCTGCACACTTTCCCGGCAATTGCTGCCCCGGCTTATACAAACGGCGACGGAGCCGAACCGTCGGCCGGATTGATATTATCGGGTGCTGTTTTATATGGGACGGCACACGATGGTGGCGCCGATGCTGAAGGTACGGTTTTCGCCGTCAACACAAATGGCACGGGGTTTGTGACTTTGCATCATTTTGCGGCGCAAGCTTCCAGCGGTCTGGCCTATACCAACAGCGACGGAGCCGTTCCGAATGGCGGGCTGATCCTGGCGAGCGACACGCTGTACGGCACAGCCTTCGAGGGTGGCACTAATGGTTATGGCACGGTATTCAGCATTACCACCAATGGCACGGCGTTCACGCTCCTCCATACTTTCTCTTCCGCCTCCGGGTTTCAATTCACCAACAGCGACGGAGTGAATCCGAATGGTGGATTAGTGCTGTCGGGCAGCACGCTCTACGGCACGTCGTCGTATGGCGGGACCAATGGATTCGGCACACTATTTGCCGTCAATACCGATGGCGGAGGTTTTTCGGCTCTGCATACTTTCTCAGCAACGGTTTCCCCGGCTGCAACCAACAACGACGGCGCAAGGCCGTTTGCGGGAGTGATATTATCGGGCAGCACCCTGTATGGAACGGCGTTCCAAGGCGGCACGCACGGCGCGGGTGCGGTATTCAGACTTGCGTACCCCCCGCCGGCGCTGGCCATTCAAGGTTTTACCAGCTACGTGGTTTTAACCTGGCCCACAACCAATATCGACGGCTTCGATTTAAGCGGTTTCATGCTGCAATCCTCGACGAACCTCGTTTCGCCGTCATCCTGGACACCAGATCCCGCAGCACTTGGCGTGGTCAACGGATTGATCACTGTAACCAATTACCTCAGCGAACCGCAGAAGTTATTTCGGTTGTCCGATTGACCCTTTGGACAAAAATTCGCCGATACCAACCGCCGTTGGCGCGGCCTCCTCACGAATCAAGTCCTTGAAACCAATGATTGGTCATTCGCGCCCTTGGCTTCTTGACGCGTTTCTGTCTGTGATTTAATGAAAATCCAGATGGTTTTTTGCGCGGATTTGATCCTTGCATCAAGTGGTCGAACACTTTTTGCTGGTCGCGGGACCGCACTCTAAAAAGCGCTATGAATTTACTCACAGATTTTGGCCGGGGGACGCCGGGGGACCTGGCGAAGGCGCGGGTATGCCGATTGGCTGTCAAAATCTCGCGAATTTTACCAGCAGGGAGACGGTGGGGGCGGCTGCTTCTATTGCTGATGGCAGCCGGCTGGATGGGGTTACGGGCAAGCGGGGAAATTGTTCAGAGTGATATTTGTGTTTACGGAGGAACGTCCTCGGGGGTAACGGCAGCGGTGGAGGCAGTTAAATTGGGCAAGACTGTCGTGGTGGTGGAACCGGGGCGGCATCTGGGCGGTTTGAGCTCCTCAGGCCTGGGTTGGACGGATATTGGCAACAAGGCGGCGATTGGCGGGTTATCGCGCCATTTCTACCAGCAAATGGGTCATCACTACGGCAAAGCCGAGGCGTGGACATTTGAGCCGAGCGTGGCGGAGCGTGAGTTCGAAGATCAACTGCGGGAAGCTAAAGTTCCGGTCTATTTTCAACAACAGCTGGTGTCTGTGGTTACGAATAACGTACGTCTGACAGAGCTAGTGACTCAGTCGGGCGATGTTTTCCGGGCAAAGATGTTCATTGACGCGACCTATGAGGGCGACTTGATGGCCATGGCGGGGGTGAGCTATTTCATCGGTCGTGAAGCCAACGCGGTTTATGGTGAAACGCTGGACGGAATTCGCGGTGCCACACCCCAACATCAATTCCTGGTGCCGGTGGATCCCTATCGCAAGGCCGGCGATTCCGCGAGCGGCCTGCTGCCGTTCATTCAGCCCGTGAGTTTTGGCCGGCCCGGCGACGGCGACCAATCAGTTCAGGCCTATAATTTTCGGCTTTGTCTCACAAAAAATCCCGCCAACCGGAAACCCATCGAGCCGCCGGCCCATTATGATCCGGCACAATACGAATTGCTGGGCCGCTACTTTGATGCCCTGGCCTCGGCGCACAAACACGTCACCCTGGGCAATTTTCTCAACGTCGATATGGTCACGTCGGACAAAACCGATATCAACAATAACGGCGGTTTTTCCACGGATTACATCGGCGGGAATTATAATTACCCCGGGGCGGACTATGCCACGCGCGAGCGTATCCAGGCGGAACACCTGGATTACACCAAGGGGCTACTGACTTATCTTGCAACCAGTCCGCGAGTGCCGGTGAACGTGCGCCGGGAAATGCAGACCTGGGGGCTTTGTAAGGATGAGTTTCCTGACACGGGAGGCTGGCCACACGCGATGTATGTTCGCGAAGCGCGGCGGATGGTTTCAGACTACGTGATGACTGAGAAAAATTGCCGGCATGTCGAAATCGTTTCTGATTCCGTGGGATTGGCGGCCTACAACATGGACTCGCACAACTGTCGCCGATTGGTTCGCGGCGGCCATGTGGAGAACGAGGGGGATGTTGAGGTGGCCCCGACGAGCCCATACCCCATCGCTTACCGAGCCATGGTACCGGCGGTCGGTCAGTGTGCAAACCTGCTGGTGCCGGTTTGCCTGTCTGCCTCACACATTGCATACGGATCAATTCGCATGGAGCCCGTCTTTATGATCCTGGGTCAATCAGCCGCCACGGCTGCAGCGATAGCGATAGATAATCAGGTACCGGTGCAGAAAGTCCCTTACGACCAGCTGCGTTCACACCTTCTGGCTGACGGCCAGGTTTTGGAATGGAAAAAGTCAGCTAACTGATGTCGAAAAGCAGGAAATTAGACTCGAGATCAAGCTTGGTGGATTGCCGACAATCTATTGGCTTGACCGTTGTTCCTTTTCCGACCGGGGGGTATTTTTCATTTGGCTCTCGACCAGACTTTTGATGCAACGAGCTTCCTTCAGTCCAAAACGGAACAAAATTGTATTTATACCATTTCTCACAGAGTATCGGAACAATGAGTCAGGGCGTAGCGTTTGCTTGAGCACGGAGCCAGTGATGGATTAACGATAGGACGCGTGCTGGTGTTTCCCAGAACGGGCGAAGAGCGGTCGTCAAGGTTTGTTCCAAATCGTCCAGATTTTCATGGCGGCGATTGCAGGTGACGTCCTGAACCTGATCCCACAGTCCTTCGATCGGATTGAGTTCAGGACTATAAGGCGGCAAGGGGAGCAGATGAATCCGGTCGGGCAAGTCGGCATCACCCGCGCGCGGGTGAAAGCCCGCCTGATCCTGAATGACCACATGCTCAGCGGCGGGATCGCTGGCGGCAATCTGCCGCAGAAAGTCCCGACTAAAATCCAGATTGACCGAGGGCATGAAACGAAACTGGGCGTCGCCTTCGAGCACTTCCAACGCCCCATAGACATACTCCCATTCATACCGCTGTTGTTGCGGGATCACGACCCGCTGGCCGCGCAAGGCCCAACACCGGCGGCTCTGGGTATGGAGGCCAAAGCGGCTTTCGTCGGCCACCCAGATCTTCACCGGTTTGTCCTTGGGCAAAGCCAACTCTTCAAGCTTCTGTTCCAGCTCGGCGCGAAAGGCGGCGACGGCCGACGGGTTCTGTTTGACGTGAGCCGGGCGCGGAACCCGCAGCGCGCCGTCGGCTTTTCCCAACCACCGATAAATGGATTT
>JBEKMT010000287.1:0-7574 GCA_050008355.1 Verrucomicrobiota bacterium
AACCTGTCCCGGAAACAAATTGAGGACAGCCCTGTGATTTCATCGCACAAGCCGGTGTCGCGGCAATACGAAGAGGAGTATCACCGATATTACGGCTGGCCGTTCTATTGGGAAGGTGGCGGCTTATGGGGCAGAAGCGAGTTTCCCATTTTGCCAGTGCTGCCAAAAACGATGCCGCATCAGGATCCCGTTGCGGCGAACCAAAAACAGGAAACCGCCGATGCTCATCTGCGAAGTGCGCAAGCCGTGAATGGCTATAGTATTAAGGCGAGCGATGGAATTACAGGCCATGTCTGCGATTTTGGCGTGGACGATAAAAGTTGGGCGATTAGCCAACTCATCATCAAAACCGGCCATCGATTTACCGGCAAAGAAGTACAGATACCAATGGGCAAAGTGGACCGGATAAGTTACGAGGATTCCACGGTATTTGTGAATTTGACCAAAGAAGCCATTGAGCAAAGTTCTGCGCACGATGTAAGTCCGGTCGGTATGGCTGCCTAAAGGGGCGATAAGGTGAACACCCCATAGCGTCTACCCTCTTATGGAATTTATACTTTGCTTATGAAAAATGATAATCGTTCCCAACATCAAAAACCGGCCGCGGCCGCGCAACGAATTTCCGTAATAGGCCCGAGCCAAAACGAAATTAATTTTACGCCCTCACCGGATGAAGTGGCCAGGAGAGCTTACTTCACTTATGTGAACCAAGGTTCACATCAGGGGCATGAGGTGCAACACTGGCTCCAAGCCGAAGCCGAATTGATCCAGGAGCGCAGCCGCACCCGCTCGCATGGTTTTTATCACCAGACATAAAACAATTATCCAAAACAATTCACACAAAAAATTATGAACAAGCTTATCATTGACAGGGATTTGACCAAACAAGCCCCGCATAGCCCGCGCGCCCGGCTCGCCGGCTTTGCCATTGCCAAACGCACGGTTGACAAATGCCGCGCCAGCCTGGCGGGAACGCCCGGCGAATATCATTACGATTGTCCGTTGGATAACATGCTCTTTAGTTTTAAGGGCATCAACGGCGAGCAATTCAAAACCGCCGTTCAAGCCGCAAAAACTTATGACGAGGTCGGAATATGGCTGCAGGCCAACGGGACAAAAAGAACGCCGGAAGAAATCGAGGCCTGGTCAAATGAGGTGGTTGCGGGCAGCATGATGAACAATCCGGAAAAGCGCGCTTACTTCATTGAAAACTGTACCAAGCTCGGGCTGAATCCAGAGAAGAGCACCACGTTCGACTGGCTCGAAGCGGACGACCGCGCGAGTTTCCCCCGCCTTCCTGTCCAGCAACAAATGGCCAATTAACCACCGGAACAAGGAATTTATGACAGCATCAATTATCAAACCTGCAGTGACATCTCAAACTCCCGTTTTCCCACAAACCCTCCACCGGGTGCGGCTGCGTCTCGGGAAAACCGCTCCAGGTCAAAAATCTCAAAAACGCGACGATATTTTTTCCAAGTCCCGCGACAACCGCGAGGATCGAGGCTCGCGCCAAATGAAAACATCGCATAACGACCAAACATTCCATGCGCGGTAATTTTCAACCCATGAAAACAAATCCACTGAAGGACGGCGCCTTGACCGAGAATTCCGCCGGCATCGGCACGGTCACCCGCAAAATGGTGCGGGAACGCGCAATTGAACTGGCAGCCATCAACGGACGTTCTGCGCACGAAGTGTCAAAATCCGATTGGGAACAGGCCAAACGGGAATTGACGGGCGATTCGGACAGGGACTCAAAAGAGGCCGCTCTTGAATCAGCACCCGAATCGGAACGCTGGGACCCGGTTCCTGGCTCAACCGGACATAAAGTGCCGGTGGCTTCCGGGGAGGATGAGGATGAGGAAGGGCGAAATGACAACGAACGACTGGTTGATGAAGGCATTGAAGAAGCAGAGTTTGATCAAAGACGCCAAGCCGCCGGGGAAGACCTGGCGGGATAGCTGTTAAAAAATGACTATGTTTGCTTTACCCTACCTGTTGTTTCTTGGTTGCCTGGGTTTCTTCCTTTCTTGCACGGATTTAATCCGATGGCTGATTTCAAGGTTTCAGTTTGCACTATTTTCCTTCCGCCGCGGATTTTCATTCTCTGTCAAAAAAGCGCGCGTTTAAGGAGGCGTTATGGAAATAAGTCCTTTGGCCGGCAAAACAGCGCCTCGCGGAATACTGGTCAATGTGCCAAAGCTCATCACGGCCTATTACAACGAAACTCCAGACCCTGCGGTGCCGGAACAGCGAGTGGCTTTTGGCACTTCGGGCCATCGCGGCTCGTCATTTAAACTGTCTTTCAACGAATGGCACATCCTCGCGATCACCCAGGCGATTTGTCTTTATCGCACGTCTAAAAACATCGCAGGTCCATTGTTTCTCGGCATTGACACGCACGCGCTTTCCGTCCCGGCCTGCGCCACTGCATTGGAAGTGCTGGCGGCCAACGGCGTTGAGGTGATGCTCGCCCTGGGAGATGAATACACGCCTACTCCGGTGATGTCTCATGCGATTCTGGCCTACAATCGCGGGCGGAAAAGCGGACTCGCTGATGGGATTGTCATCACTCCATCACATAATCCGCCATCTGACGGCGGCTTTAAATATGACCCGCCAAGCGGCGGAGCGGCAGACAATGTAGTTACCGGTTGGATAGAGGCGAAGGCGAATGCGCTGCTCGAAACGCGGCTCAAAGGAGTAAGAAGAATTCCTCACGCGCAGGCGCTGCGCGCGTCGTCGACGCATCGGCATGACTATGTCACCCCGTACGTCAATGACCTCGGCAACGTGATTGACATGGACATTATCCGCAGCGCGAAGCTTAAGCTTGGGATTGATCCGCTGGGCGGAGCTGGAGTTCATTATTGGCCGAGGATTGCGGAACAATATAAGTTGGACTTGACGGTTGTTAACGATGAGGTTGATCCCACTTTCCGTTTCATGACGGTGGATTGGGATGGCCAGATTCGCATGGACCCCTCTTCGCCCTACGTGATGCAACGGCTCATTGGGATGAAGGACCGTTTTGATCTCTCATTCGCATGCGACACCGATCACGACCGGCATGGGATTGTCACGAAGGGTGAAGGATTGCTGCCGCCAAATCACGACCTCTGTGTGGCAATTTATTATCTTTTCCAGAACCGGTCGAAATGGCCCAAATCTGCGCTGGTCGGAAAGACCATCGTGAGCAGCCAAATGATTGACCGGATTACCGCCAAACTTGGCCGGAAGCTCTTCGAAGTGCCGGTTGGTTTCAAATGGTTCGTGGATGGCCTGCTCGATGGCTCACTGGGATTTGCCGGAGAGGAAAGTGCAGGTTCAGTTTTCCTTCGTCTGGATGGCACTGTTTGGACGACGGATAAAGATGGAATGGTCCCGGCTTTATTGGCGGCGGAGATGACTGCCCGCAAGGGCAATGATCCCGCCGAACTTTACCGCGAACTTACGCGCGAGTTTGGTGAAGCTGCCTATGAGCGCGTTGACGCGCCTGCTACCCTGGAACAAAAGCAATGGTTGGCAAACCTTTCACCTGAAAACGTCAAGCTTACTGAATTGGCAGGCGAAAAAATCGTAGCCATCCTGACTCACGCTCCGGGCAACCATGCTCCCATTGGCGGATTGAAAGCGGTGACCGAGAATGGCTGGTTCGCCGCACGTCCTTCCGGAACCGAAAATATCTATAAGATTTATGCGGAAAGCTTCCAGGGAACGGACCATCTGCGCCAAATCCAAACGGATGCCCGAACCATTATCAACGGTGTTTTGAAGGGTGCCCCGGCACCGGATCAGGTCGGCGTTAAATCTTTAGCAAGCCATCAACCAATGACAGTAGCGGTAGGGCGCAACGAAGGCGACCCAAACTGATACCGGGAATATTCGACCAAAATACATTCTGAGAAAAAATGAACGAACCAATACTTGTCAGCAAGCCGGCCTACTGTCAATTAACTAAGGAGGTTGAAGGCTTCAATTCCCTGGCGGAGCTGGCCCTGGATCTCCGCTGGTCGTGGAATCATGCCACGGACGAAGTATGGCGGCAGCTCGATGCAACGCTCTGGGAGTTCACGCAAAATCCCTGGGTGGTTCTGCAAACGGTCTCAAAGGACAAGCTCAAAAGCGTTCTGGCCGACCCAGTCTTCCGGAAAAATATAGATGAATTGCTGCGTTCAAAGCGTCAGGCTGCGGAGTCGCCCGCATGGTTTCAGAAAAATCATCCGCAGTCGCCTTTGAAGTGTGTCGCGTATTTCAGCATGGAATATATGCTGAGTGAAGCCCTGCCTATTTACTCAGGCGGCCTGGGCAATGTTGCCGGCGATCAGCTTAAAGCCGCCAGCGATCTTGGAGTGCCTGTGGTCGGGGTGGGGTTGCTTTACCAGCAAGGCTACTTTCGTCAGGTGATTGACAAGGACGGAGCGCAACAAGCTCTCTATCCTTATAACGACCCTCGACTGGAAATCACCTTGCCAGGCTATTCGGTCTGGTTGCGAGCGTGGCAGGTACAAGTCGGTCGAGTGAAACTTTATCTGCTGGACAGCAATGACGCGGCGAACTTTCCCGCGCATCGGTGCATTACGAGCGAGTTGTATGGCGGGGGACCGGAGTTGCGCCTTAAACAGGAAATATTGCTTGGGATTGGTGGCTGGCAGTTGCTCGCTGCCCTCGGCATCAAGCCGGATGTTTGTCATTTGAATGAAGGTCACGCGGCCTTCGCGGTGCTGGAGCGGGCCCGCTGTTTCATGCAAGAGGACAGCC
Organism: Verrucomicrobiota bacterium; assembly: GCA_050008355.1. Classification (GTDB taxonomy): domain Bacteria; phylum Verrucomicrobiota; class Verrucomicrobiia; order Limisphaerales; family UBA11358; genus UBA11358. The sequence goes on from JBEKMT010000287.1 coordinate 4,765, forward strand.
AGCCTTTTGAAGTTGCTCTGGCCGCCACTCGGGCGGGGAATCTTTTTACAACCCACACAGCAGTGGCGGCCGGCTTTGACCGCTTTCATCCGGCGCTTATCGAGCAATATCTCGGTAATTACGCCACGGAAAAGCTTGGCATATCCCTCCATGATCTTTTGGCCCTGGGCCGTCAGAATCCCAATGACGCAACCGAGAGTTTTAACATGGCCTATCTGGCAATTCGGGGCAGCGGATCGGTAAATGGCGTGAGTCGCTTGCATGGGAAAGTCAGCCGCCATCTTTTCGAACCGTTGTTTCCCCATTTGCCGGCGGACGAAGTTCCTGTGGGCCATGTGACCAACGGAGTTCACATGCCGACGTGGAATTCTTCGGCTGCTGACCAGCTTTGGACGAAGGCTTGTGGCAAGGGCTGCTGGACGGGAAAGGCGGAAAGCCTGGAGCAGGACTTTCGCCGTGTCTCTGATGACGACCTCTGGCAATTTCGCATCGCCACCAGCAAGTCGCTGGTGGAATACGCCCGCGAACGTCTGGCCCGGCATTATACCACCGCCGGCGCGCCGTCCCGTACGGTTGAGGAGGCGAGGAATCTTTTCAATCCAAATGCTTTGACACTGGGTTTTGCACGGCGCTTTGCGACCTACAAAAGACCCAATCTGCTGCTGCACGATCCGGAGCGACTGCTGCGTTTGTTATCCAATCCACAGCAACCGGTGCAACTCATCATTGCGGGCAAGGCCCATCCGGCGGACCTGGAGGGACAAGCCCTGATCCAAAAATGGATACGGTTCATTCGCCGGTGGGATGTCCGGCCTCATGCGATTTTCCTTAGCGACTATGATATGCATCTGACCCAGCGCCTGGTGCAGGGTGTGGATGTCTGGCTTAACACGCCACGGCGGCCCTGGGAGGCATCGGGAACCAGCGGCATGAAGGTGCTCATCAACGGTGGCATCAACCTTTCGGAATTGGACGGCTGGTGGGCGGAAGCCTACACGCCGGAGGTGGGTTGGGCACTCGGAGACGGTCTGGAACACGACGACGACCCGGATTGGGATGCTGCCGAAGCCATGGCGCTTTATGAGCGACTCGAACGCGAGGTGATCCCCGAATTCTATAATCGCAACCAGAAGGGTATTCCCACAGCCTGGGTCGCGCGAATGCGCGAAAGCATGGCGCGTTTGACTCCGCGCTTTTCTGCCGACCGCACCGTGCGCGAATATACCGAACAACATTATCTGCCGGCAGTCATTTCCTGCCAATCACGCACGGCCAACCAAGGCGCAACCGGCAAGCAAATTCTGGATTGGCGGCGCAGTCTGGAAGAGAAATGGGCATCGCTGCACTTCGGCGCAGTGAAGGTGGAGACTCGCGGCGGGCAACATATATTTGAAATACAGGTTTGTCTTAACGGTCTCGACCCCAAAACGGTGCGGGTGGAACTTTATGCCGACGGAATTAACGGCGGCCCCCCGGTGCGCCAGGAAATGACCGGCCTTCGCCCATTGCCCGATGAATTGGGCGCCTACATTTACACCGCTACTGTAGCTGCGGCCCGCCCTTCCGCTGACTATACGGCGCGAGTCATTCCTCATTGCCATGGTGTCGCAATCCCATTGGAAGACCCACGAATTCTGTGGCAACGATGACATATAAGGTTTCACTCCAAAAAATAGAAAGAACTAAGATTCCATTCGATACAATATGAAAACTTCAATCACATATATCATTGTCGCCGTGCCTTTTCACGCAGATGCCGCGACTCATGACGATCTGGCGCGAAAAGTGAATGAAAAAATAGGCGAAGGTTACGAATTATTTGGCCCGCCATTTCTCAGCAAAGAAATGATGTATCAGTCAATGATCAAAGTAATCGACCAGACTTCTCAAAAGCTGACTTCCTGAAAAGCCAGCTTGGAGACAGAATTTTGAAAAACCCATTTGTAAAAACGGCCAAACCATCCGTCCTGACCATCAACGGCGGCTCATCGAGCATAAAGTTTGCGCTGTATGAAGCGGACAAAACGCTGAAGCGGGGCCTGCGTGGAAAGGTTGACCGCATCGGTTTGAGCGGAACGAACCTGACGTTTCATGACGCGGATGGAAAGCCCAAAACTGGTCTCAACCTCACCGCCGCCGATCATAAATCCGCGGTAAATTTCCTGATTGATTGGCTCGAAAAGCAAAATGGTTTTGACTCGATTCTGGCTGTGGGACATCGCGTGGTCCACGGTATGAAGCACACGGCGCCGGAGATTGTCACCCAGGACCTGTTGGATGAACTACATCGCATCAGCCCGAATGACCCGGATCATCTGCCGCGTGAGATTGAGCTGATGGAAACGTTCCGCCAGCGTCATCCGAAACTGCTACAGGTGGCGTGCTTTGACACGGCGTTCCATCAAACCATGCCGCGCGTAGCGAAGCTGCTGCCGATTCCACGTCGCTTCGATGCCATGGGTATTCAGCGCTACGGTTTTCACGGCCTGTCTTACGCTTATCTGATGGAAGAACTCGCGCGTCTCGGCGACACAACAGCGACAAAAGGTCGTGTCATCCTCGCGCATCTCGGAAACGGCGCAAGCCTGGCCGCCGTTCGCGACGGCAAAAGCATTGATACGAGCATGGGATTCACTCCGACGGCGGGATTGGTGATGAGTACCCGCACTGGCGATTTGGATCCCGGCCTGGCGCCATTTCTGGGGCGAACTGAGCATATGACCACGAAACAGTTTTACGAAATGGTCAATCACAAATCCGGACTGCTCGGTGTCTCCGAGACCAGTTCCGACATGCGCGACCTGCTCGAC
>JBEKMT010000288.1:0-4427 GCA_050008355.1 Verrucomicrobiota bacterium
TAGGCTTCACGCTAAAAAAAACTCATAAAATATCGCGAGCGCAACGAGGTGCAACGGTGGCTCTTGCGTCGCGAATTGGAAAAGTTCGAGGGCCAACCCGTCTTTTACCTGGACGAGTGCGGTGTGGATCACCGCCTGGATCGTGAAGATGGACGCGCACCCCGGGGCGAGCGGATTTATCAGGCGGTGGCGGGCAAACGGCGGGAACGCACCCGCATCATTTCCGCCGCCCAACAAGGCAAAGCGTTGGCACAAGGAATTGCGCCGAGGCCACGTCGCTGCTCAACGCCCGTAATGAATCTATCCGCCAGCCGCAATCGAATCTCCAAATCGCCAAAGCATACTTGACGGCGTGAACGATCCATATAATGGATGGACGCTCAGTACCGCCACCGTAACCTTTGAACTGACTGCTGCCGACCTTACGTTCGTGAACGCCGACAGCCAGCGCGTGACCGAGTTGGGTAATTTTGAGGTGATGGTGGTTGATCTGAAAGCACCGTTCCGATTTGAAAAGTAGGCGAGGCTTTTGGCAGGGTTTGGCTTGCGCGCGCGGTTCGCGCCAAGCAAGATTTCAAAAGTGTTCTTCCATCGGTCAGTTCCGGTTCGCCGGCACGCCAAGCCACTGTGCGCGCTGCTGCTTTGCCTCGTGTGCCTCGGCCTGTGCGCCGCCACGCCGCCTCTGCTGCCGAGTTACTTCCTCCGCGTCTGGCAGACGGAGGACGGCCTGCCGCACAATGTAGTGACCACCATTGTACAAACGCACGATGGATACCTGTGGCTGGGTACCTATGATGGCTTGGCGCGATTTGACGGCGCGAGCTTTACCGTGTTTGACAACAACAACACGCCCCAAATGAGCAGCAGCCGGGTCGTCAGCCTGTTCGAAGATAGCGAAGGAAACTTGTGGATCGGGCATGAAACGGGAGAACTGACGCGTTACCGGGACGGCCATTTTTACACGGTGAAATTCAACGCTACCTGGGAGGACAGAAAAATTTCTGGCATCGGCGCCAGTCACGAAGGCAAAATCTGGGTGCTGAACGAAGAGGGAAGATTGGCTGGCGTCAATGGCGAAATGATTACCGTCCCCAATGCGGGCGCTTCAACCAGAGCCGCTTCGCTAGTGGCGAACGAACACGGGGCGTTATGGGTGATTTATGGGGGACAAATGTTCGCGTTGAACCAAGGCCAGTTGGCTAAGGTGACACCAAGCAATCAACCGCCGGATTACGTCGAGGCAATTTGTCCTGGCAGCGATGGCGGCCTCTGGGTTGTAAGCGATGGCCGGTTGCGGAAATGGAGCGGTCGCGAGTGGACGGATGATTTGGGGCCGGTTCCGTGGGGACAAGGTTCCGTCACCGCGTTGCTCGAGACAAGATCTGGGTGTCTGGCGGCTGGAACTTTGAATCAGGGTCTTTACTTGATTTTTCCCAAGCGTGGCGTGCTACATTTCGATCGTGACAATGGATTTCCGCACGATTGGGTGCGCTGTTTATACGAAGACCGCGAGGGCACTTTGTGGGCTGGCACCGGCAGCGGTGGTCTTGTGGCGCTGCGCGCCGGCAAAGTGGAGACGTTGGATCCGCCAGACCACTGGCAGGGAAGAGGTCTGCTGTCGGTCACGGCCGCGCACGAAGGAGTGTTGTGGATTGGCACCGAAGGAGCGGGCTTATATCGCCTGCAAAATGGCGCTTGGACTCACTTCACGGACGCCGACGGACTGTCAAACCTATACGTCTGGTCTGTGGCTGAAGACGCGCGAGGCCGCATTTGGGCCGGCACATGGGGTGGTGGAATGTTCCTCCAGCAGGGAAATCGTTTTGTGCCCGCGCCCGGCCTGGAGAGTGTCACCGCGCCCATGCCCGCCATCCTGCATGCATACGATGGTTCGACCTGGATTGGAACCGCTGTCGGCTTATTGCATGAGCGGGCGGGTGTTCCGGTGTGGTACGGAAGGAAGGATGGCTTGAATCTGCCGGACGTGCGGGCAGTGGTGGAGGATCGCGATGGCAGCGTGTGGTTTGGCATGATGGGCGGGGGCTTGGGTCACTTGCACAATGGCGTGTTGCATCAATTCGAGAAAAAAGATGGGCTTTCCAGCGATTATGTCCAGTGCCTGCATTTGGACACTGATGGAGTTCTTTGGATTGGAACCTACGGTGGGGGACTGAACCGTTTGAAACAGGGTCGCTTTGCCTGCATCAGTTCCAGCCAAGGGTTGCCCAACAACTTCATCTGCGACATTGAAGATGATGGGCGCGGCAACTTCTGGATCAGTTCGCATGGCGGCATTTTCAGAATCCAAAAGGAGGAGTTGACTCGTTGTGCTGACGGTCGGGTCAAATCCGTGCGCTGTCTCAGTTACGGCAAGGGCGATGGCATGCCGACGTTGGAATGTTCAGGCGGGCTCCAACCGGCCGGTTGCCGGACGTCCGACGGACGTCTTTGGTTTCCGACCAGCAGGGATCTGGTGGTGGTGGATCCCGCTGATGTCAAGACCAACCAACTGGCTCCGCCTGTCTTAATTGAAGAAATGCTGGTGGATGGCCAGTTGGTGACACCTAATGCGAACGATGGCTCGCCCGTGCGGATTCCGCCGGGACAAGAGCGGTTCGAATTTCGCTATACAGCCTTAAGTTTTGTGGCGCCGGAAAAGGTGTCATTTCACTATCGCCTTGAAGGACTGGAACGCGACTGGGTGGACGCCGGAACAAAGCGGAATGTCATCTACAGCCATGTTCCGCCGGGCCGCTACACGTTCCATGTCATAGCTTGCAACAGCGACGGCGTTTGGAATGATACCGGCGCGACGCTGGCGTTCGCGGTTCAACCGTATTTCTGGCAGGTATGGTGGTTTCGCTTGGCGACCAGCTTGGCGGCGGCGGCGGTTCTGGCCGGTTCCGTGTTGTGGGAAACCCGCCGGCGTATGCATCGCAAACTGGAACGGGTCGAACGCCTGCGGACCATCGAGCGTGAACGCGCCCGTATTGCGCAAGACATCCATGACAATCTCGGCGCGAATCTGACCCGCATCTCCCTGCTCAGCGAAGCCGTGCATAGTGAATTAGAGAATCCAATCCAGGCTGCCACCCAGTTAGAGCGGATCTACAGCACCGCACGCGAATTGACTCGCTCCATGGATGAAATCGTCTGGGCGGTAAACCCGCAGTATGACACCTTGGACAGCCTGGCCAATTACCTCGGAAATTTCGCGCAGGAATTCCTAGGATCACTGGACATTCGCTGCCGGCTAGACATACCATTGGAGCTACCACCGTGGCCCGTGACCGCCGAAGTGCGTCATAACCTGTTCCTCGCGTTCAAGGAAACGTTGCACAACGTGGTCAAACACGCTGCCGCGTCGGAGGTCCGTATCTCGCTGGCGTTCCAGACGGATTTCCTTGTTCTGATCATTCGCGACAACGGACGAGGTTTTACGCCAGATGCCTTGGAGCAAACGGGGCGGCGCGAACCGGACCGGATCGTGCGGGGCCATGGACTGGCGAACTTGCGCGAGCGTCTGGCGAAAATCGGCGGGCGTTGCGAGATTCAAAGCTCGCCCGGGAACGGAACAGAGGTAAAATTTGTGGTGGTCGTTTCAGTAGTTGCCTCATGAGAATCATGAGGGCGAAACCAACCGCCATTGCCAGGAGGCGTAATATACATTTCAAACCACGCTTGAGAGGGCGTGGATTATGGGAAAAGAGAGCAAGATGCGGGGATTTATTGAATTGGCGAAAAATCAAACTCGCAATGATTCACCACTTCTGAAGGGTGTTGCGGACAGGCGAGAAAATTTTTCAACAGATATTGAGAGCCGTCTGCCGCTTGCAAGATGGCTGCATGGTTTGGAAGTTTCGGAGCGTCTGATTCAACATGAGGCCAAAACGTCCCGAAACATCGCTTGGGCCAAAGGCGTGCTTGCCCGCTGGCGAGCGGCTGGTTATCCCAATCCAGAATTGTGGCCGGAAATTCAACGGTCTGAATGGCTTCATCCTTCATATTCCTTAAACCATAACGAATGGCCTAATCTATGACAAACCAAGACTCTGACAACGGCGAAATCACGCTGGCGACACTTGCGGCTGAATACAGCGACAATGAGAAGGCGCGGGCGTTGCTTGAAAGTTTGCGCTGGCCAAATGGCATAACGTGTCCGCATTGCAACGCGAGCGGGCATTATGTTTTGAAGCCGCGAGCCGGTTCAAAAACGGCGTGTCGCGCCGGGCTTTACAAATGCAAAACCTGCTGGCGTCAATTCACTGTCACTGTGGGGACAATCTTTGAGGACAGCAAAATCCCTTTAGCAGTTTGCTGAAAAACTCCCAGAGAGTTTGAATGTTGGCGGAGCGGAGTGGTCAGAGAAGGATGCGTGGAAGACCTCAAGCCCAACCGGAATTTCTAACGACGATCAACCTGAATCA
>JBEKMT010000289.1:0-4420 GCA_050008355.1 Verrucomicrobiota bacterium
GTTCCGCCGCCAAGTGGGCTGCGCATTTGCCGAAATGAGCTGCCGAAGATTGTGATGCAATCCCAACCGGCAGTGATCAAGTGATCATCGCATCAGCGGCCAGGGTTCGGCTTCTTTTAATGAACTACAATTTTATTTTGGCGTGGAGTTCCTTAATTTCACCATAGGCGCGGATACAGGAAGGATTGGGTCAGTGAACGATAAGTTGGGGCTTGCGAGGGCAATTAACCGCGCGCCAGGTCGCGTCGTTAAATGTCCTGCGTCTGGAGCGGAACCAACCCCGGCCTTGCTGCGTTTTTCGGCAGCGTCCCGATTGTCTCCCAAACGAATTCTCCAGCCAGCATCCAGAAGCAACCGTTCACGCGGCTGCCGATCTGCCGCGCTCACGTTGGTCGGATGCAAAATGGCTGTGCCCTGGCGACAGGCGGTTCGACGCGGAACACCTTCCGGAAGCTGTTTCCCATAGCGCTCTGGACGCGGGTCAACGGGGCAGTTCGTTATACCGCCTTCTAAGTTCAGGCTCGAAACATCCCCGGATGATTCCTGGCTAGATCTTGCAAGAGTTTTTCAGCGGCGTCCCAATCCCCGATCAACGGATGCACCAGCAGAGCAGCGCGGGCGCGCTGGAAGGAGCCGTCCACCGCCGCCCGGACCGTTTCGCGTTCAAATTCTTTCATTGCCACCGCCAGACCGCGCACACGCTGGGGCAATCGTCCATAACGGCGCGGCTTTGCCCCGGCGGAGCTGATGTCACAAACTGCCTCTACGACGTCTTCATCATCAAAATCGTCCAAAGCCGATTGATTGCGGACGTTGGCGACGACTCCACGCGGTGTGGTTTCACGGAGAGCAGCGATCACTTCGAGCACCATGCGATGATACCCGGTTGAACTCCGGAACGGGTCGTTCTGGGGCGTGCAGGGATCGAAGGCTGATCCCGCATTGGCCTCGAGCTTCATGTACGAACCCGATCTTTGATTGAGATACCGCACATAGACATCAATTGCCATTCCTTCGTCACCGCGACTTAGTGCGCCGGCTAACTCCGCAAACACCCTTTGGTTCAGCCGTTCGATCTCCCCGCCTCGTGTGGTTTTTACTTTTGCCTGGTTGCGATAGGCTTGGCCACGACGATAATAGAAATAAAGGTATTCAGTTGGAATCACGCCCAGAGCGCGAATCAGGTCCGGCGCAAACAAGTCCGCGGGATACAATTTGCCGAGAGCTTCGTCGTTGGCGAGCAGGTCCGCGGTCACATCTCTTCCACGCACCAATACTTTGCGCACCCAGCCCAGGTGATTGAGTCCGGCGTACTCGCAACTGACGTCTTGAGCCGGCACCCCGAGAGCCTGTGCAATAAAATGGAACAACTCGATGGGTGTGTCGCAGATCCCCATCACCCGCAACTTTGTATGCAAGGCAAGGGCCTGTGAAATCAAACCTGCCGGATTGGTGAAGCTCACATACCACGCTCCGGGAGCATATCTTTCAACCACTCTCGCGTGTTCCAACGTCACCGGAATTGTCCGCATGGCCATGAAGAAACCGCCAGGGCCGGTGGTTTCCTGTCCAGCAAAACCGTGTTCAAAGGCCAGCCGTTCGTCTTGTGCACGCCCGGCAATACCACCGGGCCGGATGCTGCTGATCACAAAATCAGCGCCGTCAACGGCGGCGGCCAGCGAGTCGGCGACGATAATACGCAGTGAGCCGTTCTCACGACGAACAATCGCGCGCCCCAGGGAGGCCATCAATGCGGCGCGGTCGGGCTCATTATCGAACAGCACCAATTCCCGAATCCCGGTTTGCTCCGCGGTTTCGTTGATCCCGTAAACTAAGAGCGGGGTACGGATGCCGCCACCGCCAATGAGCGCCACTTTACCGTTTCGTGATGTTGTCATGATATTCTAAAACTTCATTTAAGTTGGGGAACGCTGCCAATGACCCAGCCTGGCGCGTGGACAACGACCCGCAAATCGTGCCCCGGTTCAGGCAGATGGTCTCGGACAGCCCCGCCAGAAACGCGTGCAGAAACCCGGCGTTGAAGGCATCTCCGGCACCAGTTGTGTCCACAACCCTCACGGCGACACCCGGCGCACGCAAAGCTTCAACCCCGTTCCACAAGGTGGCTCCGTGCGGTCCCCGTTTTACCACTACGCGACGTGCTCCGCGTGCTGCGAATACGCGCAGCACGTTCTCCATATCCGATTGGCCGGTCATCAGCCTGGCTTCGCTCTCGTTGGGCAGGAACCAATCCAGTTCCGCGAGCAAATGCCAGGAGGCCGGGTTGCGAAGCCAGGCCTCGTGCCAGCCGACATCCAACGATGCGGTTGAACCGAGTTGGTGCAATTTACGGACGATTTGCAAGCCCTTTGTTGGCGAAATCGGGCAAGCAAAATGAACATGCCGCGCCACCGCGAGCCGTTCCGGAAGTTCCGGCGATTCAAGACAATCAATCAATGCCTGGTTGGCGCCATCGTAAGTAAAGAACGCGCGCTCCGCTGATTCTGATGCCGACAGCGAAGCCGACACCGTCACGCCGGTAGGCAGATCCGAAAAGCGAACCTGATCGGTCGCCACGCCGAAACTCCGGACGCGGTCGAGCATCCATTGGCTGTCCTCTCTTCCGACCAGGGCGAAGCAAGTTGGCGACGATCCCAACAAAGCCATGCCGCAAGCCGTGTTGAAGCAACCGCCGCCGACTTCACGCTGGTAGCTTTCGGCGAATACCTCTTCCCCTGGTCCCGGCAGGCGTGTCAAACCGGTCAACACATGGTCAACGAAAACCGAGCCAAACAGGGCAATGTCAAATCGTTTCACAGGTTTGCGAGAAAGGCCATTCCGCGGCGGCGCGGGCGCGCCATAAATAAGCGACGACACCAAGCAGCACCAGCAGCAACCCTGCGATTACATAACGCCAGCCATTGGTTGCAACAATATAAATCCAGCCGCCAAACGCCAGCATTGCCGGCAGTGGATACCACGGCATGCGAAACGGCAGGTTCATGTCCTTACGGCGCGAATGAATCAACATGACCGCCACGCACTGCGCCAGAAATTGAATCATGGTTTGGATAACCATGAGGGCAGTAATTAGTGATTTTAAATCAACGAGACACGCCAGCGCGGAGGCTGCACCCAAAGTCAGCAACGACACGTATGGAAATTGCCGGGTGGGATGGAGACGCGCGAACCACCGGAAAAAATGTCCGTCAACTGCCGCCGCGTAAGTAACCCGCGAATATCCCAACATCACCGCAAAGACCGAGGCGAAGGCGGCAATCATGATCAGCCAGGTCATCACGGTCGCGGCAATCGAACCATAGAGGGTTTTTGTGAATAAAGACACTATGGCCGTGGATTGCATGGCTTCACGCCATGGCACCACCGAAATAACGGAAATCGTCATGAGCAGATACAATGCGCCGACAATGGCGATAGCCAGCAAAATTGAGAGCGGAATCGTCCGACCGGGCCGGCGCACTTCCCCGCCAATCAGGCAAATGTTGTAATAGCCACCGTAATCATAGGCCGCGATCAAAGTGGCGGCGCCCAGCCCGGAAAAAAATGACGACGAGAGGTGCCATGCGCCTGGCGGAAAATCCATAACCCTGGAAATATGGAAGTGAGTAATGCCGCCAAAGACAATGATCGACATCGTTACCAACACTAGGAAGAGCATGACCACTGAGATGCGCCCGATCGAGCGAATATCCCGATATAACAGCATCATGGTCGCCAGGCATACCCCGCTTGCCAGGCCTTTGATCTCGAAAGGGGTTAGTTGCGGCGCCAGGTATTTGGCATATTCTCCCAATCCCACCGCACCAGAAGCAATGCTCAGCGGCGAAACCACCACGCTCTGCCATAAAAACAGAAAGCTCATCAGTCGCCCGAAACCTCGACGACCGAAAGCCTCCAAGAAGTAAGTGTAAGGTCCTCCTGAATTCGGCATGGCCGCCCCAAGTTCCGCCCAGACCAGTCCATCGCATACCGAAAGACCAGCGCCCAAAATCCATGCCAGCAAGACTTGTGGACCGCCCATCGCCGTCAAGGCTAACGGGATGGTGATGAAGGGGCCGATCCCAACCATGTTAAGAATGTTGGCCCCACTCGCCTCAAGCAGTCCCAGTTCCCTCTTAAGTCCGGTGCCCGTTGGCATTGGCATGGCGTTACCTACAACCAATGGGGCGGGATATCGAGCTCAAAATCTCAGTTACTTTGGCAGATGCATGGGCAACAACTTTTCTTAAAAAGACCACAACTGGTGCCAATCGCACAACTACGGATTTCTGGAATACAGATCGTGAGCGCAAGAGGGTTTCACCCATTTGCGCATCCCCGGTCGCGCAGAAGGAACAAATGGTCGAAAGTACCTTCGCGATGCCGGGCGTAAGATGATTGAGATTGAAACAATTAAAGT
>JBEKMT010000029.1:0-34068 GCA_050008355.1 Verrucomicrobiota bacterium
GCTTGGTTCCGCGGCATTTTGGTTTCGACCATGAGCTGGAGCCTCTAGGTTGAGGGGGGCGCAAGTGTTTATGACTGTCCATCCTTGGTTGAATATTCTGTGTTCCACTTACTGACTTCTTGGTTTAAAATGTCCCTCTCGGCGGACGCTTATAGCCAATCTCAGCATTCCGTGCTAGGTTCACCAACAAGTTGGTGAACGATCAGAAATCGCCAACCACCATGAAATCAGGATCCGCAGGAAATTCTCACCTAAAAGTAACTGTGTTGCTGTTGTTAGTGATCATCCCGATCGCCGCAAAAGCCGGCACCCTCCAAATCACCAACCTCGTCGTCGGTCCAACCGGCGCTCATCTGACCTGGAATGCCGTACCCGGTCAGAGCTACAGCGTAATCGCCACCTCCAATCTCTTGGGCAATCTCGCCGACTGGAGTCCCACCTCAGTCGGCGTGGCCGGCGATTTCCTGGATGACAGCCCTGCCGCCGGAATTCCGCAAAAGTTCTATCGCGTGAGGGAAAACATCAATCCGAATCCTCGGATTTCCATCGGCAAACCAACTTTTGGTTACACTTCACAACTCTATCAAAACACCAGCGTCCTCGTTGACGGAATCTTTAACACCTTCGCCACCACCTGGTACGCGGGCTTCCCGTCGAATAGTGCCCCCGCCTGGTTCGCCATCAATCTCGGCCCTGGCCCCACCCGGGTGCTGCTGGAATGGAACGCTGGCGCCAACTATAATTATGAAGAAACCGATTATGGCGGCCCGGGCAGTTACACCATCTACACCTCTTCCAACTCCACCATCGGCAGCGACGGCACCTGGCTTCCGGTCATCAGCGTTACCAATAACATTTACCGCACCCGATCCCACAACTTCGATTTCACAGGCATGAGCTGGGTAAAAATGGTGATTACTGCCACACCCACCAACAGCCTTAACGGCGTAACTTTTGATGAAGTCGAGGTCTACGATGTATCGACTGCCTACAGCCGCGGCCGCATCCCGGAGGATACCTGGTTTTTCATGGGCGATAGTATCACGGCCTTCTGGGCTGATCGTGCCACCGCCAACGGCACGCCCCCGGCCTACACCAACGATCCAACCAGCCACATGCCGGACTTCGCTCAGTTGATCAACGCCGACAATACCAATTACTTCCCTTCCATGATCGATGGTGGCATCGGCGGCGAATCCTCAGCCGGCGGCCTCGCCCGCCTGCCGCAAAACCTGATCGATAATCCCGATTACCACTACTGGGCGCTGGACTACGGTGCCAACGACGCCGCGGGCAACACTACAGACACCACCGCATTCCAGGCCAACATGCAGGCGATGATCAACCTCCTCTTGGCCAACGGCCGCATGCCCGTTATCCCCCACATCAGTTACGCCACTGACGGCCAGCACAATTATGTCACGAACTTCAACGCCGTCATCGACCGACTCGTCGCCTCCAACAACATCCTCGCCGGCCCAGACAGCTATACCTTTTTCATGGCTAACACCAACCAGCTCGTGGACGGCCTGCACCCAAACGACGCCGGCATCCGCTCCTACAACCTCCTCTGGGCCCAAGCCATGCGCCATCTTTACCCATGAAAGCAAGGTCAGAAAAAGGCATCGCAAAGTGACCCCCTCCCGTGCATTCCCGTTCCGGTTCCTTGGTCCCGTTCGCTTCTGTTAAATCCATGTCCATTCATCCGTGGTGAAATCTTCTCCCGGTCGGTTAGTCAAGGGTACGGTCATATAAAAGCAATTCAATGTCCCCCGGTTACCGTGTAGCCGGCCTGGCGCAAATCTTCCGCCAAATCCATTTCCATTTGAAGCGCCGCCTCAAATGGCATTGGATTGAGGTGTGCATAAAGTTCCGGCAACAGACGAATGCCATGACGTGTCACCACGGAAGCCGCTTTGACTCCTGCCAGATGGTTGGCAAAACGTTCTTCCGGCGTCAGGCCGGTCATGCCCACATAAATGCAAGGTTTTCTGGGATCGCGCTTGGGGTTTTCAACACGCACTTTTCGGATTCTGGCCACGCGCGAATCCAGCAACACCACATAGACGTTGTGATGCAATTCCGGTGTTCGTTTCGGGCGCAGTGCTGTGAAGGTGCGGCGTGTCACGGTGCATCCGGATGCAAGCAGTTGAGCGCGTCTTCATATGTGCGCAAGCCTTTCGCTTGCGCGGCTGACTGCGTAATCAGGATCGGGTCGCTTGGATTGTCGCTGTTCTGGCGGATGGCGCCCGCGATCAAGCTCTGTTGCAATCCGTTCAACGGCGTCTGCAGTGTCTTGTCGTCATCCCCGATGCTACAGGATGCAGTGATTTCCGGCCAGTTGGTGATTTTATTCGTGTCATCCAGTGTCAAAACACAATCCAGTGTCGGCGCACTTTTGATGCGCGGACTGGTCAGGAATGGATTCTTGGGATCGGCTGCCAGATTCAACCAGTCGCGCAACGTGGCGAGTATTGAAGCATGGTCGAACGGTGTTTGTCCGGGCTGCTCGCGGAACACCGTGCCCGGTTGCAAATAGGACGATACCAGTATCGTGGGAACTCGCACACCAAAACGGCTGAAATCAAAACTTCCATCATTTGATATCGGCTTTGGATCGGGCGGGGCAGCCCCGGTTGGTGGCGGCACATGATCATAACAACCCCCATGCTCATCGAAAGTGATCACCAGCAGGATTTTGTCCCGGTAAGGGCTTTTCTGCACCGCCTGATAGACATCCGCCAGGAACTGTTCTCCGCGACAAATATTGTGAGGAGGATGATAATCCTCCGGATAATCAATCGCGAACAGACCCAATTCCGGCGTGAAACGCGGCTCAACGAATGAATACTGCGGCAACTTTTGAGCCGGCGCCGCGGTCGTGGCCGCACTGCATAATTGCTTAAAAACATCGTATCTGTGAAAATTCGCGTCGTGTAGAGTCAAGCGTGGAAAAAACTGGGTCAATGTCAGCGACGGGATCAAGGTGGTGTCGTGAAATACACCCCATGACTTTCCCTGGCCTTCCAAGACATTGAAAATCGTCGGGATGTCGTAAGGTTCATAATCATCGTTATTCAGGTGGCCGTCGGATGAACCCGTGTGGACAAATGCCCGGTTCGGCCACGTCTGCGACGGCACGGAGGCGAACCAGCGATCGCATACGGCAAAATTCCGTGCCAGATCATTGAGAACATTGGCATCTGTCGGTCCGAAAGTCTGCATGATCTGACCCGCACTGGCCCCACCGGCATCCGGCGCTGAATAATCAAGCAGAAAACCGCTCATGTCCGCCACCGCTCCAGGCCCCGGCGTGGCCGTGCCGAATAGTTGCAAGGTGACGAATTGAAATTCTTCGTGCGGATCCGGCGTCGGCACGACGTTAGGATTATTGGCGGGCGGCCAGGCCGTCGGCGGATGGCTGGCAAATACCTGGTTCCCGTTCAAAACATTTGAGAAGGTATTTGGCTTCAATCCGTCATAGGTTGGCGATGGCTGGGCTGGGATATTAAACTTCGGCGGGTTCGACTGACTATCGTAAAGCCATCCCAACAAATTATCGAAGGAGCGGTTCTCCATCATCACCACCACAATGTGTTCAATGTCGTTCAGGGCCATATAGTTTTCTTTTGATATTATTTATAGTCTCATCCCCGGCCGCCGACTTCAAGGCCGGGCGGATGAACCAGTCTCCGGCCGTACAGCTTCATCCGCCCCGCATGAGCAAAACTTTTGTCGAATTGCACCCTCGTTTCTCGATTATCTGAGCAAGTCTTGTACGTGCCGATAATCAATTGACTGGATTTTCCCATACTGTTTAATGCTTTCGACGGAACAAAAACAATCAAACAGAGTTTTTTATCGGGAGCTCCTTCAGCCATCGCGGAAGCTGCGTTGTCCGCGTGATCGATTTAAACCGGACATCAACAAACCGCCAAGCAATCTGCAAAAAGAACTTGCAAGCCTCTGCAGAGCGAATAGGTTCAGGTATAAGGCCAGCCGTGGTCGCAAGCGAAAACCAAATGTGAAATATCAATAATCAATACGAGTCTTATTCATACTCAATATTTTTTAAACACGCCGCTGTTGCAGATTACCGCGGATTCGGGCGGTGGCACCGGCAATCCGGCATCAAACTTATCAACGAGGGCGGTTTTTACCATGCGAAATTTCAAGCTGCTTGTTTTTGCGGTGTCAACCTTGTCCGCAGTGGTGCTTCGCGCCGAGGAGAACTGGATCAGTTTATTCAACGGCAGGGATCTCTCGGGTTGGACGCAGAAAGCTGGCGACGCACGATTCTACGTGGATGCGGGCTGCATCGTCGGTGAGGCTGTTTCCGAAAGTCAAACGAACAGCGTGCTCGGCACGAAGCAGGACTACGATAATTTCATTCTCGAACTTGATTTCAGAGCGGATCATCAACTTTTCTCCGGCATCCACATTCGCAGCAACTATGCCTCGCAGGAAATGCAGTTGGTCTGGCGAGGCGTGGCCTACACCATTCCGGGGGGCCAAGTGTATGGTTATCTGATCCTCATCGATCCAAGCCCAAATCATCGCTGGTGGACGGCTTCGCTCTACGACCAGCGCTGGTGGAGCGGCGGCATTTATGATGAGCATCGTCGCATGTGGCTTTATCCCGGTCCGCTCGGCGGCGATCCGGACGAATTTTCAAAACAAGGCCGGAAAATCTTTCGGGCCAGCGACTGGAATCATTTGCGGATTGCTGCCGTTGGCCCTTCGATCAAAACGTATCTGAACGGTGTCCTGTGCGCTCACATCAACGATTCGCTGACCCCCGCCGGCTTCATCGGCCTGCAAGTCCGGGACTGGATCAGCGACGACGATCACGAGTCTCTCGAAGGCGCGAAAGTGCGTTTTAGAAATATCCGGCTGTACCCGGTTATGACCGTATTTTCCCCGCCTGAGCCAATCACTCCGACCAAACAATGAATGAACAAGTGCATGAAATATCCATCAAAGTTTTCCATTAACGCAATCCGCAAAAGCTACTTTGGACCGGCATTGCTGGCCTTGCTGCTTATGTTGTCCCCGGGCAGGGCGGTGAATGTGCTCACCCAACACAATGATATGGCACGAACCGGGGCGAACACCTCGGAAAGTATTTTGACCACCGCAAATGTCGGTGCGAACAGCTTTGGCATGTTATTCACTGACAGCGTTGACGGCCAGGTTTACGCCCAGCCGTTATTTGTCGAAAACCTCACTATCGCCAACGGAATCCACAATGTGATTTTTGTCTGCACGGAGAATAATAGTGTGTACGCGCTTGATGCGGACACTGCAGGGGTCACCTACTGGAGAACCAATCTCGGGACGCCATTCACTCCCAGTTGCTCAGATTTGACCCCGGTGGTCGGTATTACTGGTACGCCCGTCATTGATTTGACCAGCGGGACGCTATATGTGGATACGAAGCTGGCAGCCGGCCCCGCCCACAAGTTGCACGCCTTGGATATCGTGACTGGCAATGAGAAATTTGGCGGGCCGGTGACCATTGCGGCTAGCAACTTCAGCGCGACCCTGGAGCATCAGCGTCCTGGCCTTTTATTGCTAAACGGCGTGGTCTATGACTCTTTCGGCTCACACTGCGACGACGGAAGCTATCACGGGTTTGTGTTGGGCTACAATGCGACCAATCTTTCGCAGTTCGCCACTTTCAATGCCACCCCCTCCGGCAGCCAGGGCGCGGTTTGGTCCGGGGGCATGGCTCCGGCGGCAGATACAAATGGAGACATCTATATCATGACCGGCAACGGAACCTTTGATGGCACTGCCAATTTTGGCGAAAGCATGGTTAAATTGAGCCCCGGTTTGTCTGTCCTGGATTATGCCACCCCAACCAACTGGTCATCGCTCAATTCCGGGGATACCGATTTTGGCTCCGGCGGCGTAGTGCTGTTGCCCAACCATTACGCAGCCGGGATGGGTAAGGATGGAAAAATGTACTTGGCCGATATCAACAACATGGGGCACGTTGGCAACTTCGTGCAGGTGTTCCAGGCGCAGAACTCAGGGGACACAGTGGGCAAATCGCCAGTCTATTGGCAGGGGCCTGGCAAACAGTATCTTTTCGCCCTGCACAGCAACAGCGAGACCAAATCCTTCCAATTTACTGGAACAAACATCAATACCACACCGTTGGGCACGGCGTCGTTTTCCATGAGTGACCGCTGCGGCGGGCTCTCACTTTCGGCCAATGGAACGAACAATGGCATTTTGTGGGAAATCGGTAGCGACAGCAATCTCCGTGCTTACAATGCGGTTCAGTTTCCTAAGTTGTTGTGGAGCGGCAGCGTGGGGACTTATGTTAAAATGACGAGCCCTACGATCGCCAACGGCAAGGTTTATGCAGGTACCAGCAGTACTTTGAGTGTCTGGGGCCTCACCAATTTTATTTATCTCCAGACCGGCGGCACCAACCCGGTCTTAAATTGGGCGGCCGGCTCTTTGCTCCAGGCGAACACTTTGGAGGGGCCGTGGACGACGAACCAGTCGGCCTCGCCTTTCACCGTGGTACCAACGAACTCACAGATGTTCTATCGGTTGCGGCTGCCTTGAGCTGAATTGTATAGTCTCTGCGCTGGCGTTTAACGTGAGATCCAGATTTGGGCCTGCTGTAATCAATGCTCCACTGCAACCGTTGCTGAGGCAATCCCGTCCAACTCCGCCAGTGTTTGCGGCGATAGCGCCAACTGCCCTGCGGCCAGGTTCTCTCGAAGGTGCGTGAGCGACGATGTGCCGGGGATCAATAGGATGTTGGGCGACCGGTGCAGCAGCCACGCCAGCGCAACCTGCATTGGCATGGCCCCGAGTCGGTCCGCGACGGCCGACAGGGTCGAGGACTGCAGCGGCTTAAAACCGCCGAGCGGGAAGAACGGCACATACGCGATGCCCTGACGGGCAAGTTCGTCGATTAAGGCATCGTCGTGGCGGTGTGCTAAGTTGTAGTTATTTTGCACGCACACGACCTCGGCGATCGACCGCGCTTCGGCCACCTGGGCGGCAGTGGCGTTGCTTAGGCCAATGTGGCGGATCAGTCCCTGGCGCTGAAGGTCGGCCAGCACCATCACCTGCTCGGCAATGGACCCCTCCCCGGGGCCGTGGCCCGACCCCATCACGCGGTAGTTGACTATGTCGAGCGCGTCCAGACCAAGGTTCCGAAGGTTGTCCTGGACGCCGGCGGTCAGTTCTTGAGGCGAGATGGCAGGTTGCCACGACTTGTCCGGCGGGCGGCGGCCACCCAGCTTGGTGACGATGACTAGCCCCGCGGGATATGGGTGCAGGGCCTGCCGGATGATCTGGTTGGTGATGTGCGGGCCATAGAAGTCGCTGGTGTCGATATGGTTCACGCCTGCCGCAAGTGCCTCACGGAGGACGGCAATGGCAACGGCTGGGTCCTTGGGTGGCCCCCACACGCCGGGGCCGGCCAGCTGCATCGCGCCGTAGCCCATCCGGCGGACCTCCAGTAATGTGCCTGGGAACGTGAACCGGCCGCCGGGCGTGGTTTTACTTAGTCTGTTACTCATTTTTATATAGCTTCTCCAACTCCTGTATTATCTGGGATTGGGGTATTGCGGTGGGAGCCACCCAACCGATGTGCCATTCAAACTGCCACAGACCTCCGAGTTTCACAATACTAGCATGGCCCTCCACAAACACAATATTGATGGAGCCGGGTAATGGTGCCCCTACAGCCACATTTCGCGGGGCAGTTCCAGCAGAGTTGGAGCCATGTCGTGAAATCGCGATTCGGCCAAATCCGTTCTGATCATACCCGTCGCCGTCGTAAAAGTCACTGGCCGGCGGACTGTTGGTATCCGGCCAACAATCGGTCCACATCCCATCACAAAACACCGGTGTGTTAAACGGATGAGGAATGCTGCCTTCTTTGCTATATGTGTAACTTAACAGCGGCTCCGGAGATGGAGAATAGCTCCCGGAATACAGGTATCCAT
The DNA here is from genome assembly GCA_050008355.1 of Verrucomicrobiota bacterium. Lineage (GTDB taxonomy): Bacteria > Verrucomicrobiota > Verrucomicrobiia > Limisphaerales > UBA11358 > UBA11358. The sequence continues at coordinate 7,980 of JBEKMT010000029.1, forward strand.
TCAAAGTGTAACTCCGTTGATTGGTTGTGTTGGCTTGGGTTTGTGATTTCCAGAGACACGATTGATCCGCGGTGCCAAAGGCCCCGCCAGCCCAAAACCAAAGGAATTTGCTTGGTGTGTTGGCGCATGGACACAATCGCAGATTCTACCAAATCAGGATAGTTAACCGAGTGTGCGATCACTTTTCCGGGTCCGGTTTTAGTATCCCGGGCATCGACGGCACAAATCCATGATCTTCCATTTCCACTTTGTTCCAGTTGTTGGCGTAGTGCATGGCCGTTTCCAGGGTGATGCGCCCGCTTTTGCGCAGTTGCATCAAATATTGATCAAAGCTATGCATGCCTTCATTGAGTGAAGCTTCAATGTGACCGCTCAGCAGACGCAGATCATTGCGGACGATGGCATCTTGAATGCCCAGATTTCGCTTCATGATTTCCAGGCAGGGAATTCGTCGATTAAACGTGCTGGGTATCAACCGCTGACAAATGATTCCATTTAGCGTGCGCGCGAGAAGTGCACTGGCATTGGACTGCTCCTCGGCGGAATAAAACTCCCGAATGCGGTCAATCGCTTGCGGCACCGAATCGGCGTGCAGTGTCGCCAGGACCAGGTGTCCGGTCTCGGCTGCTTGCATCGCTGCCTGTATGCTTTCGGCATCCCGGATCTCGCCGATGAATATCACTTCGGGATCCTGACGCACGGCATTGCGAATGCCTGAGGCAAACGAATCCGTATCTACCCCGACTTCTCTTTGCTCGAACTGACACTGTTTTTCTTCAAACAGATATTCGATCGGATCCTCAATGGTTATGATTCGCAACGGCCTGGTTTCGTTTAGCTCTTGCAGCATCGCGCAAGCCGTCGTGCTCTTGCCTTGCCCGGAAGAGCCGGTCACCAGCACCAGCCCCCGCGGTACCTGTACGAGCCCGGAAACTGTCGGAGGCAGTTGCAGATCATCCAGGGTGGGAATTTTTTGGGCCACTACGCGGAAGGAGAAGGACTGCGCACCTTGTTGTTTGCTGAAATTGGCGCGGTAGCGCACCTGATCGCAAAGGAAACTTAAATCCATCTCATGCTGCTTTTCAATATGCTCACAGATGGAAGCTGAAAATGCCTGTCGCAGCATTTGTTGAATCTCCTCGTTGCCAGGCACAGCAAATGTCTCCGGTGCAATTCGTTGTAACTTCCCGTCCACGCGGTACGCATATCGACGTGCCGCCTGGGCATGGATATCTGTTGCGTGCTGTTTCGCACACCAGCCAAGAAGTTTTCCCAGAGACGTCTCCAGCGCGATGCGTTCCATATTTGACTGCGATCCACGAAGCCATCATCTTCACGACCACCTTGTAATGGTAATTAACGCTTTTCGGCGGGGCAATGTCGTTTTGAACGTTTGGTGGTGGTTCTTAAGAAAGAGCTCTCTCCGCAAGTTTAGCACATTGTTCATGGAAGGGGCTGGATCCTCAATGAGCGAACAGTCGCCTTCCGCCGGGTCAGGCGGTTGCTTGGGTTCGTCATCTTTTGGAAGTTCACCGGTAATGCCCTTCCACGTCGCATGAACGACCACAAAAACGATGGCGATGCTTGCAGCCACGATGAGAAAAGTCACAACCCCGGCTTCATTAAGCTTTTCAAGATATTCTTTCATGATTCTCTGCACGTTTCGCATCTGAATAAAGCGATGATTCCGAAATTCTTTTCTTTGGAGAGATAATCGGTCCGTTCCACCTGATGCACCGGACGTTCAGCCTTAATCGCTGTTCCGGATTCTCTCCAGGATTCGCTCCATCAATTATTTTCATGGTAAGCCTCGGCAAAATTATTCTTGAAGAGCTCCTGCAGGTTGGCCAACGCCGCTTCTGCATCCATTCCCGTTAAAACAAAGGTAAGTTTAGTTTTGTAACCTGCTGCCAAACTTAACAGTTCAACGACGTTTCTGCCGTCTGCGATTGCGCTATTGCTTTCCACTGTCACTTCACAGCCAAAATGCTTTAGCCTCTCGGCAAGCAACGAGGCGGGGCGCCAATGTAGCCCCTGTCGGTTGTTCAGAATAAAAATGTGGCTGATCATGCCTGTTCTGATCAAAACGGGACGCAAGGGCACTGGCGTGGAAGAAGGCTTGGATGTCAGTGTTGTGCGATTTGTTTTCATAGTCTTGATGTTCGATGATTTCAACGACTGTAATTACCTCTAGACTCATCGCCTTGGGGATCGGATGTTCGGGATTGTTTCAAGCAATGGGGTCATGGTCTCGGCACGGTTATGAATTTCATCGATGGTATAAAGTTGGTTTGGACCTGAGGCACTGCGTCGTTTAAGGAACACCTCATTGACTGGGCTGGAAAATGAGCCGGCTTCAGCGACCGCATTCGGTTCCGACTTTTCGAGAAATGGTGGGCCTGTTTTCATGAGCTATGCTCCGGAATAAGGTTATCTGCCGATCGGCCTTTCTGCTCCGGTTTCAGAAACTGGTTGTCCAAAGCCGTCCGCGCGAGAATGTTGAAATAGTTCGTGAATATATTGAGTGCAACGTTCGCGAGAACTTCAATGATTTCTGTCTCCGAAAAACCGGCTTTTTGCATGGCATTAAAATCCAGGTCACTGACTTCACCGCGTTGGATCACAATGTCCTGGACGAAATACAATAAAGTTTCAGTTTTATGATCGCGCGCTGAGGCATTTTTCGCGGCTGAGATTTCTGCCTCCGTTAAACCTGCCTTCCTCCCAGCCATTCCATGGGCAGCAAGGCAATAGTCTGACCCATTAATCGCTGCAACCGCGAGAGCAATGCATTCGCGCTGTTGTCGCGTCAACTGTCCTGTTCCGAGGGCGGCCTCAGCCTGAACGTATGCCTTTATGGCAGCCGGAGACTGGGCCAAAAGTTTTAAATAATTGGGAACGCCGCTAAACGGACGATGAATTCGATCGGCGATGACCTGCAATTCCTGGACAGATTCTTTGGATTCTACGGGAGTTAATCGCCACATAATAAACCTGATTTTAATTGTTTCCGGCGTCTATCCTTGCACCGCTATAGGTTTTTAATCATGAGTTGTGCCAACTGAATTAAGATTTTTAAGTCATTGGACTTGAGCTGAATAACAATCGATGGTCTGTCCCCTTGGCTGCTGCGAGCATTCGTAAGTTACAATTTCAAGCAGTCACACTACGAAGTTTCGTTCAAAGTCGTTGTTGGCATTTGGCAGTTACTTTGGCCGGTTTCGTCAGGCCAAGTTTCTTCACCCGGGAGATCAACGTAGTCGGTTTGAGTCCCAGTATTTCCGCGGCGCCTCCCGCCCCGTGAATTTTCCAACCTGTTTTATGGAGAGCTAAAAGGACGTTCTCACGTTCGCGTTGCCGGAACTCCGTCTCGGAGAGAACCGTGCCGGTCGGTTGGGGTGCGGCCACGGGGGCGGGCGTATCAGTTGCCACGCTTTCACCTTTCGACAAATCAAAATGCAACACGCCGTTTTGAGCCAGAATCAACGCCCGTTCGATGGCATTTTGCAACTCGCGAATGTTGCCGGGCCAATCATAATTCTTTAGCTGGATTAATTGTTCAGGAGTGAGTCGGGATGCCGGCACGTTCAATCGGCGAATCGCCTTCTCAAGAAAATAGGCAGCCAATAACGGAATGTCCTCCCTGCGCTTTCGCAACGGTGCTACTTCGAGGGGAAATACGTTGAGACGATAATAAAGATCTTGGCGGAAGCGCCCGGTTTCGACGTCCTGCTTCAAATTCCGGTTGGTGGCTGCTATGATCCGAACATTCACCGTCCGGGTCCGCTCTTCGCCCACCCGTTCATATTGTTTTTCCTGCAAAACCCGAAGAAACTTGTTCTGCAATTCCGGCGGGATTTCACCGACTTCATCCAAAAACAATGTCCCTCCCTCGGCGGCTTCAAAACGGCCGGCACGATCTCTCACCGCGCCTGTGAATGCACCTTTGGCATGTCCGAAAAACTCACTTTCGTATAATTCTCTCGGAATTGAAGCGCAATTTACTCGAATCAGCGGGCGTTGGCTGCGTCGACTGCCTTTATGGATTTCCCGTGCCACCAACTCCTTGCCTGTCCCTGATTCCCCAAGAATCAACACCGTTGCATCGGTGCGTGCAACTTTCTCCATCTGACGTAACAAATGTTTCAATTCCTGGCTTTGGCCCACTATGTCGCCGATTGCTTTGGCCTCCTTGACTTCTTCCCGCAGGTAGCTGTTTTCCAGTTCCAGCTGGTCCTTTAGCCGCTCGTTTTCCTCAAAAGCGCGCATGTTGGCGATTGCTGCGGCAATATGATCGGCGAAGATTCGCACCCAGGTCGGCCCTTGGGCCGGGGGTAGGATGCGGCTGAACAGTGCCACCACCCCAAGTATTTCGCCCTTGAAAATGATGGGCTGTGCGTCCAGTCCGCGGATTCCTGCACGGTTGGCCCATTCGTTCTCGCCGATGCCGCTGACGTCCTGCTCCGGGCAGCTGTTGACGAACGGCTGACCGGTAAGGGAAACCTGTCCAATCGCGCCGTGCCCAAACGGGACACGCTTGATTTTGTCTTTGATGGCATCCCATTCCGCATCCGCTTGAATTCGCAACGGGGACCTCGCGCTGGCGAGGAGGTGCAGACACTGGCTTGAGTCCAGGCATTGCGCTCGCAGCCGACAGCTTAGACACAGATCGCCCTTGCCTGCCAACCACAGACTCGCCAAAAAAACGTGCGGACGTTCAGCCAGTCGTTGTACTACCTTTTGAAACAATTGGTCAGCAGAACGTTCCTGGGCGACCTCCAACAGGAGCTTCGCCAGCGAATCGAATTCCGGTCTATAATCTGATGCCAGTTGCATAATATCGAAATGAGCCAAAGCTTTATTTTGCTCTGGAGGGCAGCTTGAGCGTCCTGCCGTCTACTACGAACACGCCTTTGCCATGATGATGAATGGTGCGGGGATTCTTTTGGGACCGGTCAACCCAGGCTTTAACCACCACCATGATAAAAATATTATATTGCTCCAGCAGTGTTGTATCGGTCACTCGGCACTCAAAATTCGCGTAGCATTCCTCAATGAGCGGCGCATGCACCAGCGCGGCCGCGCGCGGCGTGAGGCCAAACGATTTGAACTTATCTGTATTCAGACCGGATGTGTTCCCGCAGGCTACCACCTGTCTGGCCAATTCCACCGTGGGAATATTGACCACGCATTCTCTGGTTTTCTTCAGTATGCCGAAGGTATGGTTCCGGTTGCTGATGACGCATGCCAGGGTTGGCGGCTCAAAATCGACCATCATAAGCCACGACATGGTCATGACGTTTGTGTGCTCTCCAATCGTGGTCGAAACCAACACCACCGGACCGGGCTCGATCAAGCCGTAAACTCGAGATAAGGGGAGGGGCCTTTTTTTCATGGTTTGGCGATGGCCATTTCATCCTTATTCCAGTTTGATTTTCCACGCACGGCTTTATTAAACCTGGCAAATCGTAAATCTTCCGGACGACCGCCCGCTTCTCTAATCTTGACCACCCCTCACCTTTTTTTGCAATCGGCGGGACAGTGTTAGTGCGACCTTGGCGTCGCAAAATCGCGGTGGTTTTGTAGGTTGGCTATTTGGTGTTCTTATGATCAGCCTCTACACCACATCTTCGGGAACATCGAGCCGCCGTTAGTCGTTACCCATTAACCTCTTGTCCCTCCTTGATCTGCAGCGACACCTCGACGAAATCTCGTCATAAGGATTATGAAATTCTGCAATCAACGAATTTACAAACACGCTTTCTTGGAGTGCTATTAATGAAATCAGTTGATTCATAGTCATTTAGGTGGAATACGTCGGCTGGCATATCGCTTGCATTGATGTAAGACGATAGTTGAAATAAATTCCTGAATCATTATGAATGAATCAAACGTCTCCACGACAAAAGACACAAACATCCCGGCGGCGCAAGATGGCGCACCAAAATATTCCACTAATGCACCATCTCCGGTCGCGACACAATCGGCGGCTGGGGCACCCGCAGCGTCACCAAAATCCGCCCGCCGCCAGGTGCGAAAGCAGCATTAAACGACAATTAATTGCGCCGGTGCGCAACTAATTGTGTCGGGAACCGGCATGAGAGTGAGGAACCGGTGCCGGTTCCCTTGGGTTTGATTTCGGCGGAGGCATTAGTGCCAGTGGATAATAGCCCATCAGAAGTTCGAGTCTCCTGTCCGCCGAAATCAGCCTCAAGGAAGCTGCTGCTGCAATAGAACAACTGTGAAAAGTTGGTTCAGTGAATGACTGCAACGGTCGGGGCTTGGTCTGAGTTGGTGGGGATATTATGAAAAACTTTGCTTTTACCGTTCTAATTCTGACCGCCGGTTGCACGACCAGTTCAAATAAGGTTACCGGAATCACTCAGTCAGCCGTTTCTCCAGAAGCGGTCAAAGTTTATGATACCATGCCGGATCATTCAAAAATCATCGGCACGGTGTCGGTCACCTCATTTAGCGGCTTGACCCTCCAGCACGCTCAGGACGCCGCATTGCAGGAATTGAAAACCGAAGCTGGAATGATGGGGGCCAACGGTGTAGTGCTCACTAATACCGACCATTCGGACGACTGCGAACCTGCCGGCGCGAAAGCAGATGGAAACGCCATCTTTGTTGAACGTGCTAAATCAAATTAATCGCTTGGAGTGATGATGCTTAAATCCGTCAAACTATCCAATCACCTGGCCGACGACCATGGCGAATATAATAGCTCACTATTTTAGTATTTCAGGTAGAGCCAATCATCTCCGGCCAAACAAGATTTCACTTCCTCGACAGTGCGGTCATCCACGACAACGAGCGCTCAAAACTCCACAGCGTTACCTCTGCGCTGCAATTGGATCCACAGAACGATTTACTCATCGAAGGGAACAGCGATGAGCGCGGCGCGGATGAATACAACTGTTACCCGGGAGAACATCGCGCGCTAGCCGCGCCCGAGGCTCTGGCCAAAATGAGGTTTGACCAGAAGCGAGCCCGCACCTCAGCTATGGCGAAAACAAGCCGGTTGATCCCGGCCATGATGAAGGCGCGTGGTCGAAAAATCGCCGCGACGATTTTGTCCTTTTGCATCCGAAAACAGGCGCGTGGTTTTCTTGGATGCCGATATCACCGGATTCTCACACGTTAAGATTTTTTATCTCGACCGGAGCCGAATATCAGAAAGGCCCGATGTTCCTGGCAGCTTTTTCATCTTGGTGCCTCTATCATCGTCAACCTTTTACTGCAGCTCGCACCACCGGCGCAACACGGCTGCCGAGGAGTTCGATGGCGTGCATAAGCTTCGCGTGGGGCAGGGCGGCCACATCCATCTGGAAGGTAATCCGGGAGATTCCGCCCAATGCTTCGCTGTGCTTGATGATTTTCTCCGCCACGTCTTCAGGGTTGCCCACGAGCAGCGCTCCGTGCGGGCCAATCAAGGGATTGAAATGGGCGCGCGTCACCGGCGGCCAGCCGCGCTCTTTGCCGATCTCTGTGAATGAGCGGGCGTAGCCAGGAAAAAATTCCTCCACCGCCTGCTGCGTGGTGTCCGCGACGTAGCCCAAGGCATGCACCCCGACCTTGAGTTGATCGGCCGGATGACCTGCCCGCCGTCCCGCTTCCCGGTAAAGATCAACCAGCGGCCGGAATCGCCTGGTCTCTCCGCCAATGATCGCAACCATCAACGGCAGGCCTAGCATGCCGGCACGCACAAACGATTCCGGTGTCCCGCCAACCCCGAGCCAGATGGGAAACGGTCTTTGAAACGGCCGGGGATATACACCCTGACCTGTCAGGGCAGGGCGGTATTTTCCGGACCAGTGAACCAATTCGTTCTCACGAATATTCAGCAGCAAATCCAGCTTCTCGGCAAAGAGCGAATCATAGTCCTCCAGTTTCAGGCCGAACAATGGGAACGACTCGATGAACGAACCGCGTCCGACCACCATCTCCGCGCGACCTTGGGAAAGCAGGTCCAGCGTGGCAAATTCCTGAAACACACGCACTGGGTCGGCCGCGCTCAGCACCGTCACTGCGCTGGTGAGTCGAATGCGCTGCGTGCGCGCCGCTGCCGCGGACAGGATAATCGGTGGCGCCGAATCCAGGAATTCCCGCCGATGATGTTCGCCTATGCCAAAGACATCTAAACCAGCTTGTTCAGCCAGCGCAATCCGGTCCACCAGCTGCCGCAAAGCTTCCGACGCATTGCCAGCCAGGCTTGCCTCATCCTTCGCAAACGCAGTGGCAAAGCTGTCGATGCCCACCTGCATCGGTCGATTCGGCTGTTTCGGATTCACCAGCTTGGCCTCTGGCCTGGTCGACTCAATTGTGCTCGTCACATTCATGCCTTGAACATGCCATAGCTCTTGAGAGTTTGGTAAATACCAACTTTTGTGGGTTAGCATAACTAAAACGTATGGTGCTTGTCCGCACTGCTCCGGTGAAATCGAACCTCCGGCGGGGATTGCAGGCCAAGGGATTTCCAGTTCCGGCGGGTGCGACAGTTAAAGTCGTATTAATTCCGCGTAGCGGTGTTATTCTCTTGCAGGTAATCAAACCCTGCTGCCGCAATCCGGGGATCCATGAATCAATCAGTTTCTGAATCGACGCAAGAAAACCGTGACATCCGGTGCTCGCACTCGGAGAGTTTTGCCGCATTACTCAATCAATTGCGAATATCTTTGCTGATTTCCACTTACCAGACGGGCCATCTGGTGGTTGTTTCGGCCCCGGACGGGAAACTCAACCTTGCCTTCAACCAATTTGAACGGGCGATGGGAGTCGCGGTTAAATCCGGGACGATTGCCATTTGTACGCGCAAGGAAGTTTGGTTTCTGCGGGACTCACCCGATATCGCCGCCAAGTTGCCGGGCGAGGTAAAACATGATGCCTGTTTCCTGGCACGCACGTCGCACTTCACCGGCGACATTCAGGCGCATGAAGCTGCCTGGATCAGGGGGGCGAAGGGAGCGTCGGAGTTCTGGATTGTCAACACCTTGTTTTCCTGCCTGTGCGCGCTGCATCCCCATTACAGTTTTGCCCCGCGCTGGCGGCCTCCGTTCATTTCTGCTTGGCGTCCCGAAGACCGTTGTCATCTCAATGGCATCGCGGTGGTTGATGGGGAGCCGCGCTACGTCACTGCCCTGGCGGAGACTGACAGCGCATCTGGCTGGCGCGGTGTCAAGCATGACGGCGGCTGCATCATCGAGGTCCCCAGCGGCAGGTTGGTTGCCCGCGGCTTGTGTCTTCCCCACTCGCCGCGGGTTGACGGAGGAAGACTTTTTTTTCTCCGCTCGGGCGAAAGCGATTTGGCCGTGGCTGATGGCCGAAGTGGCGGCGTGGCCTCCGTAGTCCCCGTGCCCGGCGTGGCCCGCGGACTGGGGCTGCATGGCGGTTATGCGTTCGTGGGGATTTCCAAAGCCCGGCCAACCCTGGAGGGCGTGCCGATTGTGGCTGAACGCGACAAGTTACGTTGCGGGGTTTGGGTGGTCGATTTGCGGTCCGGCTCCATCGCGGGTCATCTCGAGTTCAACACGGGTGTGGAGGAGATATTCGATGTGCAAATTCTGCCGGGAATTGTCGCGCCTTACGTCTCCGGGCCGGCTGCAGATAAAGACACGGGGCAGCCACTTTGGACCGTTCCTCCTGCGTAGCGTGGCTTCGAAGCGGTTTGCTTTACCGCGTTCTTCGGGTAAACTGAATTACCGGCGCTCGGGCATTTGGCCAGAAAACCGACTTGTGTGTTGATGGCCGCCGACGCCATCGTTCAACATCCCTTTTCAAACTATGCGACAATTGAGACGACGCAGGGAGCGACTGGCAGCGTTGGTCGCGGGGGCGGCCGCTGGAGTTGCGGTCACCCCGGCAATGGGGCAGTTGTTGGGCCAGGATCTATTTCCCTCGAATAATCCTTGGAACCAAGACATCAGCAGCGCGCCCGTCGCGGCGAATTCGGCGAGCATCATTTCCGCCATCGGGGGATCCACGAAGATTCATCCGGATTGGGGAACGGACAGTGCCACCAATGGCACCAGCCCCTTATACGGCATTCCCTACAATGTTGTGCATGGCAACAGCACAGCGAAGGTGAGCGTCATCATCGATAATTACCCCGGCGAGAGCGACATAATCCCCGCTCCAATTCCAACGAATCCGGTTATCGAAGGCGATTATCAGAACGGACCGAATACGAATGGCCCGGGCTATAACGCCGGCCAGCGCGGCGACTCCCACCTCTTGGTATGGGACGAGGACAATAATGTCGGCTACGAATTTTATGGCGCGGCGCGGCCGTCAGACCCGAATTTGATTGACGAGACCATCCACACCGACGGCAAGTGGCATGCGGCGCAGGAAACGGTCTGGAACTTTGACACGAATGATTTTCGCACCCTGGGTTATACCTCAGCCGACGCCGCTGGGCTGTCCATCCTTGCCGGGCTCGCGCGGCCGGACGAAGGACTGCCGGTATCGCAGGGTGGGCAGGGCGCAATTAACCACCCTTTGCGAATGACTCTGCCGATCGGCGTCGTCAGCGACCAGTACATTTATCCCGCTTCGCATATTGTGAATGCATCCGGCAATCTGCCCTTCGGCTCACGGATGCGCCTGAGGAACAACAGCACCGTGAACTCGCTCATCGCCACCATGGGGCCGGAGTCGCAGATCGTGGCCCGCGCGATGCAACAGTATGGTTTGATCCTCGCTGACATCGGCAGCTCGATGTTTGTCACTGGTGCGTCTGCCGCGGTGAACGCCACCAACGGTATTAGTTTGGTTTGGGACATGAGCGATATTCTGGGCGGCCTCAGGCAGCTGACCGCCAGCGACTTCGACGTGGTGAATCTTACACCCGCGGTGACCAATCTGAGCCAGGGTTACGGTGCGACCGGCACCCCCCTGACGATCAAAGGTTATAATTTTTCCGGGGCGGCCGGGCATGTTTCCGTTTTGTTCGGCAGTATCGCGGCGTCCGCGCCTGTTGTGCTGAGCGACTCCCAAATTTCTGTCGCTGTTCCGCCCGGTTCCGGGAAGGTGAATGTCACCGTTCAGTCGGGGCTTTATGAGCCGGACACGGATGATGGCCCGGGGGCAAACGTGAACGAACCGATTTTCGGTTACGGAACATCGGCGACGAACTCGGCGGACCAATTCGCCTATGTCACTGTGCCGGGATTTCTTCGCGTCTACGCAACCAATGGAAACTTTGTCGCGAGCGGAACAAACAATAGCGGACCCGGGGGAACTTATCACGTGCTGGAGTCCACGAATCTACAGTCGCCGCTGACAAACTGGACAGTGTTAACCAGCGGTAATTTCGACAGCAAAGGAGATTTCTCAATTACCAATACGGTTTCTTTAACCAACTCGGACATGTTCTATATGCTCCGAGTGCCATAATGCGCATAGCCGCTGGGTCATCGGCCTGGTGTTAGGCGTGTCTTTTTCCGCAGTAGGGTCTGCAAGCGATCGCCCGCCTCATGAACCGAGGCTGGAGGCTTGGGTCAAAGTCAAACATCAAACTGTCACGTATAAAAATCTTGAAACTCTCGTTAACTCAAAGCTCTGCGCTTCACAACGGTCGTCCGGCTGCAGGAACTTTATTGGAAAGACATGTTACCACCAGCCGCCGGCTGGGTTTTCTTAAATTGATAACGGCGTTGCTTTATTTTTGGGCCGATGACGCCCGGAGCAGAAGCACGGGCACACTGATCCGGTGTTGAACTCGAGTGGCTGTTGTGCCGAGAAAGATGTCCGCGAAAAACCGGTGTCCGTGCGTACTCATCGCCACCAGATCGCAGCCCTTCTGCTCGACCCATTTTACAATTTCCCTCGGTGGATCGCCAAAAGCCAGTTCGGCCTCGGCGGGAATGCCGGCCACTTGAAACTCGGAACGGATTTGTTTCAGGTAGGCAGTGTCTTCGGTGATCTCGGGGCTGACAGCGTCCGGTCCAAAGGTGCGCGCGGCCCAACCGTCGGCGACATGCAGTAATATCACACGGCTTTGCGCGAGTTGAGCCAGCTGCTTGACGTGTTCAATAATGGCACGGTCTGTCGGAGTGCCGTCCAAAGTTACCAGGATTTTATTATACATACGCCCTTTCGTCATTTAGTGGCCCGCGATGACCTGCCATGCCTGTTTTATGGCATCCGGCAGACCGTAGAAGTCGAAGGCTGTAATCAACAACGCCGACCCCCACCCGGCAATGAGCAGGGACCAGCCCAACCGCCATTGCCCCATCCGCTTGCGGGAACTGGCGAAGTGCAGCAGCGGGAACATGGCGAACGGAAGCTGCAGCGCCAGCACGACCTGGCTTAGGACGATCAGATCGTTGATGTTGTTGGCCCCGCGAATCCCGATAAAGACAGCTGTAGGGATGATTGCCAGGGAACGGGTAATCAGCCGCCGGAGCCACGGAGCGATCCGCCAGTGCATGAAGCCTTCCATGACCACCTGACCGGCCAGCGTGCCGACAATGGTGGCGCTTTGCCCGCTGGCCAGCAGGGCGACGGCAAACAGAGTTCCGGCAGCGGCCGTGCCCATCAGCGGGGCCAACGTCAGGTAGGCGGCCTGGATCCAGTCGGTGGCATCGTTGAACTGAACCACCTGTCCGCCGGGGACCGTGATGCTGTTCTTGCCGTAAAAGACGATGGCGGCCAGCACCAGGATGGCGGCATTGATCAGGAATGCCACCGATAGATTAGCGGTGACGTCGATGGCATTAAAACGCATCGCGTTCCGAATGGATCCTTCGTCCTTCTGGAATTTCCGGCTCTGCACCAGGGCGGGATGCAGATAGAGCACATGCGGCATGACCGTTGCCCCGATGATGCCGATGGCCACGTAGGTCATGGTGCCCGAACCCAGATGAGGCAGAATCATCGCCCGGCCCATTTCCAGAAAGCTGGGCCGTGTCTGCGGCAGTACGAAAATTTCAATGAAGTAGCAAACACCGATGGTTGCCACCAGCAGCAGCACGATGGCTTCGATGGTTCGCATGCCAAACCGCTGCATGGCGAGGAGTACGAGCACGTCAAGGCCGGTAATAATGACTCCCCAAAATATGGGAATATGGAACAACATCAGCAGCGCCACTGCGCCGCCCAGGACTTCCGCCAAATCGCACGCTATGATGGCGATCTCCGCCATGAGCCAGTTCGGCACGCGCGTCCACTTGGGATACCAATCGTAGCAGCACTGGGCCAGGTCGCGCCCGGTCGCTATGCCGACCCGTGACGCGATAATCTGCAGGAAGATCGCCATGAGGCTCGCCAGGCCGACAACCCAGAGCAGCCCGTATTTGAACTGGGCACCTCCTTGGAGATCGGTTCCCCAGTTGCCCGGATCCATGTAAGCCACGCTGACCAAAACCGCCGGACCGAAGTACACGACCATTTGCTTCCAGAAACCTGCTTTACGGTCAGGCACGATGACGCTGCAATGCAGACCCTCCAGGGACATGGCGCCGGGGCGCGAATCGACAGCGACAGCATCGTTCGCTACCTCCTGAAGATCTGCGGATGTCTTCTTGTCTTCACTCATATCGCAAAGTTGTTTTAATTTATCAGAATTCCCAGTGGAGTCTTGCGCCAAGTATGGACACAGGGCCGCGAGCCTGATTGAAAGCCGGGTCGGTGACGAACTGGTAATCTAACGCGGCATGTATCGTTTTCCAGATTTTGAAATCGTAGTACGCTTCCAGAACTTTCTCGGGGCCGTAGGTCAGTGCGCCGTCGCCGTCAAGCATGTCCAGGCCTCCTGCCTCCAGGTATTTTTGGTTGTCGCTCGAAGCCCCGCTCACGACACCGGCCAGACCGAAAGTGTCGTCGGGCCGACGCCAAATTTCACCATTGACGCTTGCGCCCATTGACACCGACCAATTTGCGTCGGTGAACGTCCAAGTCTCTTCGTGGCCGTCATTCCAGCCCAGCCGCGAAAACATGCCGACGTCCTTCGCAATTTCCTGTTCCCAGTTCAATCCGAAGCCATATTTGTAGCGGTAGGCGCGCGCGGGAGAAATGTCGGCATCCGGACCTTCAGCCAGCAGAATGGCCGTTGCCGCCGGATAGCTGGCCATGTCCGCCTCGTTAAGCCAGGCCAGAAACCGGATTTTCCCGGGATGAGTGTTGATGTTCCAGCGGCGCTCAAATTCCGTCATCATGGCCCAGGAACGCAGGAACGGGCCATCGGCTCCGTTGGGAGGCGACATGAGAAATTGGTCCTCGGCTGAAAAACCATTCTTTTGAGCCGGCATTTGGAAAAACCCGTAGCGCAAGGCCCAGTTCGGCTGATTCAATTCCACGGCAAACCCGGTGGTGTAGCCGATGGTATCCTGCCCGTAATCCCAAGTGAGATTGCCCATCATCGCCCAATTCATGAACTGCGTGTGCGGATCGTTCGCATAGGTATTGTAGTCGCAAATGTCCAATGGGCTGAACCGGCCAATCGTGAAAGTGAGTCGCGAAATGTCTTCCTTGCCCGCAAGCGCGAGCTGGTCATCAGGCACATCCTCCTGTTCGCCCCCCAAGCCGATGCTTTGACGAATGAACAAGCGAGCAAAATTAAAGTCGGGAGTCTTGGTGCCAGCTTTGTAGGCGTCGCCGTTCGGAAAGGCCTCAATGCCGTACGTATGGCTCAGGCCGTAGCCCTGCCACATCAGGGCATCCATATGTGCCTCGGCACCACGCCATAACCGCACGCCGGCAAACAGATCCAATGTTACTGTTTCCTCAATCTCGCCCTGACTGTTTAGGCTGTTTTGGCCGGAGTATTTGGCCGGAAAAGCGGAGTCGCCCTGCACTATGTCTGTGTTTTGAACATGCCAGTTCCAAGTTTGACCATTGGAGTCCAAACCGGGGTGATTCGCTTGCCCCGGACAGGGAGGGAAAAGAGGCTCGATTTGCGCGGTGCCTTGAACGAAAGGGACGGGACTGTCATTGGTCGAGCTTCCGGACGGGGAAGGTTCCTGGGCTTCGTCATGGACTGCGGCGACACAAACCGATGAAGCAATGGCGAGTTGTTTGGTCATTTTAAAAACATGTAGCCGATACTACATTGCCCGTCCGGGCTGTCAACAGGAATTTAGCATTAGCTACATATTTCAGCCTAGACTAAACTGTCCCCGCCTGTTTTAATCGGACAATATGCCGCGTGCCAGCGCCAAAAAGCCCGTGTCCCGGCCGGTGCAGCCGGCGGAGAACTTCCGCCGTTCCCGCAGCGACCGTGCGCTCGAAACCGCCCAGGATTACGTCGAAGCCATCGCCGACCTGACGGCCTCCCAGGGCGAGGCACGCGTGACTGATTTGGCGAGGCGGCTCGGCGTGACGCATGTGACCGTGAACCATACGATCGCACGGCTTAAAAAAAACGGGTTCGTCAACGCGAAGCCGTACCGGGCGATTTTTTTGACCGAGGCGGGGCACAAGCTGGCATTGGATTGCAAGCAGCGGCACAAGACGGTGGTTTCATTTCTGCGCTCTTTGGGTATTTCCGAACGGATCGCGGAATTGGACGCCGAGGGAATTGAACATCACGTCAGCCCGGAAACCCTGGCAACGTTTAAACGATGGCTGAACTGTCATTAACGGGGCAGGAGTGCAATGATTTCTATGTTTTTCTGCCTGCCGTTAATTCCAAGGATGTCACAATACAAGCGCAGGGCGGAAACCAAAAACTACCATGCAGCCATGGGCCGATGAAGTGAGCTAAGAGTCTCCCGCTATCTACCAGTGCCAAAATTAAGAAAGCTATTGGAAGCCAGCGCCTTAGTGGCTTGTGTGCACATCAACCTCGGCTACGCTGCATCCTTTCCGCTACGGCTTTTGAGCCTTAATCGCCGTGTTCCTGACTCTGGACTGTCTCTTCCTCCTGATAGACTGGCAAAGCCGGGGACCCGCAAGCTTAAACCGGCAACAATTACCTCGGGGTCTTCGTGTTTTTGTTTGAAATCCCCAAACTCCAGTATGGCGTTGAGGTTGATCCATCGTTAAAATGCTGAAACAATCAACTACTATGAAATCTCCCCTTACCCGGATCTTCCATCGCATTGCGTTGGTCCTGTGGATTCTCCCGCTGCTCACAATCCTCACTGCTGCCTGGAACCCGACCAGTGCCCGAGCAGACATTCGCCTGCCACACGTCTTCGGCAGCCACATGGTGTTCCAGCAAAATAAACCGCTCGTCATCTGGGGGTGGGCGGGGCCGGGCGAAACCGTTACAGTCCAACTCGGCTCTGTCACCCAGACCGCCAAAGCCAATGACCGCGGTGAATGGAAAGTGATTCTGCCGCCGATGGTCGCGGGTGGTCCTTACACGTTGACCGTCAGCGGATCGAGTTCGGTGCAATTTGACGACGTCATGGTCGGTGAGGTTTGGGTGTGCTCCGGTCAGTCGAATATGGAATTTGGCGTTGGCAACCTCAAGAATGGCAAAGCAGAGATCGCGGCTGCAAATCATCCCGGCATCCGCCTGCTGATGGTGGAGAATCGCTGGACGCCTGAACCGCAGAGCGACATGGACGGCACTTGGAAAATCTGCACGCCGGAATCGGTGGCCGCAGGCGGCTGGAACGGCTTTTCCGCCGTCGCCTATTTTTTTGGTCGCGACCTGAATGAAAAGCTCGGGGTCACTGTCGGCTTGATCGAGCCCGATTGGGGCGGCACCCGCATCGAGTCGTGGACCCCGCCGGAAGGTTTTGCGGCCGTGCCGGCTTTGAAGGATGAATATGAACGGGTCCAACTCGGTGACCCGCAAAGCGCGCTCCATCAGGAACGTTTGGCCAAAATCCTGAATCAGTATTCCAATTGGCTGCAAGCCGCAGAGCAGGCGTTGGCTGACCGGAAGGCCGTTCCGCAAGTGCCGGACTATCCCGATGAATTGCGGGAGCCGCACGATCTGCAACAGGCCACCGCTCTCTATAACGCCATGATTCATCCATTGATACCCTTCGGCATCGCCGGCGCGATCTGGTACCAGGGGGAATCCAATGAGGGCGAAGGTATGTTTTACGCGGAACGCATGAAAGCGCTTATTGCCGGTTGGCGGACCCTCTGGAACGAAGGTGATTTCCCGTTCTATTTTGTCCAGATAGCTCCTTTCAACTATGGCGACGATCCGGAAAAACTGGCCCGCTTGTGGGAAGCCCAAACCTCCGTAGCCAACACCGTCCCGAATACCGGAATGGCGGTCATCAACGACATCGGTGAACTCAAAAATATTCACCCGGCCGACAAGCACGATGTTGGACACCGGCTCGCGCTGCTCGCCCTGGCAAAAACCTACGGTCAGAGCGATCTGGTCTTCAGTGGGCCAACGTTTAATTCGCTGTCGATTGAAGGCAAGACCCTCCGCGTCAATTTCGATAACGTGGGTGGTGGCCTCACCAACCGCGATGGGCAGCCACTCGATTGGTTCGAAATCATCGACCGGGACGACGGCGGTTTCGTCAAAGCCGATGCGCAGATTGACGGAAACAGCGTGGTCCTCTCGGCTCCTGGGGTGGAACATCCGGTGGCGATGAGATTTGCCTGGAGCGGATTGGCCCAACCCAATTTGATGAATATGGAAGGCCTTCCCGCCGGCGCCTTCTACGCGGGTGACGTGCCGAAACGTGACTGGCTTGGCCTGCATGTTCCCGAGGCCAAAAACTATCAGGTTGTTTACGATCTTGATCTGACCAAGCTCAGCCAGGTTATCCAGTACGACACGGATAATCACAACAACATCAACAAGCCGTTTGATCGCATCGCATATTTTGTGGAATTGCAGGACGCAAGTTATAACACGGAGGACGTCTATGTCTCGATGGATGCCTTCACCGGCGATCTCGGCAAGGTGGGTGTGCCGGTTTTGAGCTCGGGGGCCTTTTTCCAACAGAACGTCACCAACCTGGATGTGTATTCTAACGCCAAGGGGATCGTCACCGGCAACGGCTTGACTGGTGGTAATATTGAATTCTGGCCGAACAACTACGCCCCGCAAAATAGCGCCAACGTGCCGAATGCCTCCAGCGACGTATATGATTTCGGCGATCAGCCCACCGATCCGCCGGATGGATATGGTTCCATGCAGGTGCACAATCATGACGCGCGCCAGACGTTGTTTGCCATCAACCATTGGAGCGCGGGTGCGCAAGCCGACGTGGGCATCGGCAACCAGGCTACGAATAATCCCGATTGGACCTTTGCCCGTAACGCCGCCAATTACAAGGTCATGCGGTTGCGTGTGCTGGTGCACTGCCCCTGAGCAAGTCCAAACGCAATCGGAAACGTTCCATGAATCTCCCTTTCGGTTGGACGTGGTTGGGACAATCTTAAAGCTTTGTTTTCTAGTTGGTTTTGATGACCGTCATTGTCCTGACTTGCGGCTCAACAGAGTGCGGACTCGCTGTGTTGGCGGATGCGTGTCGCGTGAATCCAATTGCTTCAACGTGGTTAAAATGCCTGCCTGGCTTTGGTTTGTAGAAGATCTGTAGAGCATTTTAGGGTCTTTCACTCCCCCAAGGATTGAGGTAATCTTGCTTCAATTTACCTCGTCCAATCTAAGTAATGGTAATTAGGCCTTTGATTTTAACTGTGCTCGCAGTCGGTGCCTGCGCTTGGACCCCGCCGCTGTCGGCAGCCGTAGTCTCCGCGGCGACGGAGTTTAATCAAAGGGTGCGTCCAATTCTTGAGGAGTATTGTTACGATTGTCACGGGGATGGCGAAAATCACGGCGGGGTGGCTCTGGATGCCTTCAATTCCGCCACGAACTACGTTGAAGGCCGCGATGTCTGGTGGCGCGTCCTAAAAAATCTTCGGGCCGGCCTGATGCCTCCGCCCAAACGCGAGCGGCCCAGCCAGGAGCAAAAGGACGAAATTTATCAATGGATCAAAAGTGCGGTCTTTGCCATTGACCCGGCGAACCCCGATCCGGGCAGCGTTACTCTCCGCCGGCTGAATCGAGTGGAATATCATAATACCATCCGGGATCTTCTCGGCGTGGATTTTGACGCACAGGGCGAATTTCCCCCGGACGACACCGGTTACGGCTTCGACAACATCGGCGACGTTCTGACCATGCCCCCTATGTTGCTGGAAAAATACCTCGTCGCCGCGGAACAAGTCATCGGCCAGGCCGTCCCCAATGGTCCAAGTGTCCCGCAAGAACATGTCATTTATGGATCGCGATTCCGCAGCGGCACAGAGGGCGCCAACAATTACTACGGACCGCGTTCTCTTTCTTATTATACGCCAGCCTTCGTCACTAATACCTTCAACGCGGCGCACCCGGGTCAATACCAATTGAACGTTGACCTCATGGTGAACGAAATTTATGTGGACGACGTGTTTGATTACAACAAGTGCCTCCTTATTTTCCACTCGGATGGCAAGGAGTTGCTTAAAAAAGAATTCAGTTGGGGCGGCGGTCAGCCTTTCCACTTCAGCTACGACCAGGAATGGGCGGCGGGTGACCACCAATTGGATTTTGAATTGCGACCGTTAACGCCGGGTCTGGCGCAGGGTCGCACCTTGTCGATGCAGATCACGTCGGTAACCGTGCGCGGACCGATGGCTAAGGAATACTGGGTGAAGCCGGATAATTATGCGCGATTTTTTCCGAAGGACGTTCCGGAAGCCGTTCCCGCCCGCCGCGCGTATGCCCGCGAATTGCTGGGCGACTTCGCCCGCCGCGCCTTTCGTCGTCCGGTGGATGCCGATACCTGCGACCGTCTTGTTGATCTTGCGGAAAGTGTTTATCGCCAGCCCGGCAAGACCTTCGAAGCCGGAGTGTCCGAGGCCATGGTGGCCGTGCTGGCGTCGCCCCGATTCATTTTCCGGGAGGAAGGTGTCGAGCCCGTCAGCCCCGCGCAAACGTATGCGCTGGTGGATGAATATGCGCTGGCCTCGCGCCTTTCTTATTTTCTTTGGTCTTCCATGCCGGACGAGGAATTGTTCCAACAGGCCGCCGCGTCAACGCTTCGGAAAAACCTTTCGAGTGAAGTTTCCCGAATGCTGGCGGACAAGCGTTCCGAGGCCTTGGAGGAGGATTTTGTCGGTCAATGGTTGCAGGCGCGCGATATCGAAACCATCCCCATTGACGCCCGCAGCGTGCTCGCGCGGGAGGGAAAGTTCGACGAGCAACAGTTTGCCCGGCGGGAACGCTTTCGGGAATTGAGCGAAAGGACCTCGGAGTTGACCCCGGAAGAAAAAGAGGAACTGAATAAAATCCGGGCCAGCTTACATTCCCAAAACCATCGCTCGCCCAGGGTGGATTTGACTTACTCCTTGCGCCGCGACATGCGCGAAGAGACAGATCGCGTTTTCGCCTACATCCTGCACGATGACCGCAGCCTGCTGGAATTGCTCGACAGCAATTATACGTTCCTGAACGAACGGCTCGCGCGTTTCTACGGCATCACTAATGTCGTCGGCCAGGAAATGCGTCGCGTGACCTTGCCACCTGACAGTCCGCGCGGCGGCATTCTCACCCAGGGAACAGTGCTGGCTGTGACCTCAAATCCGACCCGCACGTCGCCCGTCAAACGTGGCGTGTTCATCCTCGACAATGTTCTCGGCACGCCGCCGCTGCCACCGCCACCCAACGTCCCACCGCTGGAAGCAGCCAATAAAGGTCTCACCAACACTCCCACTTTGCGCGAAACCCTGGCGTTACACCGCCAAAATCCGCTCTGTGCCTCTTGCCACAGCCGGATGGATCCGCTCGGCCTCGCATTGGAAAACTTTAACGCCATGGGCATGTGGCGCGACCGTGAATTTGACCAGCCAATCGATACCTCCGGAAAGCTCGCCACCGGCGAAACCTTTACGAACATCACTGATTTGAAGCGCCTTCTGGTGAAAAATCATGCCGAAGATTTTTACCGCACGCTGACGCAGAAGCTTTTAACCTATGCCCTTGGCCGTGGTTTGGACTATTATGATGTGGAAACCGTGGATCAGATAGTCGCCCGGATCGAACAATCCGGCGGCAAGCCGTCCGCGTTGCTGTCGGGAATCATTGATTCCGCGCCGTTTCAAAAAACGCGGCTTCTCCCGCCGGCCATGGCTCAAGCGAAATCGAGTACCGAGCGAATCACCGCTGCGACGGTGCCATCTGAAAAGGAAAAATTATGAATGCGAATCGCGCCCGACATAAAAACACCGACCTTCAACGCCGCGCCGGTTTCAGTCGCCGCCATTTTTTGCGCGGCCTCGGTGCGTGCATTGCCCTCCCTGCCTTCGAGTCGTTGCTGCCCACGAATCTCCTTGCCGCCGCCGTGTCGCCGGCAGGTAACCTGGCCACCACCGCCACCGGCGCGCCGCTGCGCACCGCGTTTGTCTATTTTCCCAATGGCGCCATTCCCGCCGCCTGGTGGCCCGCGGCCGAAGGCCAGGATTTTCCCTTGAGCCGTACACTCCAGCCGCTGGCCTCCAGCCGGAAGCAAATCCAGGTGCTTGGCGGATTGGATCTCGTGCCTGCCATGGCGGGTCCGGATGGCGGCGGCGATCACGCTCGCGCCAACGGTACTTTTCTAACCGGCGTTCGCTTGAAAAAAAGTGCCACCGAGATTCATGACGGAATCTCTATTGACCAGGTCATGGCTCGCGAGGTGGGACAAATGACGCGGTTTGCCTCACTCGAATTGACCTGTGATGCCGGGCGCAATACGGGTGCCTGCGATTCCGGCTACTCTTGCGCCTACGAATACAATCTCTCCTGGAGCTCGCCCAACACCCCGATGACGCCCGAGGCCAATCCTCGCCAGGTTTTTGAACGGCTATTTGGCGCCGGCTCGCCCGGCGAACGTGTCGAAAATGCCGCGCGTCGCCGTCAGGAACAGCGTTCGATCCTCGATTTTGTGATGCAGGACGCCAGCGCCATGGAGCGCCGCCTCGGCTCGCGCGACCAGGAAAAACTCGATCAATATCTGACCGGCTTGCGCGAGCTTGAAACCCGGATTCAGAAGGCGGAGCGTCTCGGTGATGCGAAAGATCCCATGGTACCCACGCCTGCCAGCATTCCATCCAGCTACGGCGAGCACATCGAACTGATGTTCGGTATTATGCTCCTCGCCTTTCAAACGGATTCCACGCGCGTCGCGACTATGCTGCTCGCGCATGACGGTGATAATCGATCCTTCGCGGACATCGGTGTTCCTGAAGGCCACCATGATTTGTCGCATCACCAAAATGAACCGGAGAAGATTGAGAAGGTCACGGAAATTGATGTGTGGTACGCGCAGCAGTTCGCCAATTTTCTCGACAAATTGCAGGCCACAAAAGACGTGGACGGTAACTCGCTTTTGCATAATTCCATGATCGTCTATGGCGGCGGCAATGCGGACGGCAACCGTCATACGCACGTCAACTTGCCCATTCTTCTGGCCGGCGCCGGCGGTGGCACCCTGTCACCGGGTCGTTACATCCAGCAAGGTGGCCAGCCCACCACCAATCTTTACCTGAGCTTGGCCGATCGGATGGGTCTTCAAAATCTACCTCGCTTCGGCGATTCCACCGGGCGTCTATCAAACCTCTGACCCCTGAACACCACGATAACTCAAATGAAACTCATCATTGGCGGATTATTTTTTGCGGCTCAACTGATTCTGTTTGCCCAGGAATCGGCCATGGTGTTGCCACTCTGGCCCAACGGCGCCCCTGGTTTTGAATCGCGCAAGGACATCCCGGAAATGGCCGCGAGCTATTGGGTCAAAAACATCAACAACCCGTCACTCACCGTCTTTTTGCCGCCTAGGGAAAAGGCTAATGGCGCGGCGGTCGTCATCTGCCCCGGTGGCGGATTTCGCGAGCTGGTCTATAACGCGGAAGGAATTGATCCGGCAAAATATTTCAATGATCTTGGCGTCGCGGCTTTCGTGTTGAAATACCGCCTGCCGCGCGAAACCAATTCCGTGTACACGATGGATAGTCCGCACGAAGACGGCTTGCGCGCCATGCGCCTGGTTCGCAGCCACGCCGCCGAATGGGGACTGGACACCAACCGCATCGGCATGGTCGGTTATTCCGCCGGTGGCGAAGTGGTCTCCATGACCAGTTTTGGGAAAACCGAGGGACTTGCGGACGCGCCGGACCCGATTGACCGACTGGACGCGCACCCGGATTTCATCGCCGAGATTTATCCCGGTGGCGCCGGAATCCCTGAGACTCTCCCTGCCAATGCGCCGCCCGCATTCTTGCTCGTGGCGAACGACGACAACCACACAGAAACCGTTCTGAAACTATTCACCCTCTATCGCGCGGCAAGAATTCCAGTGGAAGTTCATGTTTTCACCAAAGGCGGTCACGGCTTCAATCAGGGCCATCGCTCAAAATTGGTGACGATAAAAAGTTGGCCTCAGCGACTGACCGATTGGATGACAGACAATAATATTCTCGATCCCACCGCGCCGGCTCAGGGCGTAAATTGATCAGTTTGGTTCCACGTTTGGCTCATGGCTGCCGGAAGTCAGTCTTGGGATTCAAACGGTTCCAACCTCCAAGTTTTTGCCTGACTTTTCAAGCCGTGCCAGGAACCGGCTTGAGGCTGTTGTTGGCCTGTCCGATTCGGCATTCACAAAAGCTTCTTAATACATCTGGGCAAAGAAAAACATCTGCTGGCACCCCGGCGGTTCGGTCAAACCCCAATTGGTTTGTTTCATCCTGCGCAGGAGAAACAGTGAAAGACCGCCCAAACTGGCAATGGCCAGTGTGCTGGGCTCGGGAATGCAAGTATTGCCTACGTTGCCAAAGCACCAGTCGCCCGGGCAGTCGTTGTTAAAGGCACAGCCAGCGACATTGACGTCATCTGCGCCGGTCGAAGCATTAACAATCCGAAAGCCGAAGTGCGCGTCATTATTTACGCCAGAGATACCGCTTAAAACAGCCGTGATTCCATTGTTCCAACCGGGACCGAGTTCCACATAAGAGCCGTAGACCGTGTCGTGACTGCAGGTGTTGTCTTCGAGGGTTCCTAACGATCCTGCTGAGGTTAAGGTGGCATTTAACCATGTGCTGCCGTTAATGGTATATTCCACCTCGAGGTTCCGTTCAGACTGCGCCGTCGTGCCAACATCGAAGGAAATTTGGATGTTATCGAAGCCAACCGTGCTGACCTCAAACTCGGCACCCTGGCTGCCAATTGGCGCAAGCGATGACCAGCCATTGCCTTCGCACCAGTTCTTGGTGCTATCTCCAGCAATACACCAGGCGTAATCGTCAGCTGAACCTTCTGGGCGTGACAATAAGTACGAACCATCGATGCTGTTCGTCCCACCATAATAATTGCTCATTCCGAGGGCTCTTGCCGTGCCGAATCCGAAGGACGGAGCCGGAGATGAGCTGAAATCAAGCCCGCTGCCCGGTGCCACGTAATCATTCTTAAAATTCCAAGCGGTGATGATGGTTTGTGTGTGAGCCGAGGCTGCATAAGCAGCAAAAAGCGCCGCCAGGGAAACGGTCTTATTGCTCATTCGTCGGCTTTAGAGGGTTGTTCATACGCACCATTAACGAAGCATTATTCACCCGCGGGTAATAAACGCAAGCCAGATGCTTTGCGGTCATGGGAACGAATCACGTGTTGTTCAATGCGCTCGCATCCCGCAAATATGAACCTCGCTTGGCAAGGGCGGCTGACGCTATTAAGTTTACCATGATTTTGCCGAGGTATATAAATGCACGGCAAACCTGTTAAGGATTTAGGATCAAGAAGTTAATCTAAAATAAGCACCAAGTCCTGTTTCCTGATTGTAAGACTGGCCATCCGCACTGTGCCTTTCCATTCCAGCGGGCCTTGCTGGTCGTTGGCAATATTGCTCCTGGCGTCTTTTGCAACGGTTTTGGCTACATCGAGGTCTGTCTGCCAGACTTTTCCACCTTTGGTGGTGGGGCGGCCAACTCAAGTCATGAGCGAGTTTTCGTTCCTGTGCCTGAATCTCAATCCAGATGCCCTATCTCGCCAGGAGTGGTTGGACAACTCCGGTGCGTTGCGTAAAGCGATGCTCTTGCCTCGGAAGGGAACGGTTGACCCAAATAAATCCAACCGAGCCATCTGGACCGCGGAAATCCAGCCGGGCTGTACGCAAATATTGGCCAACTCGCAAACTGGCGATCTTGATTTATCCGGGAGAAAAAGGGAATTTGGAGCCCAAACCAAAAAAGAAAGTTAATGTCCGCGGTGTCCAGAAAATGACGATAGTAGACTGGAAAAAGAATTTGCAAATCCAATGAGCAAGCTGAAAATCACAATAAGGGGCCTGCGGGAGCTGTGGGCAAGCATCCAAAAAGGAAGTGTTACGAAATCCAAACATGATTGTGACTCATTCGTTGCAAGCAAGTCCTTGAATCCACTCTCACGACAGGTCAGACTCGTCTCATGAAAAAGTTGGTCTTACAGGGTAGCCTGGTTGTTTCCACTTTCCTATTATGTGACGTGTCGAAGGCCGCATTGGTACTTGACACGGGAATGCCGACCGGCAACCCCGATATTATCAGCAGCCAGTCACTTCAAGCCGCAGAGTTCTATGCTGTGGCGGGCACAACCATCACGCAACTGGCGGTTGATTTGAGCGCCATTGCCAGTGGCAATGGCGACCTCGCTACCCTTTATCTTTTTGGTTCCAGCATTTCACGCAACCCAAGCGCACTCGCCTCCGGATCGGCGGTGTTCAATTCAACTGGCTGGACTAGTGCCAGTGTCGACTACCTAATTAGGACGACAGGCTACTATTACGTTGCGGTTGGATCAACCGTCGGCACAACCTTCGATGCGCCCACGGGCGCAACCACTTCTTCGGGCACAGCGCCGGCAGCCGGCTTCGCGTTTTCTTCCAACAGTGGCACCCAGTACACCACGGATTTAACAGGCATTGGCTTTCAAGTTTCGGCCACGCCCGTTCCCGAACCCTCCACCTACGGTATTTTGGCTGGTGTTGGTTTGATGGCGGTTACCATCGGAAGCCAGTTGCGCCGCAAAGCAGCCTGATCAACACTGCTAATCTTCAAACCCGCCGGGCATTGGGCCGGGCGGGTTTTTGCTTAGTTACTTTCCAATCGTTGCGGAGGGCGTGGGACCCGCTGTTGAATGTCTGCGGCCCCGGCCATTGCCAAAAGCGAA
>JBEKMT010000290.1:0-4383 GCA_050008355.1 Verrucomicrobiota bacterium
CACATTGCTTTGCCTTTACAAAACTCAAGGCCATGGCTTTCACGTGGGAGTTTTATATGAAACAACATGGGGCAGCGGCAGACGAGATAGCACGCGCACGTGAAGAGCACCGCACAGACGAACAGCGCGCCGACGCACACGCAAAAAAAGCGAAGGAACTCGTTCCTGACGTGGATTGGGACGACCAAGCTCAAATCAATAAATTTATGCAGTCTGTCAATGAATTTGGTGAGTAGATTAAAAGAGCGGATGACCAATCTCAAGAACTGGTCACGGCTGATCGGAAATTTTCAAACGTGGTGAAATCGGCGCAATCGGCGGCGCTACTGGTGTTGTAATATTAATTCAAAATTTACCAGTCTGAAGAACAATTCAGATCGCCTGCCGATTTATGGTTGACAACTGTATCTAGTAAGATACAATGTAAGAAATATGGGATTCATTGAGTTTCCATTCATCGAAGTGCCGAAAGATTTGCGCAAGATTGTCGGCGAGCCAACACCAGGCACGCGCGCCTATCGCCGGGAGGGGACGCACGCCGAATGCGGCCAGTGGATTGAAGACCTCGGCTTGCATTACAAAGGGGATGTCGGAATTTCACCCGCCGGCGTTACCATGTTCGTGCCCGTCCAACGCGCCGCCGTCCACAAACGCATCAAAGAAGGCAAGCTGACCGCGTTCTTCTTTTACATCACCCACGTTGAAAGCACGTTTTTCGGCACCAAACGCAAAGTCAAAATGCGCCCCTACATTCTGTTGTCCATGAGTGAATGCAAGGCATGGGTGGCGGAAATGAAACGCCGGATGGGTTATGTGGATGAGCCGGACGAAAGCCTGATGCAACAGCGAAAAAAGCTCAAACCGGCGGCATCGGCAGATGAACCAAAAACCGTGAAAGAAGCCGTGGAAGCCTTGGATTTTGCAGACACCGACCCGAAAGACAAGCGGGATCGGAAGGTGCGATATGAGCAGGATGAATTTGACCGTGAAAACCGGCAACAGGATATGTTTTTACTGCTGGCGGAAGCAATGGCGGCGATGGCGTCCGACAAAAAGAAGGCTGAATTTTATCGGAAGCGGCTGGAACAGGGAATGAAGTGGGACAAAAATGAAAAGCGCTGGAAATGGAAGGACGAAGATGAACCCGCAAAATGAATTTAATGACCGGCTGATCCGCCTGCCCGAACTGGAACGGATTTTTGGTGTATGCAAGCGGACAGTAAGACGGAAGGCGGAGGCTGGCGAGTTGCCACCGTTGGTTCGCAGCGGTGGCGTGGTGGGGATGCTCGAAAGCAAAGTTAAAGAATATTTTCGACGGTTGAGCGGACAAGGTGCAAATTAACGAAAGGAGAATCAAATATGGAAGCGAGAATTTACAAACCAAAACGGCATCGCAACGGCAAGCGGACAACGGGCCGGTTATACCGGGCGCGCGTCAAACTCACCGGCGACAACAAGGTGCGCGACATTTCCCTCGGCGTCTCCGACAAGCAAGTCGCCCAACAAAAATTGAACAAGCTGATTCAGGAACTGGAACACGAATCGGCAGGATTGATTCCGGCGAAAGCAGAACGGGAGGCGGCGCAAAGTCCGGTGCTTGATCTGATTTCAGAATACGTTAATGAGTTGACCGTTTTGGGACGGTCGGTAGATCACCTGCGCCATGTGAACACGCGGCTGCGCCGGCTGGTGCGGGAATGCGGCTGGACGAGATTGGCAGACGTGACGCCCGCCTCGTTTCAAACGTGGCGCAAGGAGCAAGCGCACAAAGCACCCAAGACCCTGAATGAATATCTGGCCACGCTCTCGGCCTTTTGGACGTGGCTCCGCAAGCAAAGCCGCGTCAGCGTGAACCCCTTTGAACTGGTGGAACGCACGGACACGCGCGGCAAGGAACGGATTCAACGGCGGGCATTGTCGGATGCGCAAGTCGTCCAGTTGTTGAACGTGGCAGGCAAGAATAAACTGGCCTATATGCTGCCGTTGTATGCGGGTTTGCGGCGCAATGAAGTCAAAACGCTGCGCTGGTCGAATCTGGTGCTTGGCGAGTCCGGCGGATTGCTGCGCATTCATGCCGCCGTGAACAAGAACCGGAAGGAACAGGCATTGCCGTTGCATCGTGAGTTGGCCGAAGTATTGCAGCAGCAGAAACCGACGGACAGCAAAACGGACGATCTGGTGGTGGTCAACGGCGTTCCGAAGATGAAGGAATTTCGGCAGGACTTGGCAAAAGCGGGAATCCCGTTTCTGGACGAGCGCGGACACCGCATGGATTATCATGCGTTGCGGACGACGTTTATTACCCGGCTTTCGACCATGAAAGTGCATCCCCGGCTTGCGATGGAACTGGCACGGCACAGCGATATGCGCCTGACGATGAAAACCTACACTGACGCCGGGCAATTGCCTTTGCGCGAAGTGATGGATACGTTGCCGGGTTTTGGTGAACGGGCTGACTCCCGAATAGACTCCCGAAATTTAGGCGCGACGGGTCAAACGGTGTCACCATCTGTCCCTGATATTGGGGAGATGAAAACCAAAAACAGCCTTGCAAACACTGGCGAAAGTCATCGTGACTCATCGCTTGTCACCACGAGTCCCGAAAAGTCAGAATGGCGGAGAGAGGGGGATTCGAACCCCATATCACCGCTTGAATGTTCAGAGTGACAGAGTGCGACAACCGGAGTCAAGTTGCGACTTTCATCAATGTTCTCAACGGTTTTACTTACTTTGATAGGCTTCACTCCGATGACCGACGGTGACACGGATTGACCGCCTGCGACTAAAGTTTGTGAGTCTATGTGTGAGTCATCAAACGAGGGCAGTCCTCGGACGGTTGCCGCCAGCGGCAGTTGTGCCGCGTCCGTGTAGGTTTTCATCGTCAGACGCATATCGCTGTGCCGTGCCAACTCCATGGCTTCACGCGGCGAAACACCCGCCCGTTGCAGGCGCGTGATGTAGGTCATTCTCAACGCATGGAAGTCCACCCGATGCCTGCGTTCGTCTACCAGCGGAATGCCTGCTGTCTTGAAGTCCGCGCGGATCACTTTCATCGGCGGAACCTGTTCGGGGAAGACCAAATCTTCCGGCTTCAGTTTTCCGGCGGCTTTTAGCTTATGCAATTCTTGCACCAATTCGGGATGCAACGGGCGTGGTTGTTCCTTGCGGCTCTTGCTCTTTGCCACTGGAACGACATAAAACGGATTTGCCACGTCCAAATGCAAATCACCCCAACGCAACGAATTGATTTCACCGCGACGTAATCCGGTGTGCAGCGCGAGCAGATAGAGCGGTCGGTGCGGTCCTGCCAGCAATTGCCGGGCTTCATCGTCATTCAATGCCCGGCGATGGAAACTTTCTTTGCCGCGCGTATCCACTTTGCTGACGAGTTCAAATGGATTGGCCGCGACACGGTTTTGTTTACGGAGCCAGGAAAACATTGCCGACAGCGCCGCCTGATATTCATTGATGGTTTTGGGAGATTTTTTTTGTTCAGTGCGCCAGCGTAGGAATGAATCCGCCGTGGCTTCACGAAGGTTTTGCCATTTGCATTCCCGCATGAGCCGACGCAAACGCTTGTCCACATGCCGGACGTGATCGGCGGAACGTCCCAACGCCTTCAAATCGGCGACGTAGCCGTCCACCAGCCGTTCCATTGGATTTTCAAACGTCTCGCGTTGCGCTGCCGGTGCCGTCAAACCAACCGCCGTCCTTTCATAATCACGGATGCTATCCCGCAGTTTTTGTTCGGCGGTTTGTTTGTCCGCGCAGTTCAGCGAAATGTCCCGCGCCTTGGCGTCACCATTTAATTTGAGCCGCGCCCGCCAAATCCGGTTGAAAACCTGTTTGCCATTGCGCTGACGTTTTGGCCGATAAATGTAAGCAATCATATTTTTCCTTTCGTTCAATTTACATTTTGCCCGCTTAACCGTCGAAAATATTCTTTTACTTTGCTTTCGAGCATCCCCACCACGCCGCCGCTACGAACCAATGGCGGCAACTCGCCAGCCTCCGCCTTCCGTCTTACCGTCCGCTTGCACACGCCGAAAATCCGTTCCAGCTCGGGCAGACGGATCAGCCGGTCGTTAAATTCATTTTCCGGGTTCATCTTCGTCCTTCCATTTCCATCGCTTTTCTTTTTTGTCCCACTCCATTCCTCGTTCCAGTCGCTTCTGATAAAATTCAGCCTTCTTCTTGTCTGATGCCATCGCCGCCATCGCCTCGGCCAGCAGTAAAAACATATCCTGTTGCCGGTTTTCCGTGCTCAATGGCTCCTCATATCGGACTTTCCGGTTGCCCTTGTCTTTCGGGTCTGTATCCGCGAAAGCTAGGGCTTCCACGGCTTCCTTCACGGTTTTTGGCTCATCCGCCGCCGCCGCCGGT
>JBEKMT010000291.1:0-4353 GCA_050008355.1 Verrucomicrobiota bacterium
GAATCGGACGCGCCGCCGCGACGCGTTATTATTCGTTTGCATCCTTATGCGCCAGTCGTGGAATTGGATCCGTGGAAGGACCTTGTCCGGGAACATCCAGAACTCTGCGAGATTTCACACCCGGTATGGACCCTGGACGATAACTTTAATCGGGCCTCGGTGGTGGTTGGGAATAACAGTGGCGCGCTCACGGTTGCCGCCGCCTCGGGATTGCCCACTTTCTTCGTTGAGCCCGAGTGCTTCGCGACGGAGGATCTGGCTTGTTTTCGCAACGGACAGACCTTTCCAGCTGATGACGCTCTCCGCGAAATAAGGCGCATCTTAAACGACCCGGAAGCGTATGGGGAAGCGCGAGCCAATGCATTGCGAAATTCCCGCGAATACTATGCCGGCGGAGCCAATTTAAAACTCGATTCGACATTTTTCGAAAGCATGCTTCATTTCTCGCGCGCGCCTGCTTCCCCGGCAAGTGTTTTGGTTGGAGGAAGTTCGGTGTCCCCGGGAAATGCTGTTGCCTGATAACAAATTCACAATGAATAGCTTAGAGTTTTTAATCAGGATAAGTTTGCATTATAAATACTAGTTGAACTTCATCTTAGAATGCTGTATTTTTTGAGAATGCTTGGAAGGGATAAATTGGAGCAAAGCCTGCCGAAAAGAAGTTGGATTGGTTGCGTTGTTTTCGCGATCGTCTCTTGTTTTGTGTTTGCAATCCTTCTATCCATATTGTCCTTGGGCGGAGCTGTTTCCGCGCATGCTGATTGGAATATCGTCTGGAGCGACGAGTTCAATGGTACTTCATTAAATACCAACACTTGGTTCTACGATCAGGGTAATTGTGATGGTTGGGGCTTTAACGAGTTTGAGTATTACACCCCGCAAAACGTGGTTGTTTCCAACGGTATGCTACGTATTTTGGCCCTCGATGATCCAACCAATGGTGTTCCGTTCACTTCAGGTAGGATAAACAGTTCCGGAACCGATCAATGCACGACCCCGGACCAGACGCCGGTGGAGCCGGATAGTTATGCCGTGCTTTACGGACTTATTGAGTTTCGGGTGAAATTGCCCGTGGGAACAGGCCTTTGGCCTCAGATCTGGTTGTTCCCGCAAAATACACCTTATGGAGACTGGCCGCTTTGCGGAGAAATCGATGTTCTTGAAAACTTCAACTCTCAAACTAACAGTACTCTGCAGGGGGCGATCCATTATTATGGAGGTAGTCAATTCTCACAGACTTACGTGCAGGATATTACGCAGTGGCACACCTACGGCATTTATTGGACAACAAATTCAATTTCCTGGATTGTCGACGGAGTAACCAATGCTACGGCGACGGATTGGAAC
The DNA here is from genome assembly GCA_050008355.1 of Verrucomicrobiota bacterium. Taxonomy (GTDB): domain Bacteria; phylum Verrucomicrobiota; class Verrucomicrobiia; order Limisphaerales; family UBA11358; genus UBA11358. The sequence continues at coordinate 1,348 of JBEKMT010000291.1, forward strand.
CCCCCTCCAGGTTTTTCGAGTCCCGCGCCTTTTAATATTCCATTTTTCTTCATCCTCGATCTGGCGATGGGCGGAGGTCCCACCGGCAGCCCCACCGCCGAGCAGATGGTCCCTTATCTTCCCGCTGAGATGGATGTTGATTATATACGTGTCTATCAACAGACCGCGCCGCTAGCGATCTCAACCGTTCTGACCAATTCCAACATCATGTTGACGTGGCCGACTAACATTGTCTGTCATCTGCAAACACTTTCCGACCCTGACGGATTGGGCGACCCCGGCGAGTGGGTTGATATCGATGGCGCCACTAATAGTCCATACATCGTTTCGCCGACTGAAGACAACGCCTTTTTTCGACTCGAATCTCCCTGAAACATTGGCCGTTTTTCTGTGCTGACTCTGTTGCTGTGTGAAATCAGGCTGGCATGCCTCAGCCGCATCTTGGTTTTTCAAACATAGATAATTCTCGCTGCCGGACGGGAGGAAGTCGCTATTATTCCTAGCCACAGACACACGATCAGAAAATTGATATTGTTCATAGGGAACTTCGGCCGGCGTTTAACCAACCACCGCTTACTCACAATTTTATGAAATTTTTTTGCTGCCAACTTGACATCGTTTGGAAGAACAAGCCTGCCAATTTCCAGAAAGTGGAGTTGCTCCTCGATACCGCCAAAATTCCGGCCGGTGCCTTGGTGCTGCTTCCGGAGATGTTTGCCACCGGGTTTTGCATGAATCCGGGAGAAATATCTGAAGGTGATCCGTCCGGGACCACCGCCTTTTTGCAAAAATTGGCCTCAAAATTCAAGTGTTATTTCATCGCGGGTCTGGCGAGATTGGGTGACGATGGGCGAAGTTACAACGAAGCCGTAATCGTCTCTCCCCAGGGCAGGGAGCTCGGTCGTTTTCGAAAGATACACCCCTTTTCCTTCGCCAAGGAGGACGACTTCTATGCTCCGGGAAAAGAGGTGCTGCTGTTGAACTTGGAGCAGTATCTGGTCAGTCCTTTTATTTGCTATGACCTGCGGTTCCCGGAGGTCTTTAGGCTCGCCGCATCGCGTGGCGCACAGGTATTTACCGTCATTGCCAATTGGCCGACCGCCCGGCAGGAGCACTGGTTGACCTTGCTGCGCGCCCGCGCTATTGAAAATCAGTCTTTCGTTGTAGCGACAAATCGATGCGGTTCGGATCCCTCCAATGCTTATCCGGGTCTGAGCATCATTATTGATCCGCGAGGGAAGGTGCTCGCGCAGGCAGATTCTCAAGAAGCAGTCATCGGCGCCGAGCTTGATCTTGCTGAATTACTGGAATACCGGAGATTATTTCCGGCCTTGAATGATGTTGTGCCGGAAACCGCGGTCAAAATCGCTCCGCTTGAACGGCACGAAGGCACAACATAATAGTTAACTGGCTTTGGCAATCGCTGTTTAAGTATTCGTGGTGAGAACAAAATGTTGCTCTACTCTCTGGTTGCTGCCAACAAGCTGCCCGATCTATAAGATTGCCGTTCTGGCTGCCAACTGCAGCCCAATCAGTTTATGAAATTCATTTTTGTCAGCTCGATGTCAGTTGCTCCCTGGGGTGGGTCAGAAGAACTCTGGAGTCAGACCGCGTTGCGACTGCGCCAGGCCGGTCACGAAGTTCTGGCGTCCGTGAAATTTTGGCCGGAGCTTTCACCCAAACTCAATGCCTTGGCTAATGCCGGCATCAGTATCCGCACCCAGCAATGCTTGAACCATTCGGTTGTGGACAGAGCCTGGCACAAGGCCATGCGGTTACTGGGGCAGGAAGAACTTGATTTTCACTGGATCCGAAGGCAGAAGGCCGATCTCATGGTGATTTCGCAAGGCGGAGTTGCCGATGGCCTCTGGTGGATGAAGCTTTGTCAGGACGCAGGTCTTCCCTATGTGGCTATCAGCCAATGTAATGCCGAGGCCTGGTGGCCAACAGACGCAGATGCTACGAACATGTCCGAGCTGTTCTCGGCTGCTAAAGCCTTTTTCTTTGTTTCCCGAGGCAATCTGGAATTATGCGAGCGGCAAATCGGCAAAAAACTTTCAAATTCGCTGGTCGTACGGAATCCATTCAACGTATCGCCGGACAAACCGGTTCCCTGGCCTGAAGAAACCGGCGTCTGGCGGCTCGCGTGCGTGGCCAGATTGGATCCATTCCCCAAGGGACAGGATTTATTGTTTCAAGCTCTCTCACAAGCCCGGTGGCGGGAACGCGCTGTGGAAGTGAGTCTCTATGGAGAGGGACCCTGCGCGCAGGGGCTTCGGCGATTAGCCGACCTTTTGCAGTTGAAGACGGTTCATTTTAAGGGACATGTGAAGGACATTGCCTCAATTTGGGGGAGTAACCATATTCTCGTGCTGCCCTCTCGTTTGGAAGGCCTTCCCCTGGTGTTGGTGGAGGCCATGTGGTGTGGCCGGCCGGCCGTTGTAACGGATGTAGCCGGTAACACCGAGCTGTGCGTCGATGGTGAAACCGGCTTTGTGGCGGCTGCTCCGTCGGCAGAGATTCTGGAGCAGACATTGGAAACGGCGTGGGACCGTCGCCATGATTGGCAAAAAATGGGGGTTGCCGCCCGTTCACAGGTCGAAAAACTTATCCCAAAGGATCCGGTCGGAGTTTTCACCGATCAACTGATCTCCTGTGCGGAAGGCGCGCAATTGCGTTAGCTGTGTTGGAATTACTCGCGCTGATTGAAAATCTAATTGTTATTGGCTGACCACTCCAGCGTTGAATTGTTAGCTGTCTCAAAACACACCGTGGCAAATATCATCAATGCGCGGACGTTTAATTTGTTGGTGGCCGCTGCACAAGTTGAGGCCAGTTACCAAACTGCCGCCCCATGAATCCTAAAGGTCAACCCAATGGAGATCTGCGGAAGGCGATTGGAGGAATGAAGGTGATTGCCTGGATTGTCATTTCTGTGTTGGTCGTCCTGGCTGCTTTGATGTATCTGATTTTCGGAAAGACTGCGACCCAGCTGGCGAATCCAAG
>JBEKMT010000292.1:0-4322 GCA_050008355.1 Verrucomicrobiota bacterium
TCCCGCGCCGGCGTAACTAAAAACAGCCACATTATAGGTCGTATTCAGCGCCAGATTATCGACAGATACATTGGTGCCCGAACCAGCATAGACCACATAATAACCAGCGGCGCTCAGGGCACTCCCCAATCCGTAACTGGCGTTGCCGGCGTAAGCAAAATTGTTCGCCGGCATTTCCTTAACCACCCCATTCGTGCCGGGCCAAACCACCACCAAACTGCCGGCGCTGCCTGTGCCAGGCTGCCACACAACCTCCAAACCATTTCCAGCGTTCGTGGTCAGGATTAAACCGGACGGAGGCGGCGGCACGGCAAGTGCAGTCACATTGGAAACACTCAAACTGAAGCCGGTGAATTGCACGCCCAGTTGACCGCTGAAAGTTGCATGGATGATGCCCACCTGGAGAGGCGTTCCGGCTAGATCAGCACGCACCAACTTTGTACCGCCAACCGGTGAAGGAAAGCTTTCCGGTTCCCAGGCCGCTGCTGTAGTAGCCCTTTGATAAAAATAAAAATTAGTGCTGTTCACCCGGTCAACTCTCAACCAATAATTCGTGTTGGGATAATCGCCCGGATTGATTTGGTCGACGCCCCCGTCGATTTCGCTTCGAAGGTAATTGGCGAAGTCATATTCATCGAAACGAGTCCATGAAACAAAGTTTTCCGAGCCGTTGAAAGGATTGCCTCCCGGCGAGAATGCCCGAGCCTGCAGCCCTGCCGTGTTGTAAGGCGCATTGTCAAACGGACTGGCCACGTGCACGACCGCGGAAAAATCTCCCGGCACGACTTTGAAAAGAAAAAAACCGTCATCATCGGCATTTTCCCAGGCCGTGCCGGTCGTTTGCAGGGTCAAGGTGTCCGCCGCGGTGATATTTGCATCACATTGGATCGTCGCGCCCGGACCTAAAACCCCGGTATTGTCAAACTCGCCCGCACCAAAATAGACACCGTCCCAAATTGTGCCTGCAATTCCATTGGTGAGATAATTAATCTTGGTGTTGAATGAATCCGAGTACAGCACCTGCGACCAAACCGTGGCCGCCGGCACCAGGAAAAAAAGCAGTCCTAAGATGCGTGTCGGGTTCGATAACATTCTCATTTTGCCAGGAAATGTGAATCCTCAGGGCGGCATAATCCGTCAATACTTTGACGCAACCTTTTCAGATTACCTTTGAAGGGGGTTTTGCATATAAGTCAAATCCACTGTTGCCTGCTCTAAATGCACGCCATCTTGCCCACCTTGACACGAATAAAACTCGGAAGCCACCCGACTCGCCAGCTCCACAACCACCGCACCGATTATGACGGCTGAACCTCTCCGTCGTCCTGAATAAAGGTTTTGCCCCGATACCATCGACTCGCGAAAACATACAGGATTGCCGTCACCAGCATGATTTTTGCAAAGAAGAAGAAATAGCTGGCACCGGAGAGTTTTACGCTTCCGTCCGGATTTTGGATGAAAAAGTTCACCGCGGCGGTGAACACGTTGCCGAGAGAAATTGAACCCAGATACATGAACATCACGAGGGACTTCATCTTCCTCGGTGCCTGTGTATAAGAGAACTCCAAATGCGTCACAGAAAGCGAAACCTCACCGGCGGTGAGCACGACAAACGCAAGAATTTGCCACAGGATAGTTGGATGCAGTCCGGCATCGATACGCGTCTGGATCCAACCGACGATCATGAACGCTATGAACACCGCCCACAAACCCACGCCAAATCGGCGAAGTGGCGTCACTTTTACAAACCGAGCCGCCGCGGGATAAATCACATAAGAGAACAGCGGCAGCATGATCAGCACAAAGACCGGATTCACGGTCTGAATTTGCGCCGGCAACCAATCGTGGCCGAACAGATGACGGTCCATCGATTCCGCCTGCACCACCCAGGAGGAAAAATTCTGCTGCCACAAAGCCCAGAACATGGCCGCAAACGGAACCAGAATCAGCAGGTTGAGCAGCGCCTTCCAGTTTTCGTATTGCAATAATTCCCGGGTATAGTGACCCAAACCAGCCGGAGGAATATGCACAAATTTGCGGCGGCCGATCCAGAAAACCAGCGTGGCCATGACCATGGCGATCCCCGGGACGCCAAAAGCCACTCTGGACCCGAACCGCTGCAGCAGCTCCGGAACCAGCATCGTGGAAAAAGCCGAACCAAGGTTGATCGAAAAGTAAAACCAATTGAATATTCGGGGCAGCAAATGCTGGTTCATCGCCCCAAACTGATCACCCACGTTGGCGCTGACACACGGCTTGATGCCGCCGGCGCCAAAGGCAATCAAGCCCAAGCCCAACCAGAGGCCAAGCCGTGTGTCATTGATGGCCAGCGTAAAATGTCCCAAGCAATAAACCAACGACAGCAGAAGGATGACCAGGTACTTGCCAAAAACTGCATCCGCCAGGAGCGCACCCAGGATCGGCAGGAAATAGACCGCCGAAACAAACGTGTGATACCACGCATCCGCCTGTGCATTAGTCATGTGATCCGGCTGGCCCCGGCCATTCATGAGATATTGGGTCATGAAAATCACCAGAATGGAATTCATGCCATAATAGCTGAACCGCTCGGCCACTTCGTTGCCGACAATATAGGGTATGCCGGGCGGCATCCTGTCAGTCTTGACCGGGACGGTCCGGTATTTAGGCATCTCCATAATTTGTCCTCAAATGATGCTCGGCCTGAAGGTTGGCGGCCGGCGGCTCTTTGTGCCCTGTTCAAAAGCAAATGCGATCTTGATCAACACGGGTTCACTCCAGGCACGACCGAAGAAAGAAATTCCGACGGGCAGTCCGCGATGGTCGCCGGCCGGAACGGTGATGTTAGGATAGCCTGCCACTGCCGCAGGCGATGAACTACCACCCACATCGCGGTCTCCATAAACCAGGTCCGTCACTCCTGCCGGACCACCCGAGGGAGCCACAATGGCGTCCAGTTGAAATTTGTCCATCAAGGCGTCAATTCCCTCTGTGCGCGACAACCGACGGCACCTCTCCAGCGCTTCAAGGTAGGCCTTGTCCGTCAACGGGCCTTTTTCCTGCGCTTGCAAAAAGTTCTCCTGACCGAAGTGACACAATTCCCTTTCTCCATTCCGCTGATTGAATTCAATCAAATCCTGTAGTGTGCGCACCGGCGCGTCCTTCCCCAAAGTATCGAGATAGGCGTTTATGCCCGCCTTGAATTCGTAACTAAGAACGGTTTCCTCGTCCTCACCAACGCGGTCTAAAGCGGAGTCATTCAGCGGATCAACGAGCGTCGCCCCCAAGCGCTTCAGCTCATTCAGGGCGGCTTCCACTACCTTGGCGGAAACGCTGGTGGAATCGAAATAGCGCCTCGCTACTCCAAGACGTGCCCCACGCAGTCCGTTCGGGTCGAGAAATTGTGTGTAATCGTGAGACGTTTTGCCGTGGCTGGTCTGTGTGGCATCATCTCGAGCATCGACCCCCGTGAGAACTCCCAGGAGAATGGCCGCGTCGGTCACCGTTCGCGCCATCGGTCCGGCAGTGTCTTGACTGCGTGAGATGGGAATGATGCCCGCCCGGCTGACCAATCCAACTGTTGGTTTGATGCCGACCACGCCACAAATTGAGGACGGTGAAACAATGGAACCATCCGTCTCCGTACCGATGGCGACGGCGCATAGATTCGCGGACACTCCCACTGCTGAACCTGAGCTGGACCCGGAAGGATTCCGATCCAGGACATAGGGGTTATTCGTTTGGCCGCCGCGCCCACTCCAGCCGCTTGACGAATGGTCACCCCGAAAGTTGGCCCATTCGCTCAGATTCGTCTTTCCCAAAACGACGGCGCCGGCTGCTCGAAGCTTTTGCACAACGAACGAATCCAGCGGCGGAATCGAATTGAGCAATGCCAGCGATCCAGCGGTGGTCATCATGCGATCGTGTGTATCGATATTGTCCTTGATAAGCACAGGGATTCCGTGCAATGGCCCGCGCGGCCCCGTTGCCTTGCGCTCGCGGTCGCGCGCGCGCGCAATTCCCAAGACATCCGGATTAACCTCCAGCACGGCACGCAAAGTTGGCCCTCGCAGATTCATCTCCTCAATCCGCCGTAAATACTTTTTCGCCAGCGATACGGCAGTTTCCGCCCCCGATTTCATCGCAGCCTGGAGATCGGCGATGGCCCACTCCTCAAGCTTAAACGGCTTGACTCGGAAAGGAACCGTCGCGGAAAGCAACGGCTGTGACGGTTGAGCTGGTGCGGAACGCGCCGCCAAAACACCCACGCCGCTCAAGGTGGCGAGTTGAAGAAATTTACGCCGTCTCATTGCTTGGTCAGTCCCAGTCGGGCGCGGACGAGT
>JBEKMT010000293.1:0-4240 GCA_050008355.1 Verrucomicrobiota bacterium
GTGCACATGCTTCACCTCCCCACCTGGGAGAAGGATCCGAAAGTCTATCACAAAATCTTTTTGATTCTGGATGGCCTGCTCAAGGGTCTCATCAAAGGCCCGCAGGTCAGCCGGGTGAATCCGGTCTCGCGCGTGCCCGTAGCGCCCGCTCTCCGTGTCAGGATTGAACCCAAAAATGCGATATTGCTCCCTGGACCAGAAGAGATTTTCCTTCGTCTTGACTGACCATGCCCAACTGCCAGTGTGACTCAAGCGCTGACCTTCTGACAAATAATTTTCGGTGCGCCGCAATTTTTCTTCGGCCTGTTTCAGGTCGTGAATGTCAATATTGCCTCCATACCAACCGAGCACGCGTCCGGCGTTGTCAAACAAAGGGAAGGCGCGTTTCACGAACCACCGGTATTCGCCATCGAACCTTCTGACACGGGCTTCGACCTCCAAGGGTTTCCTTTCCGCCACTGCGGCCCGCCATTTGTCTAAGACGTTGCCAAGATCGTCGGGGTGATACCCCGGTTGCCAAGCCCACCCCAGCCCATGTTCCAAGGTCATTCCCGTGTAATCCAACCAGCGTTGGTTGAGAAAATCCACCCAGCCGTCCGGCCGCGCCGTCCAGAGCAGTCCGGGCACCGTGTTGATAATCAGTCGAATCTTGTCTGCCGCCTCCTTGGCCACCGTGACGTCCATCACCGCCCCCACCAACTCAAATGCGCTCGACGCGTCTCTTTCGGCATGAGCCACAACGTGTAGATGTTTGACCGAACCATCCGGCATCAGCAACCGATGTTCAAAATCAAAATCCGTCCCCGCCTGAGAGGCGCGTTCGATTGTCCGTTTCACGAGATCACGGTCTTCCGGATGAACCCGTTGCAGAACAAGATCGATAGATGGTTTCAATGCCCGCTCGTATTGGAAGATTTGAAAAGTCTCCTCTGACCAGAAAAGTTCGCCGGTGGAAACCAGCCAGCCGAAACTGCCCGTGTGGCTTAGTCGCTGTGCTTCGGATAAATAGCCTTCGCTGCGCCGCAGCGCACCTTCGGCCCGCTTTCGTTCGGCGTTCTCGGTATGCAATGCCTCGTTCACGGTCTTAAGTTCTTGCACTTTCGCGGCCAGCTCATCCCGCGTCCGCCTGAGGGAATCCGCCCTGCTCCTTTGCGAACCGGCCAGCAAGGCGACCATCAGCGCCGACACCGCGAAGAGGATTAGGCGAGGCAACGCGTTCCAGTCCACAACCGATGAAAAGATCGGAGGCAGGAAGAAATATTCGAAAGCCAGAATGGAAAGCGTCACCGCCAGCAGGCCCGGCCCAAAGCCGCCAACCCAAGCGCTGATCATAACAGCGCAAATGAATAATGAAGCAAAGGGAGTGGAGTGCCAGTAGCGGTCTAGTATCTTTGAGAAAATGAGCGCTGCACCAACGAAAACAATAGGCAACACCCACCGGACTGCAGTTGCCGACCAAAATCGCGAAGGTGAGCCGCTGCTTTTCAACCCCTGACTGCCACTTTGAGTTGAGCCTGACATCAAGGGAATTAAATTTGCCGCATCAGAGAGAGTGAAGCAAGGGCAACATTCAGGCCGCTATTCCATGCACGTTGTGCCTGTTGCGCTTTACGCGTGGCTGCGGCATACAGGCAATTTCCGCACCGCGCTGATATCCGTTTTAAACGTGGCGGTGACACCTACAACTACCTCGGAAAGGGAAGGTTCCAACGGCGTGACTTCCGACTCGACAACCTCACCATTTTTGGCGGTGCCGACTCGCTCTTCGCTCAAAACGGAAAGCACGAGATTTTCAAGCCCACCAAGATCTATCCGCCGATGACGGTGGGTGAGTTGGCCACTCTAGCGCCGGAGGTCATCGCATGAGCAACCAAGCCAGCTTTGCCTTGCGCAGGCAATCTTCCAGCACGTCCTGAACATTAAACGGCCAGAGCGTGGGAGGGACGAACATCCATTGATAAAGTCCGCGCAGCGATTGAACCACCGCCGCATCCAGCTTTGGCTTGGCAGCATGGTAGCGCCGGAGGGCTTCCCCGGCCCACTCCGCCCGGTCAAAAGCGCGGGTTTGGAGTTTTTTCAGGTCGAGATTGAGGGCGTTAGGCATGTTGCTACGATGGCGTCGAGCATATCCCGGCATTGGAGCAAATCCAAGTGCCGAGAAATCTGGTTTTTATTCGGCCTTCAGTCGCATGGCAGTTCGAGTCATGTTATGGCATGGCAATAAAATAAAAGCCGAGCAAAAATCTGGCAGCGGTGGTTCTATGCATCACAAATGATTTCATCAGATTAAATTCCCTGCCGCGAAAAATCCTTCCTGCGCGTGATTTCCAAAAGCAAGTTCCTGTCGTCGGTCGGCGTGTCAACGGTGGAGCAGTCCGGCATGAGGACTGACTACCTTGACGCGACGACCGGCGACATATAATGGAACAGCAGATTCACGCGCACGGCATACAGCGGATGCGCTGCCGATTGATTATTTCGCCCGGTAGCGGGATTGCCGTTTCGATTTGCGGTTCGGCGGGCGGGAAGTGGAATCTGACGATTCGGAGCATCCATCTGACGATTGTCTGACGATTCACGCTGGATGCCACGTACACTAAATCGGACGATTACCGGGTTTGGCCGGACGATTATCGGACGATTGTTCATCGGTAGATTGCAGCGCCGGGGCGGAAGATTATCGGAAGATTCAACTGCTCGCTATTCCGGCAAGCGACATTTTGTCCACGCCCGTCGGCTTTATGTACGATACCTAGCACCTTTTCGTTTTTACATCTGCTTCGGTCTGGCATTGGCGGCGGTAAGCGGCAGGCGGCGCGGCGGAACGGCATGAGTGAAGCCGCGTGCCGGAGCGGCGACGCCAATGCCAGACGGAAGCGGGCGCGACTGCGCTCTCCCTTGTTCGTCCGCGACGAGCGCGCGTTACAGGGCTGTGTAACGTGCGTTGGTCGCGGACTTTGAACCACCAAAGGCTTTTGATTTATAGGATGGGCGGGCTGCTTTTGAGTCGCTCTTGGTCGCCGCGACTGGCGACGCCTGCGCTGCTGCGCTAAAGATTTTTTGAAGGCGTGACTCGCGGTTCACGTGACCGTGACTGACTAACAGGCTGACGTGTGGCCAATTCCCCTTGGGTGGCTGCCGGTGGTTCGGTTGGGGGCGTCTTGGGACGGCGTGGTTTCTTTGGCCTGACTGCATCCAGCACCTCGCGGCAGTAGCGGGCGACGGTCTGGTGCGACACCTCAATGCCGGCGTTCTCGTGCAACATGGCGCGGATGGTTTCATACGAGGCTTTGCGTTCCCGCAAGGCCATAATGGATTCTTTGACTTCGTTCAACGCGCGGTATTTTTCCGGCGTGGGCGGCGTGTAATTTTTAACGGCTTCGGTCAGGCGAGCCTTCGCGTCGGCGGATATAATTGGTGCATTCATGATCTTTTTGTTCAACGGCTGTTGATTTTTCGTTGGCGTTTTCGTTGTTATGGCTGACCCTTGCACTCGCAAGGAGAACAGCGTCCCATGTTCTATCCTGATTACCATTAACACGGACTCGTGTGCATCTTGCGTCACCCATAGCGCAAGATTTGGCTCCTGATGGTTTAGCTTACCGCCATGTTGACGATGAAGGCGCAATACAGTTTGGGAAATGCAGAATCATATTTCCGTGAACATTTACGGGTCGGTGATTACTACATGGAAGGCCGGAGTGTTTCCGGTCAGTGGTTCGGTGAAGGGGCGAAGGAATTGAAATTATCGGGCATCACCACTGAAAAAGATTTCCTGAATCTCTGTCACAACCTTCATCCGCAAACCGAGGAGCAATTGACACCACGGATGAACACCAAACGCAATACCGTGGACAAAAATGGGAACGTCCACGAATCGGCCAATCGTCGGGTGTTCTACGATTTCACGCTGTCACCGCCAAAATCAGTTTCCATCGCGGCGCTCGTTGGGAATGATAAACGGATCATCCAGGCGCATGACGAGGCGGTGACGGTGGCGATGCGTCATTTGCAAACTTACGCTGCCACTCGCATCCGCAAACAAAATCAGTATTCACATCGGAATACGGGCAATGTGGTCGGCGCGATATTCCGGCATGACACGTCCAGGGCATTAGACCCGCACTTGCACAGCCATTGCATCCTGTTCAATGCCACCTGGGATGCAACTGAAGGCCGCTGGAAAGCGTTGGAAGCCGGTGAAATGGTCACAGCGCAGAAATTCGTGCGGAACGTCTAT
>JBEKMT010000294.1:0-4162 GCA_050008355.1 Verrucomicrobiota bacterium
CAGTAGAGGAGACAGAGCTGAACGAAATATTGCAATGGCGGGCGATCTCAGCCACAGAACGCGTACCGTCGATCGCATCCATAATATTGAAAAGGCACCGGCTGCCTTCCGGGTTCTCGTAAGGATCGATAAATAGACCGTATCGGGAACAAAAGATTTCGCCTTTGAAGCGGTTGACTGGAATTACATTCTTTTCAAATGTGTCGATCATTTTCAAGATCGTTTCACAGGAATGCTCAAGACGCCGGGTCGAGGCAGTCTCAGGTGTGTCGTGGCTCGAATGATATTCGCGATAGGGCCAGTCCGCCGCCGAAGGGGGGAGGACCCTGGACAAGGATAGCATTGGGATTCTGACCCCCGGGGCATTATACTGCCGCTCGTCGTTGCCGATGATGGTCCGGTAGGCACCGGTCCAACCATACAGATCCTGTTCCTTGAGTGCCAAGCTAAAGCAGTGATCGATTTCCGTGTTTCCGGAAAATGACAGCTGCAGGGCATGTGGGTTGTCCAGTCCCAGCATTTCGAGAAACAATCCACCTTTCAATTTGGGAAAAAGCTTTTCGTTTTGACTCAGGTAGGCCACCGAACCAATGGTTTCGGGCACAATGGAAAAGCGGTAGGTATAATGGAGTTTCTTCCGCTTGAGCAATTCCTGCATCACCTTCACGCCGACCACGACGCCGGCCAAATCATCGTTGACCATGGCCGGGTGGCATAAGTGCGCACACAGCATGATGCTCTCTTCCGATTCACCGGGGACAACGACCTCGCCAACCTTCAAGGTGCCAAAGCTGAATTCACTCTTGATCACGACCCGGTACCGTTCATCAAGCAAAGTGTCCTTTAACTGCTTGCTGCAACACAAACCCCAATCGCGCTCATAATATTTGAAAATGAAGGGTACAGCTTCGGGAATCCGGTGATGAACGTGCAAATGCTCGAATAGCTCTCTGCGCGACACCTCTCCTTCGAATGGCAGTGAGTAGGACACTACGTGGAGCGGATTATCCGTATAGGAAAACAGCTTTCTTCCGTCGAGGGTCTCAAGAAACGCTTCACGACACATCCACTTTTCGGGGATGAACCAAGACCAGCATTCGGTGCCGGTGGGATATTCGTGAATGGTCATGGGCACTTGCCTGGCCAAGGCCAACAGCGCGGCATCATATCCTTCGGATACAATGTCACGAGGCAATTTCCAAAGAGCCTGAATTAGTTCAGGCATGGTGGCGTTCCCAGGCAACTTCACCTCAAACCGGGGAGCAGCCACCCTGGCCCGTTCAAGTTCCATCGGCAGGCCGGCAGGCCCTTGCGCCGTGTACCAAGGTGCTTTTGCCAACTCCCCGGAGAGGAGTGCCGCCATGTTTGCCGCCGTCATGCACGTGATTTCGCCGGAGCCCACGCGCGCAGAGGCGCATTTGCTCGAAGACCGACATAGCCCGCCAAGCAACTGCCGGTTTGTCTGGCCGTTTTGTACCTGAAGCGAAACATTGCAAACCCACCCGATTTTTTCCCGAATCGATAACTCCCGAGTATATCCTGAAAAGAGCTTTTTAAATTTGAATGGCACCCTTGCCATCTCTTCGACATGGTTCCAGAAAGTGGCTTCCTCGATGCCAACGCCAATCGTGCAAATCTTGCCGTTCGCCTGCTGCAATCGATGATGCACTGATCCCTCACCGAAACAGCTGTTTGGCAAGTCCGCAAGTAATTCCTTCGCTCCTCGTCCGATGGCCGCGACGGAGTAAATTGGATCGCGCGATCGAACCACCCCGGGCTGCCGACGAAAGAACTCGAGGAAATCAACCGAGGTGCTCCAGGCTCCACCGGGAGTCGGACTATTATTAATGTCAAATTCAACACGATTGAAAAACGAGAAGGTATATGTCGGCACGAGAATCGTGCCCTCTTCGCCAACAACCGTGCGTAAACATTGAAACAGAAGCTCGGGAACAGACTGGTTGCCTGTCGCCTGGAGTTCACCCAGGGCGTCATGCGACACCTGGAAGTATACCGTATCCCCTTTGGTCAGGCCAACACTGGCGAGAGCACTGCGAAACTCTTCCAAACTATAAGGTGTTTTCATCGATTTGCTCGGAAACTTGCCAGGCATCAATGTATTCAAGTGGATTTTTTCGGAATCCAGGACTGACCGTCATAAGTCTTCTCAACCTCACTCACATTAACCCAGGCGCGCCTTTTCCAGCTCTCCTCCGCGGCGACCAGCACATCGGATAAATGGCGATCCTCCGCCCACGTCTTGGGGAACGGCGCACGGCCTTGGAGGGCATCGAACAAAGACCGCATCTCGTCGAAATAAACCTGTTCAAAGTTGAAGGACCCCAGAGAGCGCAGCCCCGGAGGTTTCATGATCTTCCAACTATCAGTTTCCAGTTCGTAGCGCCGCAGTTCGTGCGCAGCCATGTCGAGCGTAAAACTGCTTTTCCGGCAGGCGATGCGCGCCACTCTGAATGGGGCCGGCTGGTGCAACTCGATGATCATCGTGGCAAAAAGGCCTGACTCGAATTCCAACATCAGAGCGTAGGTGTCGTCAATGTCCGTAACCCATTCTGATTTACGCCCGTAAGTACAAGAGACAGCTTTGACCGGACCGAAAACCCAACGCAACCATTCGAGCTCAAAGGGAACCATTTCTCTGGCAGCACAGCACAAGCGACTGCGCCCGGCATAAAATTCGCTATAGGGTTCCCATGGGTGCCAGAACGGCAAATAACCACCATAATGATAGTGGACCGTGTTGATGCGATTAAACCCCAATTCGCCCAATTGATCCTTCAAAAGCCTGAACAGCGGATAGAATTGCCAGGTACAGGACGGATAGCTGCGGATCCCGGCTTCGGCCTCTTTGCTGCCGAACCAGGAGGCTTCAGGCGTCAGCACGTTCATCTCGCTAAAAAACGGCAGTTTAGCATCAAAACTGCGTTTGTAGAATTCAAGATGCTGGTCCGGAGGAACCGAAATCACCAGCGCATCTGGCTTTTTCTCCAACAGGCCGGCAAAACTGCCGACCGTTGAGATATTGAACATTTTTTGAGCCTCGGCCATTCGGTCGGGGCGTCCGTCAAACCCCGTGATATCACACCCCAGCGTCTGCAGGTCTCGAACCCGCCGCTTCCCCATCGATCCCAAACCGATAACACCAATTTTCATTTTTAACCTCCTATTTTTTGAATTTTACCGTCTGATTTATATTCCAACTGCGCCAGTTCTTGAGTCCGGCTCCAATACTTCTCATTCATCTTGGAGTTGATTTCCACAAGCTCAGGCCGACGACGCAGCAGCGAAACGATCTCGCTAATCCCAAAAATGGCTTTTTCTTTATACAACTCTCCGAAAAGAGCCTGAAAAAAGGCCAGATCTTCCGGATAATCCAGAGTAAGACGCGCGGTGTCATGGACATGTTCGGGCCCCGTCGGCTTGACGCTTGCCTTGGCGCACAATCCGGTCCGGGTAAAATACCAGATGAACCCGGTGTCGTTCTGTTGCGTGACATGCTTCTCCCAGACCGTTTGAATCGCGGAAGTGCGGATTGCCTTCGACCCGAGACCCAGGGGCACGCCCTCGGTGACCACGATCCCAAGTTTGGGATCTTCGATCAGGCGCTCCATGCAGAGGTCCATGTAGGTTGGTTCGCTGCACGGATCATCCCCATCCGCCTGAATCACTGCATCAAATCCAAACTTGGTTACCGCTGAGTGGAATCGATCGATAATATTATCGCGACTGCCACGAAATACCCTTGCTCCCACCGATTCCGCAATCGGCACCAGCGGATCGTCGCTCGGGTCAGTAGTGGTGCAGAGAACTACATCAGCAGGTCGCAGATAGCGCGAAGCAAATAACCGATCCAAGAGATGCAGGATGGCCGGTCGGTTGGCGATTGACATTAGCGCTTTACCGGGCATCCGCTGCGAGGATAGGCGCACGGGAACCAGCGCCCCGATTTTCATGGAGGTAGATTTGCTCATTTTCGAGAGACTTGATGTTCTATGGCCTGGTGAAGCATGACACTCTATGACAGCTTATCAAAAGTTTGTGCCGGTCCGTCAGGGAGCTTGGTAAATAAAATGATCGCATTGCTGTGCTTACATGAGTCCATCGGGACTGGCCCGGCGAGGCGACAACTTAATCCTCGCAGCAC
>JBEKMT010000295.1:0-4123 GCA_050008355.1 Verrucomicrobiota bacterium
AATTCTTCGGGGTTTTCCTGGAAGTAGCGGCCGCGGACGAGGATTTCGGAGGAGAAGATGCCGTGTTTAAGGGCGTTCATCCTGGAGGCGTTGCGTCCGGCGACGGTTTTGGGGCCGGTGGACTTTAGGGCATTGGCGCGGTTGGCGGCGATTTGAGCCGGTGAGGGTGATTTGGTGGTGGTACTGGTGTTATGATTAATTTGATCTTTCATAACCACCGACCTTAGCAGCGCCGGGGAGGAAGAAAACGGGACGGTCCCGTTTTGAGCGATTTTTTTGAACTTGGTTTTGAAACCACTAATGGACACTAATCCACGCGAACCGGATGGGCGGGACCACCCACTGAGTGGGGCCGCCCGATGATTGGAATTACTCACTGAGTGGGATCGCGTATGCGGCTTGAGCCTCCGCCAAAGGCCGATGATTGGCACCAATTGCTGTAGGTCCAAGCTGGACTGGCCGATCAAAAATCCTGGCCTCGAGCGGCGATATCTTTTTGGAAACGCTCTGGAAATCAGCAGTCATAACGACCCTCGCTTGAAATTTTCATGCTCTAGCGGGTTTTGACTTGAATTCGGGTTGCGGAAAACGCCGGGGTTGGTTTATTCTGGGGCGAGTCACGTTCTATTTTGCCATGGTTTCGAATCCGGCAGCTTTAATGCGGGTGCTGATCACTTATGCGATCTGCGTCCCGCTCGCCATTATTTTGGGTTACATCCTCACGGACGTGGGGAATAATCCGACGTATGGCAATCTGTTCGTGGTGGGGGCGCTGGTTGCACTCATGCTTTCGCCGCTTTTTATCAAATTCCACTATCCCATCATGGTATTCGGGCTCGGTTCACCCATCATCATTTTTTTCCTGAAAGGCAGCCCGCCGCTGTGGGAAGTCCTCGTCATCCTGAGCTTGGCCATTGCCATTATAGAGCGGGCGCTAAACAGCAAGCGACGATTCATTAGCGCCCCCAGCATCACGTGGCCGCTGGTCTTCACCGCCTTAATGGCTTACCTCACAGCGAAGCTGACCGGCGGCATCGGCTTGCATCAGTTGGGAGGCGGGCTGGGAGGGGGCAAAAAATACATCACCTTGTTCTTGGGTATCGGCACCTTTTTCGCCTTGATCAGTCGCAAGATTCCCAAGGAGCACAGGAAGTTATATGTCGGGCTGTTTATTCTGTCGTCGCTGCCGGCATTCATCAGCGATCTGGGGCCGGTGTTGCCAAAGCCATTGCAAATTATTAATTTTATTGTCCCCCCAGCCCCGCAACTGCCCGGTCAACAATGGGAAATCGGTCATACTCGTCTGGGATTTATAGGAACCTCCGCCGGAACCCTAGTCAGTTTCATGCTGGCTAGGTATGGTCTGCGTGGAATATTTGCCGGTGGCAAAGCTTGGTGGCGGGTTCCTCTCTTTGCGGCTATGTTTGCACTCACAATGTTGGGCGGTTTTCGCAACGTCCTTTTTGGTTTCGCAATGCTGTGCATTTTTATGTTTTTCATGGAAGGATTGCACCGCACAAGGTTGCTGCCGCTTTTCATGCTTGTTGGCTTGGTAGGGTCTTGCCTATTGGTGCCAATGGCAAATAAGCTGCCTTACACCTTCCAGCGTTCCCTCTCTTTCCTGCCGTTGGATATCGACCCTCTCGCTCGGGCGGATGCAGAGGGCTCTTCGGAATGGCGGTACAAGATGTGGCATGACCTTTGGCCACAAGTTCCGCAATATCTTCTTCTCGGCAAAGGTTATGCGCTGACGGCGGATGATTTTACGATGATCGGCAATGGCGACTTCGCCAATGGTGCCGAAGCACAAATGGATGCCAGTGAAGGGTCATTGGCGGTCGCTGGCGATTATCACAATGGACCACTTTCCACATTGATCCCGTTTGGCGTTTGGGGGGGGATCACATTCTTGTGGTTCACCTTCGCGGGATTACGGGCTCTGTATCGAAACCTTAAATTCGGGGATCCACAGTTGAAAGTCGTTAATATTTTTTTCTTGGGCCAATACACGGTCAGTTTGATCGGTTTCTATTTCATATTTGGCGCGTATTCTGATGCTATTTTTGGCTTTGCCAAGATGGTCGGGTTTAGCATCGCGCTCAACGGAGGGATACTCGGGCCAAAATCCAGCCTTAAGCCTGCGACCAGTCCGCAACTCAAACCGTGGTTGCGGCCACGGCCGCGACCACAACCGCAGCCGATATAATCCGTGTGGCTGACAAACCCAAATTGCTGGTGATGGAACTCTGGGGGTTGGGTGATTTGGTGATTGCCACTCCTTTCTTGCGGGCCGCCGCCGAAAAATTCGCCGTCACGCTGCTCGCCAAGCCGTTTGCGCTGGAACTGCGCCCGCGCCTGTGGCCGTCGATCCAGGTGATCACGTGTAAGGCACCGTGGACGGCATTTCGCGGCAAATACCATTTCTGGAACTGGCCCTGGCGCGAGATGTTGCAGTTGCGCATGCGCCTGGTTTCCGAGAGTTTTGAATGCGCCATCTCGGCGCGCTGGGATCCCCGCGACCATTTGGTGCTGAGACTTTCCGGAGCCCGTGAACGATTGGGTTTCCCGCGCTTGCAAAGCCAGAGATTGCTCACGAGGTCATTGCAGCGTCCTGCAGCAGCATCGCATCACGGCGAGTTTTGGAATATTGCCGGACGTGTGCTGGGACTCGATTTGGTTGCCGGCCGGGAAGCCCACCCGCCGCACCGATCTCCGGAGTGCTTTGCCCTCGTCCATTCCGGTGCGCGATTGCCGGTTCGCGTGTGGCCGCTGGAAAAGTTCCACGACCTTGCAGCCCGGCTACGCGACATGAACGTCCCGGTACAAATTGCTTGTGATACCGACCAGCTGGCCTGGTGGCAGAGCCGTGGGGAACAGCCGGTTTGCCCGCGGAATGTCACAGAATTGCTAGCGCTCATGGATCGGGCAGGCATTTTCATCGGCAATGATTCCGGCCCCGGCCATCTGGCGGCGTATTTCGGATTGCCGACTTTCACGATTTTTGGGCCGCAGTTATCCGAGTGGTTTGCTCCGTTAAGCGCGACCGCAGAAGTGTTCGAAGGCAAGGCCTGTCCGTATAAACCCTGTTCTGATTATTGCCGCTATGCGAGACCTTTCTGCCTGAGCGATGTGAAGGTGGAGGACGTTTGGCCACAGGTGGAGGCATTTGCGGAAAAGCATTTGGCCGTCATTAGACCGATGTTGGCCCGATGAGGGATGAGTTTAAGGTGTGGAAAGCAAATAGAATCTGCGCTTTCGCGCGAGGGTTTTGCTCGCTCGCGTGCTGAGCCAATGATCGGCGCCAATCCTCGTCCTAGGAGCAGGGACAGCCATCGGACGTTATTAGCTATTTAGACGCAGATCTTGCGAATCCAGTGGCGGATTTTTGAATCATTGAATTTGGGAATTGCATTGCCTGGTGGCAGGGCTTCAAAGGCGACTCGCCGGGGTCAAAGAATATAAAACCACGTACCGGGTTGAGTACAACCGCGTGAATCGATGGTCGCAAAATTGGCGGAACGGAGAATTCGTTGACGTATAATCAATCAGGTTTGCTGGTGGTTGCGCGTTGGTGCCGTTGGCGGAGTGAAACAGGGTTGATCCCATCCTGCCCAGGTCAGCCAACCCGACATGCGGGTTTACGGAGTGACTTTTGACATCGAGGATAATAATATAGTCAAAGCCGTCCTTTTGGAGTTCCGGCAGGACGGGTTCCAGCTCTTCCGGGGTATGCACAGCGTACGTATTCCGGTTTAACCAAATCGCCGGTCCGGCACCGTAAAAGGGATAAGCGGCGATCACTCGGCTGTTGGCTGGAATCAGTTTGGCTGCATTTTCGATGTCTTTGAAGGCGGGAACATGTGATGCCTTCAGATCGCACGTGAAAACGAACGCCACCAGCAAGTGCAAAGCAACCACCAATGTAATAGCCGCGCGCCGACCATGACTACACGAACTGGTCGCAAGGCGGTTCAAGCCGAAGGCGGCAACCACCACCAGCCAGGCCAGAAGCGGCAGTATATACTGAGGTTCCGGAATCTTGGCGACGACCTCCAGCAGATATGAGAGGTTTGAAATTATCAGGGTGATCAGGATGGCCGGCCTGATATTTACGGACTTTTTG